>DSCJ01000121.1 GCA_011049175.1 Bacteroidota bacterium | reverse complement strand
GATCCCGTGCAGGATGTCCTGCAAAACCCGGCCGGTTTCCGCCTGTCGGCGGCGCTTTTTATCAGCGCCGGCTCCTAATGAGCGCAGGCGCTCAAGGGTGCCGGATTTACTTTCGGGCATTCCTTGTTTGCGACTCACCGTCGCCCGGCTTCCCGCAATACCGGCTCTTTGTTTTCACAGATTTCTTTTTCTTTGGGATTACGGACTCGCTGCGCTCGTCCGTGATTCCGTGCAGGATGTCCTGCAAAACCCGGCCGGTTTCCGCCTGGCGGCGGCGCTTTTTATCAGCGCCGGCTCCTAATGAGCGCAGGCGCTCAACGGTGCCGGATTTACTTTCGGGCATTCCTTGTTTGCGACTCACCGTTACCCGGCTATCCGCATTACCGGCTCTGTGTTTGCATAGATTTCCTTTTCTTTGGGATTACGGACTCGCTGGGCTCGTCCGTGATCCCGTGCAGGATGTCCAGCAAAACCCGGCCGGTTTCCGCCTGTCGGCGGCGCTTTTTATCTGCGCCGGCTCCTAATGAGCGCAGGCGCTCAACGGTGCCGGATTTACTTTCGGGCATTCCTTGTATGCGTCTCACCGTCGCCCGGCTTCCCGCAATACCGGCTCTTTGTTTTCACAGATTTCTTTTTCTTTGGGATTAAGGACTCGCTGCGCTCGTCCGTGATCCCGTGCAGGATGTCCTGCAAAACCCGGCCGGTTTCCGCCTGTCGGCGGCGCTTTTTATCAGCGCCGGCTCCTAATGAGCGCAGGCGCTCAAGGGTGCCGGCGCAGATAAAAAGAGGCTCACTGGCGTGAGCCTCCGGCCGGGTATTGCGGAGGAAGAGGGATTCGAACCCCCGGACCGCCGGTAAGCGGTCAACGGTTTTCAAGACCGCCGCATTCGACCACTCTGCCATTCCTCCGCCGCAAAAATAGACTTTTTCGTCGAAAAGACCCAACAATAAATGGTCATTTCCTACCCATCCTGTTCTGTATTTTCCCCTTACATTGAATTTGACAAATGGAGGAAATCAAGCAATTAACGTACGGATTTGTACCGTTAACAACCCTTAGGGGAAGGTCTGAAACCCGCATGAAACCCATCTAGCTACTACTGCAAAGGTTTGTAAATGATGGAAATTCTATTTTTCCACGTTGTGTAACATTATGATAATCAGATAAATATTCTGTAACCCTCATCAGCAAAGGGAGTTATCAACAGTTGGTTGAAAAAATTGTTGACACATTTTGTTGGGCTGAAATTTGCTTAACTTCAGAAAACCCCTATATTTGTACAAAAGCTGCATTTTTATAATCAAATTATTTTAACCCTAAAATCTGTTTGTTATGAACAAAGCACAATTGATCGATGCAATTGCCAGCGAAGCTAACCTGACCAAAGCTGATGCAAAAAGGGCTCTCGATGCCTTTGTGAAAACCACCACCAGTGCATTGAAAAAAGGTGACCGTGTGGCTCTCGTGGGCTTCGGCTCCTTTTCAGTAGCCAAAAGGAATGCACGTACCGGAAGGAACCCCCAGACCGGGAAACCCATTACCATCAAGGCCAAAAAAGTGGTGAAATTCAAGCCCGGAAGTGACCTGGCAGGTACCGTTTAAAGAAATTGTTCCTGTGAACAAGAGGGAGTGCCTGGGTACTCCCTTTTTTTTCACCGTTTTACTTCCGCAGGATGGAACAGGCCTTGATCGAATTCCTCTCGGGTTTTGTTACTCCACGGAGACTGGCCCTGTTCGACAGGATCATTGACAGGCGTACCAGGTATATCACCGTTGTGCTGGAAGATATATACCAGCCGCATAATGCCAGCGCCGTGCTCCGGTCGTGCGAATGTTTCGGTGTTCAGGATGTACATATTATTGAAAACAGGAACCGGTACCGGGTCAATCCCGATGTGGCCCTCGGTTCTTCGCAATGGCTCAGCCTGAAAAAATACCGCAGTTCGGAAAACAATACACAGGATGCTCTGGCCGGGCTGAAGAAGGCGGGTTACCGGCTGGTGGCCACCGTTCCGCGGAAAAGAAACAGTAAAAGCCTGGATGAATTTTCCCTGGAACAGGGAAAAGTAGCCATACTGTTTGGCACCGAAATGAATGGCCTTTCTCGGGAGGCAATGAACATGTCAGATGAATTTCTTTATATACCCATGGTGGGTTTTACCGAAAGTTTGAATATTTCTGTCTCAGTGGCAGTTATACTATATCAGCTTACCCGTAAACTCAGGATGTCCGACCTTTTCTGGGAACTGAGTGAAGAGGAAAAAACAGGTATTAAACTGTCCTGGTTGAAGCAAACGGTCAAAAAAAGCGATCTGCTGATTGAAAGATTCCTGAAGAAAAATTCATAACCTTTTCAGACTTTCTTTCGTAAAGAAAACAGTCCAGCATCTTGTTCCTTAAAATGTTTTTTTTATTATATTTGATGAATAGACCGGTATGAATTACCAACATACTGATTTGTATGACGAACTCCCCCACAAATGAACTGTATTGTTGTAGATGACGACAGAATGTCGAGATTGGTTATAGAAGAATTCATTAAGAAAACCAATTTCCTGAGTTTGATTGCCTCCTTTTCCACAGCAGTGGAAGCCATCAATGCCATTACCAGTAATAACCAGATCAATCTGATATTTCTGGATATTGAAATGCCCGAAATGAACGGGATTGACTTTATGAATACGCTAAAACAACCACCGCAGATCATTATCATTTCCTCAAAAGAAAAATACGCGCTGGATGCTTTCAGTTATGATGTAACCGACTACCTGCTGAAACCCATTGCCTATCCGCGCTTTTACCGTGCCGTATCGAAGGCCAACAGCCGCTACCAGCTTTCCCGCCTTGACAATCATGTCAGGGAAGAGATCTTTATTAAGAAAGGCTCTTCGCTGGTGCGACTTAAGCTGGATGATATTTTGTGGGTGGAAGCCCTTGAAAACTATGTTATTCTAAATACTTTCAATGAAAAATATACCATTCATTTTACCATGAAGGCCATTGAAAGGAAGTTGCCTCCGGCCAAATTCATTCGCATTCACCGATCCTATATAATCAATATCAACAAAATTGCCATTATACAGGATAATTTGGTGGAAATAGAAACCGATCACGGCCTCAAGGGAATTCCCATAGGAAAGTCATACAAGGAACAATTGATGAAAGATATAAACCTGATGGTCAAGTAACCTGCTGCTGGCTGAACATGATTTTCCGGATTCTCTATGCTAAGCGACCGACAACTTTTCAGGCAACTGATTGCCAAAACTTCTGATACTCCCCTGAATATTGAAGTAGTGCATGCCTCGGGTTCATGGATGTTCGGGCCCGATGAGAAAAAATACCTCGATCTGGTATCGGGCGTATCGGTCAGCTATCTGGGGCATCATGATCCGGATGTGGTGGCGGCTGTGAAAGAACAGGCGGACAAATATCTGCACCTCATGGTATATGGGGAATATGTTCAGCATCCCCAGGTGAGGCTGGCCGAACTGCTTGTCGAACATCTGCCGGAGCCCCTCAGCCAGGTCTATTTTGTCAATTCGGGAAGCGAAGCCATAGAAGGGGCTATGAAGCTGGCCAAACGGTTTACAGGAAGAACGGAGATCGTGGCATTCAGGAATGCCTATCACGGAAGCAGCCAGGGGGCCCTCAGTATCATGGGAGGAGAATACTTCAAGAATGCTTTTCGACCCTTGCTGCCCGGAATTCGTTTAATCGATTTCAATGATTTCAGTCAGCTTGAACAAATCAGCCGGCAGAGCGCCTGCGTGGTGGTCGAGCCCATACAGGGCGAAGCGGGAATCAGATTGCCTGCCTCAGGCTTTCTGCAGGCATTGCGGGAAAAATGCACAGAAGAAGGGGCACTCCTGGTCTTTGACGAAATACAGACGGCTTTCGCACATACCGGCCCCCTTTTTGCCTTTATGCACGAACAGGTAGTTCCCGATATCCTGGTGCTTGCCAAGGGACTGGGCTGTGGAATGCCCCTGGGAGCCTTTATTGCTTCTGAACCCCTCTTGAAAAGCCTGGCCAGCGATCCCCCCCTGGGCCATATTACCACTTTCGGAGGACATCCGGTAAGTTGCGCAGCCGGACTGGCCGGAATGAAAAAACTGATTGCCGGTGTGAAATCATGGAACATCCCGGGGAAGGAAGCACTTTTCAGAAAAAACCTGAACCATCCTTCCATAAGGGAAATCAGGGGGAAAGGCCTTTTCCTGGCAGTGGATCTGGGTGATTCCGAACGGAATATCCGGACGGTTTTCAAGGCCATAGAAAACGGGGTGGTATCCGACTGGTTTTTGTTCAACGATCATTCATTCAGGATCAGTCCTCCCCTGACTATTTCAGAAGAAGACATTCTGCTGGCATGTGATATACTGAACCGGTCGATTGAACAGACTGGAAAATAAATGCCCGATCTCCCCGTTTTTCTATCAACCGATTTATGCTATGAGGATTATTCTGATTTGCCTGTATGTGACGATGACTGCTGTAAATCCAGGTTTTGCACAAGGAGAAAAATGGCCGGTATCCGATGACAGTCTGCAGGTGTATTTTAACAGAATACAGCATATGGCTGATGACCGGCAGAAAATGGAAATAAACCGGCAACTGGTATCGGTTTTACAGCAGGCTCTTGCGGAAGATACCGCTTTGAACAGGACATTCGGGAATGTCAGGAACCTGGGTATTCTGGTGGCACCCGACAGCTCCTTCAGGATCCTGCAATGGAATATCCCTCTGAATGATGGCACTCATTATTACCAATCGCTGATACAGAAAAAGAAAGGTATCCTGCCGGCAGATATTCTGCCATTATCCGGACGATCAGGCCCCTTGAATCAGGCGGGCGACGGTATGCTGACCCACGACCGGTGGTACGGATGCCTGTATTACGATATGATCACCGTTCCAACCGACAGTGTGCCGTATTATGTCCTGCTCGGTACCGATATGCACGATCTTTTCAGCTCCAGAAAAATTATCGATGTGTTGTGGTTCGACCGGCAGGGAGATCCTGTGTTCGGATTGCCGGTTTTCGTGGAGAATGCAACGCCGGTATGCAGAATGATCTTCGAATACACGGCCCAGGCTACCATGACCCTCAGGTATCACCCTGATCGCCATATGATCATATTCGACCATCTTTCGCCTCCTGATCCTTCGCTGAAGGGTCAATACCGGTTTTATGGTCCGGATTTTTCCTACGATGGGCTGAAGTTCAGGGAGGGGAAATGGTATTTTACGGAAGATGTGGATGTAAGAAACAGGTGAGGCATTATCCCGGGGCTTTCGTCAGGGTTTCTCAATTCAGAATAAATTCCTACATTCACACTCGAGGTATTCATTACAGGCACACATGAAATTGTTTTCCAGGCAAAAAACGCTTCTGTTTCTGGTAGATGAGCACAAGGCATACATGGAAGAAGTAGCCCTGGAATTTCATGATAGTACCAAATACGAGATCGTCCATTGCTACTCCGTCGACCGGATGAAAGATATCTATGATAAGGGGAAATATTTCAGGTATCATACCATCATTGCAGTGATCAGTGCAAGTTTTAACGGCGACCGTTCAGCCAGGATTGCGGAACTGAAACAGAATATTAAGGATATTCAGTGGATGAACAGAAATATTGAACTGATTGTTCTGCTGCCCGAATTCAGTGAAAAGTTGCAGAACGACCTGATGAGCCTGGGCTGTTATGCCGTTTTCCAGAGGAATGAGAATGCTTTTCTCCGGATCAATAACCACGTAAGGGGAATCATCAGCAAAAGGGTACTGATGCGTGAAAAAAAATATACCCGCATTACCTACCTGGCTCTTCTGGTCTATGTCATGTTGCTACTGATAACCGGGGCCATTTTTATTTTCATGGAGGGACGCTCTGTCTGAATTCCGGCTTTCCTGCGGTGACTTTCTGTCAGTTTTTTTCTTATGGCATATCCTTTGCGAAATTCGCGGGGACGAACATTGTTTAACCAAACAGAAGAAATTATGCAAACAGGTAAGATTGATGTGACTTCGGAAAACATTTTCCCGATCATTAAAAAATTCCTGTATTCCGACCATGAAATATTTCTCAGGGAAATGATCAGTAATGCCGTGGATGCTACCCAGAAACTGAGAACACTGGCCAGTGTGGGAGAGTACAAAGGCGAACTGGGAGACCAGACGATCAGGGTCAGCATGGACAAGAAAAAGAAAACCATTACCGTTTCCGACCGGGGTGTGGGAATGACCGCCGAAGAAATTGACAGGTTTATCAATCAGATCGCCTTTTCCAGTGCAGGCGAATTCCTGGAAAAATACAAGGAACAGTCGAATGCCATCATCGGCCATTTCGGGCTGGGATTTTATTCAGCCTTTATGGTTTCTGAAAAGGTGGAGATCATTACCCGTTCATACCGTGAAGGGGCTCAGGCAGTGAAATGGATATGTAGCGGGACCCCGGAGTACACCATTGAAGAGGCAGAGAAACCTGAGGTGGGTACCGATGTGGTACTGCATATTGACAAGGACTCAAAGGAGTTTCTCGATGAAGACAGGATATACGGGATCCTGAAGAAATACTGCCGTTTCCTTCCCGTGGAGATTGCCTTTGGAAAGGAAAAAGAGTGGAAAGACGGGAAAGAGGTGGAAACAGGCCGCGACCGTATTATCAACGAAACCCGTCCCCTGTGGACCAGGAAACCGGCCGATCTGAAGGACGAAGACTACCTCGAATTTTACCGTTCCCTCTATCCAACCCTGGATGAACCTATGTTCCATATTCATCTGAATGTGGATTATCCCTTTAAGCTGACAGGGATCCTGTATTTTCCGCGGATCAAGAGTAATTTCGATATCCAGAAGAACAAAATTCAGCTGTATTGCAATCAGGTTTATGTTACCGATTCCGTGGAGGGCATTGTTCCGGAATTTCTCACCCTTTTGCACGGGGTGATCGATTCTCCCGATATCCCGCTGAATGTTTCGAGAAGCTTTCTCCAGAGCGATTCGAATGTAAAGAAGATATCATCACATATTACCAAAAAAGTGGCCGATAAGCTGGCCGAGATATTTAAAAACGACCGGAGCAGCTTTGAGAAAAAATGGGACGACCTGAAGCTGTTCATCGAATTCGGTATGATCAGTGAGGAGAAGTTTTACGACCGGGCAAAAGATTTTGCTTTACTAAAGAATACGGAGGGAAAGTATTTTACACTGGAGGAGTATCAGAAGCTGATCAAAGAAAATCAAACCGATAAGCACAAGAATCTGGTTTACCTGTATGCCACCGATAAAGACAAACAATACAGCTATATCGAGAAAGCCAATAAGAAGGGGTACGATGTGCTGCTGATGGAAGGACAACTGGATACCCACTTCCTGAACCACCTGGAACAGAAGCTGGACAATTCCCATTTTGTGCGGGTGGATGCTGATGTGGTGGAAAAGCTCATTCAGAAGGAGGAAACCCATGAATCGAACCTTACCCCGGAGCAACAGAATGAGCTGATCCCGGTTTTCCAGAGCCAACTTCCGCAAAAGGAGCATTTTACCGTTTCATTTGAGGCCATGGCCGAAGATGACCAGCCGGTGGTCATCACCCAGTCGGAATGGATGCGAAGGATGAAGGATATGTCTGAGCTGGGCGGAGGTATGCGTTTCTACGGAGACATCCCCGACCAGTACAATCTGGTGATTAATGCAAACCATCATCTCATCCTGAAGATCAACGAAGACAAGGACAAGAAACTGAGGGAGAAGATCGGAAAGATTGAAGAAAAACTGGAACCGATCAGGAAAAACAAGGCAGACCTTGAATCCGGACATAAGGAGAAAAAGGACGAGGAAATTCCGCGGGAAGAAAAAGACCGTCTCGAAGAACTGGATAAAAAAATTGGTGAGCTGGAAAAGAAAAAGAAGGAAATGCTGGAAGGTTATGCCGGGAAAAACAAGCTGGTTCGCCAACTGATCGATCTGGCCCTGTTGTCGAACAATATGCTGACGGGGGAGGAACTCAACCGGTTCGTAAAGAGGAGTATTGAGCTGATGTAGAAGCCCGTATGACTGCTGATGCCGGCCTGGGACTGATCAGAAAAAAGTGCTGACTTCCTTTTTCAGGAATTCCAGGGCGGCCTGGGAAGGAGCTGCCTCGGTTTCTATTACTTTTTCCAGGATATGCCTGTTGAGCTCCATGGCCGGGGCATTGGGTTTCACTTTGTCGGCAGAGGTGTTAATCAGCTTGATGGTATTGTTTTTGGCATTTTTTACCACTTCCCAGGCCTGAGGAGTGATATAGATCTGCTGCGACAGGTTATGTTCAAATTCCGCTCTGATCGTGGCCAGCAATTGACTCTGAAGCTGCTGGCTGTTCATTCCAGGCTGGTTGACCCGCATCAGCATGGATTCCGGATTGATCCTTTCCAGGAAAAGAGCCAGGCGTTCATATGCCTGCAGCCGAAGGGGAGTGATGGTTTGCTGGTTTCTGATCACCAGGTCTACTTTTCGTTCCCTGGCTTCTTTCTGCATGTAATAACGCATCATGAAAAAGGCCGTGAAGAATACGATCAGTGCAGGAACACTGTACTTGATCATTTCGATGATGTCCATAAGGAAACTCTTTTATTCCTTACAATATTAGTTATTTTCTGATTAAAACTTATTTTTGGTTTTTATTTTCAGATGCCGGGGCTTCATTGGGTGCCGGCTTCTATTATTTCATCTGTCAAAACAGTGTTTCATGGAACAAGTAGCTCACCGTATTGCCGCTATGGCTTCGTCGCAAACCCTGGCCATGTCACAGAAAAGCAAAGATCTGGCGGCACAGGGCATCGATGTGATCGATCTCAGTGTGGGAGAACCCGATTTTTTTACACCCGATCATGTGAAAGAAGCAGCCAAACAGGCTATTGACGAAAATTATTCGTTCTATAGTCCGGTTCCTGGTTACAGAGATCTCAGGGAGGCCATCGCAAACAAGCTGAGAAAAGAAAACGGGCTGGAGTACCAGACCGACCAGATTGTGGTGTCGGGCGGAGCAAAGCACAGCCTGACCAATGCCCTGCTTTGCCTGGTTAATCCGGGGGAAGAGGTCATTATACTTTCTCCTTACTGGGTAAGTTACGTTGAGCTGGTGAAACTGGCTGGAGGGGTCCCTGTAATTGTTCAGGGTTCCCTGGAAAGGGATTACAAGGCGACGGCCGATCAGCTAAGCCGGGCTATGACCGAACGGACCCGGGCTATACTTATCAATTCACCCTGTAATCCTACAGGAAGCGTGTATTCCAGTGATGAGCTGAGTGAAATTGCCCGGGTGGTGGCTTCCCGCCCCGGCGTTTTTGTTATTTCCGATGAGATCTATGAATACATCAACTTCGAAGGAGAGCACGTGCCCATGGCCAGGTTCGGAGAGATCTTTGACCGGGTGGTAACCATCAACGGGGTTTCGAAAGGATATGCCATGACGGGCTGGCGGATAGGATACCTGGCTGCTCCGATGTGGATAGCCAAAGCATGCATTAAACTGCAGGGTCAAATGACGTCAGGGGCTTCCTCTATCGCCCAGCGGGCTGCGTTGGCAGCCATCCGGTCGGGGAATGAATATGCCATGAAAATGAAGGAGGAATTCCGGAAAAGAAGGGATCTGGTAGTTGGCGGGTTGAAAGAAATGAACGGAATAGAGGTGAACCTCCCCAGAGGCGCATTTTACGTATTTCCCGACATTTCGGCTCTGTTTGGAAAATCGGCAGGTTCGCGGACGGTAGAAAACGATACTGACCTTGCCATGTATCTGCTGGAAGAAGCCCATGTATCGGTGGTGCCCGGAGGAGCTTTCGGTATGCCTTCCTGTATCAGATTGTCATATGCCACATCCGAAGAAAAGCTCACGGAAGCCCTTCGAAGGATAGACAGAGCTTTATCTGTGCTTGAATAAGCGAAGGAATACCGGAACGGTCCGTTTTTTGTACCAGATTATCCGGAACATGATGAAGAGAAGAAAAAAAGGCGCATTGCTGATCCGATGGATATGGGTGGCGGTCCTTCCGTTCCTGGTGCTGGGAGCATTGTTGTACTGGTATATTTTCGGTAAGAATGTCAGCATTCCCCCGGGAGAGGGGAGGTCGTTCTATGTCTATACAACGGACACTTATCAGGACGTGCTTCACCGGCTTGACAGCCTGGGTTTTTTGAAAAATCCCGAAGTGTTCGACCGGCTGGCCGAAAGGAAAAACCTGCCGGCCCATATTTATCCGGGCCATTACCTCCTTGCCAACGGCATGAGCCACAATGCCCTGATCAATATGCTGCGCTCGGGTACCCAGGTGCCTGTAATGGTTACCTTTATCAATTATCGAACCCTGGAAGAGCTGGCCGGGAAAATTGCCCGGCAACTTGAACCCGATTCCACCGCCCTGGCACAATATATCCTGCAGGAAGGGATCCCGGAAGAATATGGGTTTACCCGGGAAACTTTCCCGTCCATGTTCATACCGAACACCTACGAGTTTTTCTGGAATGCTTCGCCTGAATCCTTTGTCGGAAGGATGAAGCAGGAATACGAACGGTTCTGGAATGACGAACGGAAACGAAAGGCTGCCACCCTGGGGCTTGAACCCGTGGAGGTAGCTACGCTGGCTTCGATTATTGACGAAGAAACCCGGTTCGATATTGAGAAACCCACCATTGCCGGGGTGTATATCAACCGGCTGGAAAGGGGCATCCCCCTGCAGGCCGATCCCACCATTAAATTTGCCCTGGGCAATTTCTCAAAGAACCGGATCCTCACCCGCGACCTGCAGGTGAACTCACCCTATAATACATACAAAAACAGAGGACTGCCGCCCGGACCTATCCGCATCCCTTCCATTGCCGCAATAGAAGCCGTGCTTGATCATGAGGAGCATGATTACCTGTATTTCTGTGCCCGGGATGATTTTTCGGGTTTACACCATTTTTCCAGGACCCTGGAGGAACATAACCGGTATGCGGCCAGTTACCGGCGGGCACTTAACCGGCATAGAATATACCGGTGATTTCCCGGCGGGAAGGCTTATGAAAACTCAGATTACCGTAACCTCCCTTTCCAGTACAATGCCGAATTTCTTCCTGACTGATTCCAGAATCTTTTCCGACAGGTCATAAATATCCTGCCCTGTTGCCTTTCCATGGTTAACCAGTACCAGGGGCTGAAGATTGTGCACTCCTGCGTCGCCTTCCCGGTATCCTTTCCACCCGCACCGGTCGATGAGCCAGGCTGCCGCAGTTTTTACCCTGTCTTCACCGGCCGGGTATCCGGGTATTTCCGGGAATTTCTTTTTCAGGTTTTCATAATCAGACACCGGAATAACCGGGTTCTTGAAAAAACTTCCCGCATTGCCTGTGACGGCCGGATCGGGTAATTTTCTTTTTCTTATCTGAATGACAGCGGCCCGGATACCGGCAAGTCCGGTAAGGCCTGTCCGTTGCATTTCTTCTTCCACCCGGGCGTAATCTGTTCGTAATACCGGCCGCTTCATCAGCCTGAAAACAACCGAAACCACCAGTACCCGGCCTTTCCACTCGTTTTTAAATATACTGTCGCGGTAACCGAACCTGCATGCGGCCTGATCGAACCGTTTATGTTCTCCGTCAGCCAGCACCAGGGTGTTTACCCACTCGATGTGGTCTTTTACTTCCACCCCGTACGCTCCGATGTTCTGTATGGGTGATGCCCCCGTATTTCCGGGAATGTACGACAGGTTCTCCAGGCCACCCCAGCCCCGTTCCACTGTCCAGGCCACAAAACGGTCCCAGTTCTCCCCGGCCATCACCTGCACCAGAACCGAATGCCTGTCTTCTTCCATAACACGGATCCCTTTCATAACCGGATGGATGACCATGCCTTCAAAATCTTTTCGAAAAAGCACATTGCTGCCTCCCCCCAGGATCAGGATTTCCTGGTTCTTCAGCAAGCCGGGTATCAGGGAAAGGTCTTTTCCCGAGGTAAGAGAGAGAAAATACCTGGCCCTGGCCGGTATGCCGAATGTGTTGAATTTTTGGAGATCGAAATTTTCCCGGATGCTTTCCATAAGATTAGCTGGCAGCTCAAAGATACGGAATTCTGCGTGCTTCTTCAGAGGTGTCGCAGGTTTTCTTACCTTTACGGGAAACGAAAGAATCCGTACCGTTTGCAGGATGTGGTCTACATATCGGTCACCAGTGATGTGGCCACCGATCAGCGGGTGCTTCGTACGGCCCGCACTTTAGATCTTTCGGGCCGGCCGGTACATATCATCGGCAGGCTTTTGCCCGACAGCCTGCCGGTTAATGATCTGCCTTTCCGGGTTACCCGGTTCCGCTTGGTGTTCCGGAGAGGGTTTGCGTTCTATGCCTGTTTTACAGTTCGCCTTTTCTTTTTCCTCCTTTTCAGGAAAAAAGCGTTTCTGGTAGCCAACGACCTGGATACCCTTTTCCCGAATTTTCTGGTATCCCGTATCAGAAAATGGCCGCTGGTGTATGACAGCCATGAATATTTTACCGGAGTTCCCGCGCTGTGCCATCGTCGGGGAGTCAGGTGGTTCTGGAAACAGATTGAAAAACTGACTGTTCCACGCATCCCGGTAAGAATAACCGTGAACAGATCCATTTCGGAACTTTACCGGCAGGAATATGGGGTGGCATTTCACGTGATAAGGAATATGCCTCCATTGTGGAGGCCGGATAAAAAACAAACCCGTACCGGGTTGGGCCTGCCTGGGGAGGCACCCATTCTGGTATTGCAGGGAACGGGGATCAACCGCGACAGGGGAGCAGAAGAGCTGGTGCATTCCATGGCATACCTGCCGGATGTTTACCTGCTGATCATTGGTGGGGGCGAGGTGTTGCCCCTTTTGAAGCAAATCTGTTCGGAAAAGGGCATTGGAGGACGTGTTCTGTTTACCGGCAAAATGCCTTACGTACAAATGATGCAGTATACTTCCGTTTCCGACCTGGGCCTCAGCCTGGATAAGGATACCGGACTGAACCAGCGGTACAGTCTTCCAAACAAACTGTTCGATTATATCCAGGCAGGAATACCCGTACTGGCTTCTCCTCTGCCCGAAGTCAGGAATATTGTGGAAACGTATGGGATCGGGGAGCTGCTCCGGTCGTTTGATCCTGAGCAGATGGCGGATCAGATCCGTTCCATGCTGCGTAACCGGGAAAAAAGGGAACAATGGAAGAAGTCTCTGTTAAAGGCAGCCAGCACATTGTGCTGGGAAAAGGAAAGAAATGAGCTGATCCGTGTTTTTCGTCAGGCGGGGATCAGTTTTCCTCCTGTGTGATTTTTCCGTTCCTGGCGGCAAAACGCATAAATACCCCGAGCGAAAGGTAATACAGCAGGATGGAAACCGGGATGAAAACAAGCAGCCAGGCAAATATCCCCATCATGTTCGATAGCCAGAACTGCGTCATGGTTTTCCACCAGTTACCCCTGATCATATCGATCATATCGGCGGGAGAGAAAGGGAATACGGTTTCACCGTAAAAAATCAGCTCTCCCAGCTTAATAAAGGGTATGTACAGAATGAGCTGGAGTGGATATACAAACCAGTTTATCAGCTGGATCGCAATCATGTTCAGCCTGAAATACAACGCTGCAACGGCGCAGAGTGCGGTGGTCACACCCAGTACCGGGATGATACCCAGGGCGGTTCCCAGAACAACGGTCAGCGCCAGTTGTTCCGGGGTAATGCCCTGGTGCAGAAACTTTTTCAGGGATTCCGTGAGCTTCTTCCATGACCAGGCGCCGGACGGTTTGAAGGCGGGTTTATGATTCCGTGTATTGATTGAAGGAAACGATTTTCTCATGAGGCTTCCGTCTTTTCTCGCGGGCCGTTCCTGACGGATATCCCAGGGTAATGATCAACTCCGGTCGTTTGTCCAGCGGTATCTTCAGCAATTCCCGTACTTTTTTCTCGTTGAACCAGCCCAGTATGCAGGTTCCCAGTCCTTCCGATGTGGCCTGCAGGCAAAAATGTGCGGCGGCAATCCCGATATCGATCAGCGGGAATTCCCGGTCTTTGATGGCTGTTCCCAGCCGGGATGTTATATTGGCAGGCTCACGTACTATTACAACATGTACAGGAGCCTGTTTGGTAAAATGGTTCATGGGAAGTACCCGGCTGGTGGTGGCATCGGCCAGCCGGTTTTTCAGTTCGGGATTATCCACTACAATGAACTTCCAGGGCTGGGCATTACAGGCCGAAGGAGCCAGGCGGGCCGCTTCGATGCACCGGTTGATGATATCCTTATCAACCGGCCGGTCGACGTATTTCCGGTCGCTTTGTCTTTTTGATACGAGTTTCAGAAAATCCATCATCAGTATCCTGCTGCTTGTCCGTCTTTTCTTGATTCCGAGGCTCCGTAATACACTTCGTTCTTTTCGTCATGCATAATGGCCTGGTACCCGCCGAAGCCTCCGTTATCGAACTGAATCTTATGCCCTTTGCGCATAAGGGCCCTGATTACATCGTAATCAAAGCCTGATTCCAGGTATACGGTACCTCCGTCGGTCATGATCTGTCCGGTGGGTTGTGATGAGCCGCCATGCCGGATTCTGGGAGCATCGCCGGCTTCCTGAAGGTTCATTCCGAAATCTATCAGGTTCACCACGATCTGTACATGCCCCTGCGGCTGCATCGACCCTCCCATGACCCCGAAGCTAACCCAGGGCTTTCCGTCTTTAGTAATGAATGCGGGAATGATGGTATGGAAGGGCCGTTTGTTCGGTTCGTAGGTATTGAAATGCCCTTCCTTGAGAGTGAACAGTTCACCGCGGTCCTGCAGCATGAACCCCAGTTCCGGAGGTACCATGCCCGATCCCAGGCCGCGGTAATTGCTCTGGATCAGGGATACCATATTCCCCTTTTCATCGGCCACGGTAAGATAAATGGTCTCTCCCTGGTTCATCCTGCCGGCATCATACCGGCGGGCAGCCCGGTCAGGATGGATCAGATCCCTTCTTTCCGCAGCATATTCTTTCGAAATAAGGTATTCAACGGGAATTTCATTGAAATCAGGATCGGCATAAAACTTTGCCCGGTCCTCAAAAGCCAGTTTCTTGGCTTCCACGAACAGGTGAATGTATTCGGCACTGCCGAATCCCATACCTGCAATATCGTAAGCTTCCAGAATATTGAGCATTTGCAGGGCAGCGATGCCCTGGCCGTTGGGAGGAAGTTCCCATACATCATAACCCCGGTAATTGGTGGAAACCGGCTCAATCCATTCCGAGCGGTGTGAGGCCAGGTCTTCATACGACAGGAATCCTCCCTGCTCTTTCATAAAACGGTCGATCACCCTGGCAATTTCCCCGCGGTAAAATACATCACGGCCTCCCCGGGCAATTTTCTCCAGAGTACTGGCAAGGAAGGGGTTTTTGAATATCTCGCCTTTGGCCGGAGGATGTCCTTCGGGCATATAGGTCCCGGCTACGTTGGGATACCGGGCTGCCAGTGAACGGGCCGACTGCCAGTAGTAGGCAATCAATTCGGTAACGGGAAAACCGTTGCGCGCATAATCTATGGTTGGCTGCAGGATATCGGTCATGGGCAGGGTCCCGAACCTTTCGTGCAGCTCGAACCAGCCGTCCACGCATCCCGGAACGGATACCGGCAGGGGACCGTGGGAAGGGATGTATTC
The DNA here is from genome assembly GCA_011049175.1 of Bacteroidota bacterium. Classification (GTDB taxonomy): domain Bacteria; phylum Bacteroidota; class Bacteroidia; order Bacteroidales; family VadinHA17; genus HyVt-105. The sequence continues at coordinate 8,974 of DSCJ01000121.1, read as the reverse complement.
GTATCCCTGTTCTTTGAAGTATTCCAGGGTAAGAGAACGGGGGGAACGGCCGCTGGCATTCAAACCGTATAACTGCTTTGTTTCTGCATCCCACACAATGGCGAACAGGTCTCCTCCTATCCCGTTGCCGGTAGGTTCCATCAGGCCCAGGGCAGCATTGGCCGCTATGGCTGCATCCACGGCACTCCCTCCCTTTTTTAGAATATCGAGGGCGATTTGTGTGGCCAGGGGATGACTGGTGGCAGCCATCCCATGCTGGGCAATCACTTCAGACCGGGTGGCAAAAGATTTACCGGTAATCCGGTCCTGTGCGTTGACATAGGCTGTTTTTCCCATGATCAGGATAAGGAGGAATAAGTAAACTATACCTTTTTTCATTATAGAAATCATTTTTTGTGTAAATATAAGCATCTGCTGTGATTTTGCAGGGGAGCCGGGCGGTTTTTGTTCACTGTACAGTTGTTTATAGGTCGAGAAGCGCCCGGTCGGCTCCTTTTTCACCGAAAAGCAACTGGTGCGGATTCTCTATAAATTCTTTGATTTTTACCAGGAAGGATACGGATTCTTTTCCGTCGATGAGCCTGTGGTCATATGATAGGGCCAGGTACATAACAGGCCTTATCTCAACCCGTCCCTGTATGGCTACGGGGCGTTCCACAATATTGTGCATACCCAGAACGGCTGCCTGCGGCGGATTGATCAGGGGAGTTGACAGCATAGAACCGAATACCCCGCCGTTGGTAATGGTGAAAGTGCCTCCGCTCATCTCATCAATCGTTATGCGGTTATTCCGGGCTTTCGCAGCCATTTCCTGGATGGCTTTTTCCAGTTCAGCCAGGCTCATGGTTCCGGCGTTCCTGATGACAGGCACCATCAGTCCTTTTTCCGTCTGAACCGCAATGCCGATATCACTGTAATGGTGTATGACGATCTCGTCGCCGTCGATCATAGAATTGACGGCCGGAAAAATTTTCAGGGCTTCTGCTGCGACTCTGGTGAAAAATGACATTAAGCCCGGCTTTACCCCATGTTTTTCCAGGAATTCCTCCCGGTAGGTGTGTCTCAGCCGGATCACTTCCGACATATCCACCTCGTTAAATGTGGTAAGCATGGCCGTTTCGTTTCTCACGGCCACCAGTCGTTCGCTAAGTTTCCTGCGCAAAGGCGACATTTTTTTTCTCTCCACTTCCCTTGCAGTTTTTCCTGCATTGAATGAAGCTGTCCTGTTCGACAGAACCTGTTCCACCTCCCGGCTTCCGATCCGCCGGAGACCCCTGATGACGTCATCTTCCGACAGACCCGATTCGTGCATCATTTTACGGGCCACGGGGCTGATCTTTACCTGCCTGTGTTCTGTCGGATCTGCAGAGGGTTCATTTTCCGTACCGGAAGGAACGGCAGCAGCAGACTTTTCTTTCTCTTTCATTTCGGGAGGGCTTCCGGGTGGTTCTTTTCCCGGTTTTTTCTTTTCACCGCCTCCTGCAGCTTTCTCCTTTACCGAAGTGTCGACAGTACAGGCAACGCTTCCTACCTCCAGGGTCTGGTGTTCCTGGACCAGGAGTTTGATCTGTCCCGATTCAGGGGCAATCAGGGGCAGGGTGGCTTTTTCCGATTCGATCTCGGCCAGTTCCTGGTCTTTTTCCACATGCTCGCCGTCACTTACCAGCCATCTGGCCAGTTCCACTTCCCTAACCGATTCGCCGGGGCTGGGTACTTTAATTTCAATAATCATGTTTTTTCATGTTTTATCAGATGGAGAAGCGCGATTCGCTGTCAAAATACTGGTGTACCTTCAGGATCTCTTTCCTCGATTTTCCCTCCACGCACTGTAAGGCGCAATAATCGTTCTTTAGTTCGCAGGTACATTTCCTGAATACTTTTCCGGTAATTTCATCCTGCCCTATCTGATGAAGGCCGCTGAGGCCGGTAGCAGGACTTCCGCTGGCTATCCGTGCCACGGGTACCAGGCTTATCCGGGGGAACAGTCCGCGCAGGTACCTCCAGGCACCCATGTTCTCGGGCTCTTCCTGTACCCACAGGTGGAGCATGGCATTCGGATATCGGTCCAGCACCTTTTCTATCTGTTCGAAGGGAAGGGGATATAACTGCTCCAGTCTGACCAGGGCTATGTCTCTGGCCTGCAGCTTCTCTTTCCGGGCCAGCAGGTCATAATAGATCTTTCCCGAACAAAAAACCACGCGGGTCACATTTTCCGGATCGGTATCGGGGTCGTCGATCAGTTCCCGGAAACGGCCCCCTGTGAAATTGTCCAGGGGCGAGGTGCATCGGGGATGTCGCAGGAGGCTTTTCGGGGTGAAAATAACCAACGGGATCCGGATATTTCTTTTGATATGGTTTCTCAGGGCATGAAAAAAATTGGCCGGTGTGGTGCAGTTCACAATTTGCATGTTATTGCGGGCGGCCAGACTCAGGAAGCGTTCGATGCGGGCGCTGGAATGCTCCGGTCCCTGACCTTCGTACCCATGGGGAAGGTACAGCACCAGCCCGTTCATCAGCCCCCATTTTTCCTCGGCGGAGCTGATGTACTGGTCGACGATTACCTGGGCAGCATTGAAAAAATCCCCATACTGTGCTTCCCATACCGTCAGGCCTTCGGGTGTGGCCAGGGCGTACCCGTATTCGAATCCCATTACCCCGTATTCCGAAAGGGGGGAGTTGAAGATATCAAATCGGGCCTGCCGTCCGGAAATATTTTTCAGGGGGTAGTACACCTCGGTGGTATCGGTAATATGGAATGCAGCATGGCGGTGGGCGAAGGTTCCCCGTACGGAATCCTGGCCGCTGATCCTGACAGGATGTCCTTCCTCAAGCAGGGTGCCGTAAGCCAGCAGTTCGCCCATGGCCCAGTCGAGACGGTTGCTGGCAATCATTTTTTTCCTGTCGGCCACCAGTTTTTCCAGTTTTCTGAGAAATTTACCCTCTTCAGGGAGCCGGTTGATCCTGTCTGCAATTTCCAGCAGTTTCTTCTTTGTTACACCGGTGGAGGAAGAATACAAAAGATTGCCATTGCCGGGGTGTTCGAAATCTTTCCATATTTCTCCCTGGAACGGCTGGATGTGGACGGTGGTATCCTGCTTAGCTTCCTCGTATTTTCTGTCCAGCCATTCGGTGTAGGTTTTTTCCTCCTTTGCGATGTCTTCGTCTGTATAGATTCCTTCTTCTGTGAGCTTTTTACTGTAAATATCCCGGGGATTGGGATGCTGCTCGATTGTCCGGTAGAGGAGGGGTTGAGTGAATCTTGGCTCATCCCCTTCGTTATGTCCGTATTTCCGGTAACAAAGAATGTCAATGAACACATCGGTATGAAATTCCTGGCGGAAATTCATGGCCAGCCTGATGGTATGTACCAGCGCTTCCACATCATCCCCGTTCACGTGGAAGATGGGTGATTTGATCACTTTCCCGATATCGGTGCAGTAGGTGCTGGAACGGGCATCCAGGTAGTTGGTGGTAAAACCCACCTGATTGTTGATCACCAGGTGAATGGTGCCACCGGTTTTGTAGCCGGATAGCTGCGACATCTGGATCACCTCATACACCACTCCCTGGGATGCGATGGCGGCATCGCCGTGGATGAGTATGGGTACCAGCCTGTTGAAGTCGCCGCCGTATTCCTTTTCGGTCCTGGCTCTGGCAATGCCCTGTACCACCGGGTCTACGGCTTCCAGGTGGGAAGGGTTGGGTACCAGGTTGAGTTTGACTGATTTTCCGGTGCCGGTGGTGCAGGTGTTGCTGTAGCCCAGATGATATTTTACATCGCCCAGGGCAATGTCTTCCCTGTAGGCCGTTCCCATAAATTCAGTAAAGACATCTTCCACAGGTTTCCTCAGAATGTTGGCCAGGACATTCAACCGGCCGCGGTGGGCCATGCCCAGGACAAATTCTTCGGCTCCCAGTTGCGACCCTCTTTCGATCACCGCATCCATTGCGGGAATGAGAGATTCGGCTCCTTCCAGGGAGAATCTTTTCTGACCCACAAATTTCCGGTGGATAAAATGCTCGAAACCCACCGCCTGTTTCAACAGGGTGTATATGTGTTTTTTCTCTTCCGGGTTGAAATGCGGGATATTCCGGTTACTTTCCATCCGGGTTTGCAGCCATTCCACCACCCGGGGGTTCCGGATAAAAAGGTATTCGGTTCCGATGGACCTGCAGTAAGTTTGTTTCAGGTGATCAACGATTACGCGCAGGGGAGCGGCTCCGATGCCAATGTTCGAGCCGGCCTGGAAAACGGTATCCAGATCGTTATCTCCCAGCCCGTAATTCTCCAGGTCAAGGGTAGGGCTGTACTGCCGGCGTGTGCGCACCGGGTTGGTTTCGGTAAACAGATGCCCCCTTTTGCGGTAAGCCTCGATCAGCCTCACCACCTTGAACTCCTTGTCGAATACTTCAGGGGTTTGTGCCGGTTTCTTGTAGAAAGTACGGGCAAATTCAAATCCTTCGAAGAATTTTTTCCAACTTTCTTCCACTGAGGTAGGATCGTTCAGGTATTGACGGTAAAGGGCTTCGATGGTTTCCGGATCTGCAGAACCGAGGTAGGTGAATTTATCCATTGCAGGGAAGGATGAATTGATATGCCAAAGGTATGGTCATGTAAAGGTAATGGTTTCTCATGCAAAACACCGGCAAGCGGTATGTGTTTCTATAACAAATATACCCCTGAATGGGTTCAATAGCAATGGGAAGGAACCGGATAAATTCAGAATGGAATGATCTGTAAGTGTTTGTTTGCCAGAAGGTAGTTCCGGATGATCTGCTGAACATCGCGGTTATCGGGATACGGCCTGATGGAATCGTTCATCTGGCCGGGATGGGTAATCTGACTGGTGGTATCGGCAAAACCGTAGCCCCGGTAGGTACCGTGTTCAATTTTTATTATGGCTTTTTCCTCCTGATGCCGGCCTTCATCGACGATAAAAAAGTTCCGGTAAGGGAATCCCGCCAGATGATCGACCAGCCGGTTGACTCTTTCGTTGTACGAAGCCGGCGGCTCTTCCTGAACGCATGCTCCGCGGCATATTCCCACCTGGTACTGGAAACACGACCCTTTTCCCTCGTATAACCCGCAGAGTTTTCTGCACAGTTCGTATTCATCGGCACGGTTTTCCATGAAGCTGCGGGCTGCTTCAACAGATGTGAAAGTAGCCAGGGGAAGTGTCTCCTTCCGGTTCCTTTCTATGGTAAGTTCCCTGTACCCGTATTTGTTGGTATTCAGGAATATCCCGTGGGAATAAGTGGTCCTTCTCTGACGCCGGTTGTATACCGGTTTGTGTTTCTTAATTTCATATGATTCCCTGAGAAGGGCAACCAGTTCGCTACCGGTCACATCGTAGTCAATATCTGCAATGCGGTCGCGCATTTCCGCCGCCCTTTTACCCGAGTTGTTTTGCAGGTGGGTGATGACCCTGCGGTACAGGTTTTTACTTTTCCCAATGTAAATGATACTGCCGTTTTCATCAAGAAAATAGTAAACCCCGGCTGCCTCCGGGATCGATTCGATGGTTTCGGGTTTTAGTGAAGGGTGCAGGTTGGCAAGGGTCTGGGTTCTGAAAAGGGAGGGACGCGAGAGATCCGCTCCGTCAAGCGAAAGCAGTTTTTCGAAAAGTTTCACGGTGGCATAAGCGTCTCCCCCTGCCCGGTGCCTGTTATGGATATGGATGTCCAGTTCCCGGCAGATTTTTCCCAGGCTGTAGGACCGCAATCCGGGAATAAGCCTGCGACTGAGCCTGACCGTACACAGTTGTTTCCTTTTGAATGTATATCCCAGCTGACGGAATTCCTCGCGGATAAAATGATAGTCAAAAGACACGTTGTGGGCAATGAATATTTTTCCTTCGGTGAGTTCAACGATCCTTGCGGCCACCTCATAGAATCTGGGGGCGTCGGTCACCATTTCATTGCTGATCCCTGTCAGAGCTGTGATAAAGGGAGGAATAGGCCTTTCCGGATTGATCAGGGTAGTGAATTCCTCCTGGATCTCTTTCCCGTCGTGCACAAAAACGGCAATCTCTGTAATCTTGTCCCGGGCAGGACTTCCGCCGGTGGTTTCTATATCAACAATGGCATACAAGGCGGTGGCAGTTCGGCGATTATCATTTCTGCCCAAAATTAGTTAAATTTACTTTGAATAAAACCGTGTTTGCTATGCAGGAGTGTATACAACAGATTTTTTACCTGAACGACCGGTTCCTGACCTGTGAGGGTTTCAGTAACGATTATGTATACAGGGGCCAGTCATTGTACGAAGTGATTCGTGTAATGCAGGGAGTGCCGGTTTTTTTCGAAGATCACATGGAGAGGATGCAACACAGTGCTTCAGTCTCCGGTATTTCTCTCTGGCTTTCTGCTGAGGACGTGAGAGGGATCCTGGCAGAACTGGTGAAGAGGAATCAGGAACCGAACGGCAATGTCCGGGTGGTGTTCAATATTCAACCCTCCGGTTCGAAGTACTTTCTGGCGTATTATTGTCCTCATTTTTACCCTACGCAGGATCAGTACCGGCAGGGGGTGGAAGTGATGGTGTATATGGCGGAAAGACAGAATCCCACTGCCAAGCTGTTGAATATGGGTTTGCGCCTTGAAGTGTACAAGGCTGTGATAGAGTCGGGTGTTTATGAAGCCCTGCTGGTGAACCGGCAGGGGCAGATCACGGAAGGAAGCCGCTCAAATGCATTCTTCATACGGAACGGGAAACTCATTACCGCCCCTGACCAGATGGTACTGAAAGGCATTTCCCGAAAATATGTGTTGCAGTTTCTGAAAGAGGAAGGGATTCCTGTATGCATGGAGCCTTTGCACCTGGATGAGCTGGAGAAAGCCGAAGCCGCCTTTCTTACCGGTACCTCGCCCAAGGTATTGCCGGTGAACCGGGTGAGGAACCAATCCTTTAATACCGGCCACCCTTTGCTGATAGCAGCAATGAAAGGATACGACCGGGCAGTTGATGATTACATAGAAAAACACAAAGAATAAACAGAATATGGCAAGCAGAAAAGAGCTCAAGCGGCAGATCAACCGGCTGACATATGAACTGATATCTGATGCTTTTCAGGCCCTGAAAAGAAATTCCGACCTTGACCGCAGGCCGGTTATGGATGTTATAGGCGAAACCGTGGATGTGAGAAACCGCCTCATCGGGCTGGTGAATCATCCGGAAGCAGAGCAGGATACTGCCCAGCGGAAAAAAGATTACCGGAAGATCCGGGAAGAAATGGTGAAGCATTTCGACCGGTCGTTTACCCGTCTCAGTCAACTTTTACAGGAGGAAAAAAAGGTGTAATATGTCTGGTCACCGGCATTATACCATTCATGTGAGCGGCCGTGTACAGGGAGTGGGCTTCAGGTATTCGGCCATGCAGAAGGCGCGGGAATTGGATCTGACAGGGTATGTACGGAACCTGCCCGATGGAAGTGTGCTGATCGAAGCCGAGGGGGAACCCGGCGCACTCGATCTTTTGGTGGAATGGTGCCGTCAGGGGCCCTCGTGGTCGAGGGTGGAAAGGGTGGAAGTAGAAAAACAGCCTCAGCAGGGATACACCGAATTCAGGATACGTTGATTATTTCTGTTCAATATCGGAATACACGGCCATGGTGACATAATCCACCACTTCCTGCGAAGGGATGATCTCTCCCGAATGTCCGCGGCGCAATATTCTGGTTTCCGGCCATTCATTCAGTTTCTTCGCATAGGCCAGCAAAGCCATGATGGGACCGAATCCGCACACGGAAATGTTATTTTTCTTTACCGTGCTATAGATTCCCTCAATATCCCCTTTTTCTATCTGATCGATCACCATCTGATCCATTTTTTTTCCGTATTCCGGGCTGACGTAATGCGAAAAATCGGAGGAAGCAATCAGCAGCAGATGACGGTTCAGGATATTCTGCACCCTGATCAGTTCTTCGGCCACTTTCCGGGCATGTTGCGGGGTTTGCCGCGACATGGAAACCGGAAGAATTCTGAATTTATAAGGAAGCTTGTACTGCAGAAATGGGACCATTACCTCGGCCGAATGTTCGAATTTGTGCGCCAGGGCGCTGGATTCAAATTCCATCTGATCGCGGAACTCTGTATCTATTTCTGCAATGCCCATGGGCGTCTGCCAGGCATCGTTCTCATCCGATGCAATCTCGGGCCCTATGCCGTTGTGGTTGGGGTGAAGAATGACAATGGTATCGAACTGTTTCGGATGGTTTTTGATCAGTTCGAAAAAATGGATGGCTTCATATCCCGAAAAGACATAGCCGGCATGGGGTACTATTCCCCCGAACAAAACCGCTGGCATGAAATCCTTCGCAAAACGTTTCTCCTCTTTCAGATGGATGGAATGTAACAAATTGATCAGCTCATCCTTATTGGATGGATAAAATTTGCCTGCAACCGCTGGAATCCTCGTTTTCATGGGGATGGAATTTTAATGATGTGCTATCACTTTTGTACCGCATTTGGCGCAATGGCCCCTTTCGTCCAACCCTTCCATCCTGATATGGTAACCGGTCCTTTCAATCAGCAGGTTTCCGCATTCCGGACACCAGGTGTTCCTGGTTCGGGGGGAGCCAGCCATATTTCCCAGGTATACATATTTCAGCTCCTCTGACGCCATTTCAAAACAGGCCAGCATGGTTTTCTCCGGGGTGGGTGGTATATGCATTTTATACTGAGGAAAATACCTTGACAGATGCAATACCACTTCTTCCCCGAGTTCCGTGGCAATCCATTTCACCATTTCCCTGAACTTCTCCGGTTGGTCATTCAGTCCGGGAATGATCAGGTTGGTGATCTCCAGGTGAGTGCCCGAGCGGGCCATGGTGGCCAGATTCTTTTTCACCGGTTCCAGTCTGGCACCGGCATATTTCCTGTAAAATTCCTTATCAAAGGCTTTCAAATCCACATTGAACGCATCCATCAGAGGGATCAGTTCCTGCAGGGGGTCCGGTTCGATGAATGCATTGG
>DSCJ01000053.1 GCA_011049175.1 Bacteroidota bacterium | reverse complement strand
TTGACGCTCCTCTTCACTGAGTTTTTCAATAGCCTGTTTAATTTCTGACAATTCCATAACAGCATTTTTTTCAAATATACAAATAATTGCTGATTATATCATAACAAAGCCAGTTAACTACGTTGGATACTACGTAGATGTTCCGTTTTCCGGCATTCGGGGATCACTTCCGAATACTGGCCGAAAATGCGGTGCAGCTTCTGCAGGTAACTGCTTTCCGAACGGCGGCAGAGGCCGAGCCTGCGGATGGCATATTCGTAGTCTTCTTCCAGCCATACCAGCATCAGCCTTTCATTGCAGTATTCATTGGGATCGGTATCCCATAAAATGTTCAGTACTTCCTCTTTGGCTTCCCGGAGGATGGTCCTGGCTAACCGGCGCTTTTCTTCGGTGGAAATGGCCGGGGAAGATGTGGGTGTCATTGTGACGGGTATCATGGTTCTGCGAAAATAAGGTTTTTTACGTAACGGGCAATGGCCAGGCAGGCAGTAAGTGCAGGAGAATCCATTCCAATGAGGTTGATCCGGCCGGGATACCCCCGGGGGCTTTCGTCGCGGATCACCCAGTCGCGCACGCTGCCGCCGGGTTTCTGCAGCTTCGGCCTGATCCCGGCCTGGTCGGGAATCAGATCTTTTTCTTCCAGAAAGGGAAGGTACCTCGATGCCGCTTCGAAAAAGCGGGAAGCATCGGCGGGGTCCACCCGGTAATTGATCTCCCGTTCGGGCAGGTATACCGCATCGGGGCCCAGCTTCATTTGTCCGTTCAGGTCGATCGTGGCATGCAGTCCCAGACTGATGTGGTCGGGGTCGGGCAGGGGATAGATCAGCCGGCGGATGTGCCGGTGCTTGCCCCCGGTAACCCGGAAGTATTGTCCTTTCCAGAAGTGTATCTCGTCGCCGGGCAGCAGGGTGCCGTCCATGGCAGCCACCCGGTCGGCTTCCAGCCCGGCGGCATTCACCACTTTCCGGCTGGTGAATTCAAAGGCCGACCCATCGGCATCGGCCAGGGTGATGCGGTAGCCTTCCTCCAGTTGCTCAATGCCGGTAACACAGGCTCCGTATACAAATTCGGTTCCTCCGATCCTGGCCAGGGCTTCGAGCTGTTTCATCAATCCGTGCGAATCGAGGATCCCGGTGGAGGGGAAATGGATGGCAGCCACCGCACGGATATGGGGTTCCAGGGATTCGATCCCTTTGCGGTCGAGCCAAATGCGGTCGGTTACCCCGTTCTTTCCGGAAATGTCCCATACCTCCTTCAAACGTCCTGTTTCTCCCTCGCTCACTGCCACCACCAGTTTTCCACACTTTTTGTGGGCGATGCCGTATTTTTCCAGAAAATCGTACAGCATCCGTTTACCTTCCACACACAGCGTGGCTTTCAGTGATCCGGGCGGGTAATAAACCCCCGAATGGATGACTTCCGAATTGCGGCTGCTGGTTTCCTGCCCGAAGCGGAGGTTTTTCTCGATCACAAACACCCCCTCCGTTTTTTCGGAAAGTTCCCTGGCAATGGCCAGTCCCAGCACGCCTGCCCCTATCACGGTGATCTCTGCATCCATCATGAGGTGGGTCCTTTTTCCGGTTCCTGAGGGTCGCCCCCGTTTTTTATGTAGAAGTATGAAACCATGGTTTCGGTATCGTCGAACGTATAGATTTCCTTTCCGGGAAACCGCTGAAAATAGCTGATCATGGCAAAATCGCCAATGCACATGGTGCTGTGTACAAGCAGGGTGATGGCCACGCCCCACGACAAGATGGGGGGCAGGGAAGGGACAAGCGCTGTGAGGCCCAGGGTGATGAGCAGAAAGGGGGCCAGGGCCACGGGATAGAATTTCTTCCGGCCAACCGGATACCGGTGAGCGGTGACGTAGAAGATGAACTGCCGCAGATCGGCTCCGTACCGGATGGCCGGGGCTCCCACACCGCGGTAAACCGCCCCGTGGATCAGTTCATGAAAAGGGGCCAGGAGTAAGGGAAAGAGAATAACCGCCAGCAGGAACATCACCACCAGTTGGCCGGTGGTGTATAGTTTCCCCAGTGGAAGATGGATGCTGTAGGCTGTCGCAAGGATAAAGAGCAGAAGGTTGAAAATGAAAAAGAACCGGGCGGCCGGGGTCTTTTTTCGGATGTTCTCGAAAACAAAGGGGATGATCTCATGGAATTCCAGCTTCCTGAGCCGTTTGAATTCCTTTCTTTCCTCCAGCATATCGGCCGTGGGTTCTTCGTTCACTCTGTGAATTTGGGGTGCAAGGTAGGAAAAATAAAATGCACGGGGAACATCCTTTCGTTCAAGATTTCAACACGAATTGAACCATTCCTGCTCCGGTTTATGTAATTTTGTACCCGGGATATAGCACAATAATTGAAAACGGATATTCGTTGAAAAGGACCCGTACATGAAGACATTCCGCATATACCTGTTGTTTCTGAACCTTCTGCTAGTGGCGGCCGCCGGATATGCCCAGGTGCCTCTGAAGAAGGTCACCGACAGTGTATTGCTGGAACAGATAACCGTGCTGCCTTCGGTGAACCTGCACGGGGAACTGGTCCCTCACCAGACCATGCAGGAGGTGTTCATTATTCCGGAGAAGCAGTTTCCCAACCGACGGCAGTTCAGAAGGTACACCCGGCTGATGTATCATGTGCGGAAGGTTTATCCTTATGCTGTGCTGGCCGGGGAAAAAATGGCCGAAATGGAGTGGGAGTTGCAGAATATGAAGACCGAGAAGGAGCGGAAAGCCTACATTGACCGGATGGAAAAAGAGCTTTTCAGCGAATTCGAGGACGATCTGAGAAAAATGACCATTACCCAGGGCCGGATACTGATCAAGCTGGTGGACAGGGAGACCGGCGATACCTCGTACGACCTGATCAGCGAGCTGAAAGGGTCCTTTTCCGCATTTTTCTGGCAATCCATCGCACGCATTTTCGGTTCCAATCTCAAATCAAGATACGATCCGCACGGAGAGGATGCCGATATTGAAGAAATTGTCCGTTTGATCGAAATGGGGTACATCTGATCCCGGCCGCTGAATTTGTTTTTGTAAACCCATATCAGGACAAGGCACACACCATCACACCATCACTACATTACCCGATTTCATACACCAGGCCTTCCCGACTCACCGAACAACCGCCTTCCCACAACAGACACATGCAACCCCTCCAGAGGAGGTCAGTTGCATTGGGCAAGGGGTATGAGGTTCAGGGAAGACAGGTGTTACGGGTTACGGGTACACCTGATCCTACATCCACTCCATCATGCGCAGCACCACCTTTTCGGCTCCTTCGCCTATCTGGGCAATGGTGGAATCGAGCATATAGCAGGGGGTGGTGACCACTTTATGCCGTGAATCGGCCACCACCTGTCCGTGTGACGTTTGGCGGTGACGGGCCCCCAGTTTTTCAACATCCGAAGCCGTGCCGGGATCCTGCCCGATGGTCAGTTCCACATCGCCGAGCACCTTGGCCAGCACCACCGGGGCAATGCACAGGGCGCCGACGGGTTTGCCGGCAGCCACCATGTCTTTGACTGCTTTTTCCACTTCGGGCAGTACGGTGCATTCCGCCCCTTTGAAAGCATAATCGGAAAGGTTCTTGGCAACCCCGAACCCTCCCGGAAAAAGCAAACCGTCAAAATCCTCCGCTTTAAAATCCAGCAACGGCCTGATCTTTCCCCGGGCAATGCGGGCCGCTTCCACCAGCACGTTGCGTTTTTCTTTCATTTCATCTCCTGTGAGGTGGTTCACTACGTGGTGCTGGTCCAAATCGGGGGCGAAAAGTTCATACATGCCCCCGTGCTTTGAAATAAAATACATCGACAGGGTGGCTTCGTGGATCTCTGCTCCGTCGTATACGCCACATCCCGAAAGGATCACGGCAAATTTTTTCGGTCTGTTCATGATTTCCTATTTTTGGGTTGGATCACTAATTTAACGAATTCCTTTCATATAACAAATGACTTCCGTCGTACCGTCACCTACCCTGCGTACTTTTATCGGGGTTCCATTACCGGCCAGCCGGGAAATGAGAAATCTTCTGCGGGAATGGGCAGGCTCTTTTCCCCGTTCGTCGATCAAATGGGCAGACCCGGCCCACTGGCATCTTACCCTTACCTTCCTGGGCGATACCACACCTCCTCAGGCGGAAAGCATCGGGAAAGAGTTGTTTGCCCGCTGGGAAAACCTGCCGGCTTTTTCAATCCGCCTGAAAGGCATGGGCCTGTTTGGAGGCCTGAACCGGCCCCGGGTAATCTGGATAGGGGTTGACGATGAAGAAGGCATGCTGCAACGGCTGAAGGTTGATTCCGATGAAACAGCCCTTAGGCACGGATTCGAACCCGATGAACGACCGTTTCGCCCCCACCTCACCCTGGCCCGCCCGCGGCTGGTTCGCGAAAAATCCTGTTTACGGGAAATGCTGGATAAATACAAAGACCATGACTGGGGAGATGTGGTGGTGAAGGAGGTCATTTTTTTCGAAAGCCGGTTGCGGCCCGAAGGAGCGGTGCACCTGCCGCTCAGGAAGTTTCCTTTTATGGCCGGCTGATCAGATGCCTCTCCCCCGGATAATGGTGAGGAAAGTATAGGCCAGGATGCGGATATCCAGCAGCAGCGACATGTTTTCCACATAGATCAGATCGTATTTCATCCGCCGGATCATTTCATCCAGGTTTCCGGCATATCCGTACTTCACCTGCCCCAGGGAAGTGATCCCGGGCTTGACCCGCTGCAGGTGCAGGTACTCTGGGGCACGTTGTACGATCCGGTCAATGTAATACTGCCTTTCCGGCCGGGGACCAACCAGCGACATATCGCCTTTCAGTACATTGACAAAATTGGGCACCTCATCCAGGCGGGTCCTTCGCATGAACCGTCCCACCCTGGTTACCCGGGGATCGTTCCGGCTGGAGAGCTGCGGGCCGTTCTCTTCAGCCCCCACCACCATGGATCGGAACTTGTAAATGGTAAAAGGCTTTCCGAAACGCCCGATGCGTTCGTGCCGGTATATCACAGGGCCGCGGGTGTCAAGCTTAATCAGTACAGCCAGAACGGCACACAGGGGTGACAGCAGAATCAGGGAAAGCAGGGAGACGGAAATGTCGGTGACCCTTTTCAGGCTCACCTGCCAGGGGGGAATGATATCCCGGGATATCTCCATCAGGGGTGCGTCGAACAGCGATACCAGCCTTACTTTCCCGGTAAGGATATCGAACAGGTTTGGAATAATGCGTATGCGTATATCGTATCGTTCCAGCCGGTTTATGATCTTTTCCAGTTCGGAATGTTCATGCGACTCAATGGCAATGATCACCTCCTCGATATGCTGTTTTTTTATCACCTTTTCCAGGTTTTTCATGTTCCCCAGAAAGGGAAGTTCCTTTTCAAGAATACCGGGTTTTTGTTTTTCCGTGGGAAGGAGAAATCCGGTGAACACATTGCCTGAATAGCTGCCGGGGCGGGTAAGCTCCCGGTAAATATCTACTGCCTTGCTGTTGCTGCCGATCATCAGGGTGCGGAAACCGATTTTCCCGTTCCTGATCCGGTTCCGGGTACGGGTTGTAATGATCAGGCGCGGCAGGTATGAGCAGAGAAAATGCAAAACCAGCAGCCCGGAGGCCGAAAGGTAATAATGTTGGTGCCCCGATACCACATCGTCGAGGATCAGGGTGAAAAAAATGACCACGGTGCCCAGCACAGTGATTATCAGGGATATTCCGAATTCATGCAAAATCGACCGGCGGTACAGGTTCCGGTACAGCCCGGCCGTATAATACAGGAAAATCCAGAAAACCGGTACCACCACCAGTCCAAGAAAATACCGTTCGTCGAATTCAACCGGTACAGGGTAGCCGAATACCCTGGGCTCGATAATGATTTTTCGGAAAATGAAAAACAGGGTCCAGCTGAGCGCGGCGGAAAGGATATCCCAGAACAGATAGGTCAGGAGTTGCTTCCTGTTTTTCATGCAAAAAAGGCGGTTAACTGAATCAAGAACCGGCAATATATTCTTTTTATTGTGAAAGGAAAAAGAATTTTCGCGGGCGATCAGTTTACCGACAACCAGTTCAGCCTTTCCTGCAAATCGAGGGAAATTTCCAGAGCCCTGAAAGCATCTTCCAGGTTTACCAGGGGCGATTGCCGGTTGTGGATGGAGGTATGAAAGCTCATCATCTCATCGGCCAGAGGATCGGAAGGGGTTACCAGCAGTTGCTCGGTGGCCGGCCGGGTGCCGGAAACATTCGCCGGTACGGGTCTTTTCAGGTGCTGGATCTCGGCAGTTTGACGCAGCAGGTCGATCCGGATGGTCATGCCGGTCTGGTACAGGTGGCAGGTGTGGCTCTGTTCCTGCCCCACCCGGTTGATCATGAAATTGGCCACACACCCGTTCTCGAATTCCAGCCGCGCTTCTACCAGGTCGGGCTTGGCCGAAACCAGCTTTACCCCGCTTACACTGCTTTTCCTGATGTTCGAACGGGTGAGGTACATGGCCAGGTCGATGTCGTGCATCAGATACTGCAACACCAGCGACTGGGAATTCCCTGCCCGCTGGAAAGGGATTTTCCTCTGGAATTCCATGTATCCCGGCGTTCTGACATATGGACAGGCTGCCAGAAAAGCCGGATTGAACCGGTGGGGCTGTGAAACCTGTACCACCCCCCTGGATTCCCCGATGAGTTTGAGAAGTTCACGCAGCACCTGCGCTTTGCCGGTATACGGGTTGTGGAGGAAAACATGCTTGGATTCCCTGATCGCCTGCCTGAAAGCCGAAGGGTACTGGGATAGAGGGCCGGTGATATCGATGGCATCGGCCACACCGGTGAGCATTTCCGGGTTGCTGAATGAATGCAGCCGGCAGGTACGTTCCAGCGTTTCCCTGCGAAGGGGATCGGGATCATAAAACCCCACCAGCCGGAAGAAAGGGATCCTCCTGATGATGTCAATGGCGTTGCTTCCGTTGGCCTCACCGCCCAGGATGCCGATCTTGATCATCTTTTGCTCAGCTTTTTGCAAACATATTTCATTTAAACGGTTGCTTCCGGTTTTTTTTGCCTTATTTTTCAACGTTTTCGTGTTGAAAAGCTAAATTTGTAGCCTGAACGAAAAACCGGGGAATGCACGACACATACCGCCATAAGGGATTGAGAAAGAAGTTGGTAGATGAGGTAAGAAGCAAGGGGATCAGGGATGAAAGCGTGCTGGAGGCGATGAACCGGGTGCCCAGGCACCTGTTCATGGATTCGGGATTCGTTCATTTTGCATACCGCGACCAGGCTTTTCCCATCGGTGCCGGACAAACCATTTCACAGCCCTATACGGTGGCTTTTCAAACCGAGCTGCTGCAGGTGCGCAAACACGACAAGGTGCTGGAGATCGGTACGGGTTCCGGCTATCAGGCGGCCATCCTGGTGGAGATGGGGGCCAAAGTATATACTATTGAAAGACAGAAGGAGCTCTTCCTGAAAACTCAGTCATTGCTGCCGGCCATGGGGTACAAACCCCGTTTTTTTTACGGTGACGGCTATGAGGGATTGCCTGCCTTTGCCCCATTCGACCGGATACTGATCACGGCAGCTTCCCGGGAGATCCCTCCTAAGCTACTGGAACAGCTAAAAACCGGGGGAAGAATGGTGCTTCCCCTGGGAGGCGAGGGATCGCAGGTTATGACGGTGGTGGTGAAAACCGGAGAGGAAGAATATGAGAAAGAGGAACACGGGTATTTTGTTTTTGTTCCCCTTCTGAAAGGAAAATCACAGGATAAACTATAAAAACTTCTCATGATTCATATCAGGACGTTTGTATTTAATCCGTTCGGTGAAAACACTTTTGTACTGTATGACGACACCCTGGAGTGTGCTGTAGTAGATGCCGGATGCATGGATCCCGGGGAGGAAAAAGAGCTGGAACAATTTATCCGGGAACAGAAACTGAAGCCGGTTCTCCTGCTGAATACCCACTGCCATGTGGATCATGTTGCAGGCAATGGTTTTATGAAACGAAAGTACGGTTTGCTGGCCCATTGCCACGAGACCGATGCCTTTCTTTTGAAGGATGCGGTGGCTCATGCCCGGATGTTCGGCCTGGAAACGGAAAATCCTCCGGAACCCGGTGAATTCATCCGCGAGGATGAACGCATTCGATTCGGAGAAACAAGCCTTCAGGTGATCCATGTGCCCGGGCACTCACCGGGGAGCGTGGTGTTTTACAGTGCTGATGACCATATCTTGCTGGCAGGGGATGTCCTGTTCAAAGGAGGGATTGGCCGTACCGACCTTCCGGGAGGAGACCACCGGGCCCTGCTGAAAAACATCCGTGAAAAACTATTTTCCCTGCCCGGTGATACGGTGGTCTATCCGGGGCACGGACCTGCCACCACCATTGGTACGGAGAAAACATCGAATCCCTTTTTTGTCTGAACCTATTCTTTAACATGTACACTTTATGATTTTTGTCTGCAATTGGACCGTTGTTCTTTGTTAATTTTATGCCTTTACATATACAGACTTTATTTCGGAAATTCCATAAAAACTGAAACCATTATGTCCATGCAAGGATTCGTATCCCGTCATGTCGGACCCCGTGAAGAAGATGTACGGGAAATGTGTCGTGTAATCGGGGTGAAAAATGCCGATGAACTGATTGACAAAACCATTCCTGCCAGCATACGCCTGAGTTCACCGCTCAACCTGCCTCCAGGGATGAGTGAACACGAATATTTCCGCCGCATCCGGCAGATAGCGGCAAAGAACCGGATATGGCGAACCTACATCGGGATGGGGTATTACGGAACCGTTTTTCCGGCGGTGATCCAGCGGAACATTCTGGAGAATCCTTCGTGGTATACTTCCTATACTCCCTATCAGGCTGAGATCAGTCAGGGCCGGCTGGAGGCCCTTCTGAATTTCCAGACGGCCGTGATGGAACTTACCGGGATGGAAATAGCAAATGCATCGCTGCTTGACGAATCAACCGCAGCCGCCGAAGCCATGATCATGCTCCATAACGCACGCAGCCGGGAGGCTGTGAAAAAGGGAGCCAACAAATTTTTTGTCGACAGCCATGTTTTTCCGCAAACCCTCGATGTGCTGGCCACCCGTGCCGAACCTTTAGGAATGGAACTGGTTACCGGCGATTACAGGAAGATGGCATTCGATGAGATGACTTTCGGTGTGCTGGTGCAGTATCCTGCCGCCGACGGAGAAATCCGCGATTACCGGCCGCTGGTGGAACGTGCCAGGGCAGCGGACGTACCGGTGGTGGTGGCTGCCGATATTCTAAGCCTCGCCATTCTGACCCCTCCGGGGGAATGGGGGGCAGACGTGGTGGTGGGATCCACCCAGCGGCTGGGCCTGCCCATGGGATACGGAGGGCCCCATGCGGGATATTTTGCCACAAGGGAGAAGTACAAACGCAACATACCCGGACGGATCATTGGTGTTACGATCGATGCCGACGGAAATCCCGCCATGCGAATGGCACTGCAAACCCGCGAACAGCATATCAAGAGGGAACGCGCCACATCGAACATCTGCACGGCACAGGCCCTGCTGGCCACCATGGCAGGCATGTACGTGGTGTACCACGGGCCGGAAGGTTTGCAGGAAATTGCCGGCGGCATTCACAGAAAAACAGCCGCTCTGTGTGCCGCTCTTGAAAAACTCGGGTTTGAAAACACCCACAGGGATTATTTCGATACCCTGTGCCTGAAATTACCCGAAGGAATGACTGTTGAACATATCCGGAGAAAAGCTCTGGAGGCTGAGATCAATTTCCGTTACATCGATGATCATACCCTGGGTATCAGCCTGGATGAAACCACAACGGAAAAGGACCTGATCGATATAGTGGGTGTGCTGGCCAGAGTGGCAGGGGAAATACCCGGTGTGCGGGTACCTGTTCCTTCCGGAATGCAGTTTTCTTCCGTACACCGGCGGAAAGGGAAGTTCCTGCAGCAGCCCGTGTTCCATAAATATCGGTCGGAAACCGAACTGATGCGGTACATCAAAAGGCTGGAGAGGAAGGATTTTTCCCTGACCCATTCCATGATCAGCCTGGGTTCCTGCACCATGAAGCTGAATGCAGCGGTGGAACTGTTGCCATTGAGTTGGCCCGAATTCGGGAATATACACCCCTTTGTCCCTGTAGAACAGGCCGGAGGGTATCATCACCTGTTCCGTGAACTGGGAGAAGACCTCTGTGAGATCACCGGTTTCCCGGCCATTTCCTTTCAGCCCAATTCGGGGGCTGCCGGGGAATATACCGGATTGATGGTGATCAGGGAATACCATAAGAGCCGGGGGGAGGGCCACCGGAATGTGGTGCTGATCCCCGCGTCGGCTCACGGTACCAATCCGGCCAGCGCCGTTATGGCCGGAAGCCGGGTGGTGGTGGTCGATTGTGATGACCATGGCAATGTAAACCTGGAGAGTTTGAAGAAACTGGCAGAGGAACACCGGGAACACCTGTCGGCTTTCATGGTAACCTATCCTTCCACCCACGGGGTGTTCGAAGAACACATCCGGGAAATGGTGAACGTGGTGCATGAGAACGGGGGACTGGTATATATGGACGGGGCCAACATGAATGCCCAGGTAGGTTTTACCAACCCGGCGGTGATCGGAGCCGACGTATGCCATCTGAACCTGCACAAGACGTTTGCCATTCCTCACGGTGGAGGCGGGCCCGGGATGGGTCCCATTGCTGTTGCAGCCCACCTGGCCGAATTCCTTCCCGGACACCCCGTGGTGAAAACCGGAGGAGAAAAAGGGATCAGGGCCATTGCCGCCGCCCCCTGGGGAAGTGCCAGCATCCTTCCCATATCCCATGCTTATATCAAATTGCTGGGAGGGGAAGGGTTGACACATGCCACGCGGCTGGCCATACTGAATGCCAATTACCTGGCTGCCGCCCTGAAGAACGGGTATGAGATACTCTATACCGGAGCCAGGGGGTTCGTAGCCCATGAGATGATCGTTGATTGCCGGCCTTTCAGGGCACTGGCAGGCATTACCGAAACCGACATAGCCAAACGGCTGATGGATTATGGTTTTCATGCACCCACCCTTTCCTTTCCCGTACACGGAACCCTGATGGTGGAACCCACGGAAAGTGAATCAAAAGAGGAACTCGACCGGTTCATCACGGCTATGAAACAGATCCATGCCGAGATCATGGAAGTAAAGGAAAAGAAAGCGGATGCTGAGGATAATGTACTGAAGAACGCTCCCCATACGGTTACCATGGTTTGCTCCGACGACTGGTCTTTGCCTTATTCGCGGCAAAAAGCGGCTTTTCCGGCAGAATGGCTGGGTGAGAACAAATTCTGGCCTGCCGTACGGCGGGTGGATGATGCCTGGGGCGACCGCCACCTGATGTGCTCGTGTTCGGCCATTGAACAGGTGAAACAGGGAGAGACGGAGTAAGAAAAAGGAAGATTTCCCTTCAGGGCCGGGTTTTTTTTCTCCGGATACAGTCTTCCACCATTTCCATGAAAACGTGCCCGGGCTCCAGGCCGGCCGCTCTTATCATTTTGGGAACAATGCTTTCGGCACTCAATCCGGGGATGGTATTTACCTCCATGAACCAGATCTCTTCGGGGGTCCATATATAGTCGATCCTTACCAGTCCCCGGCAATCGAGCAGGGAGTAAATACGCGATGACATTTCCTGACATCTTCGGGCCACTTCATCCGGAATTCTGGCCGGCACGATCTCATCGGCCATGCCGGGAGTGTATTTGGCCTCAAAATCAAAGAAGTCGTTTTTGCTGACAATCTCGCAAACAGGGAGAATATAGTCTTTTTCCAGGGTTTTCATCAGTCCGCAGGTGATCTCCGTGCCCTGTAAAAAGGTTTCCACCAGTGCCAGATCATCTTCTTCGA
Organism: Bacteroidota bacterium; assembly: GCA_011049175.1. GTDB lineage: Bacteria > Bacteroidota > Bacteroidia > Bacteroidales > VadinHA17 > HyVt-105. The sequence goes on along the minus strand of DSCJ01000053.1, from coordinate 13,421 downwards.
ATGCTTTTCCCAGGGCGTCAGGAAGGTCTTCGATCCGGTTTACCTTGCTGATCCCGAAACTGCTACCTCCCTCATTGGGCTTGACAAAACAGGGTAAGCCCACTTCGCTGACCAGATCTTCTGCACGATAGGAGTCCCCTTTTCGCACCTGTACCGTTCGGGCATACCGGAAACCGAAAGGAGCCAGGAACTGTTTGCAGGCCATTTTGTTAAACGTGAGGGCTGAAGCCAGTCTTCCACTGCAGGTATAGGGAATGTTCAACATATCCAGATACCCTTCGAGCTGCCCGTCTTCACCCGGAGCCCCGTGGATGGCTATGAAAGCGGCATCGAAGTGCAATTTTCCCCCCTCGTGGAGGATGCTGAAATCGTTTTTATCCACGGGCCGGGGGTTGCCTGTTGCAGGAAGATACATCCACTGGTCGCGGGTGATCAGGATGGTGAACAGATCATACCGGGCGGGATCCATAGCCCGGACGATCTGCTTCGAGCTGTTCAGTGAGATCTGGTATTCCTGTGAATAGCCTCCGGTGATCAGGGCGATTTTTTTCTTCATAAAACCTCCTTCCGGGGCATAAAATTACAATTAAATTGTGTCATCCTGCCTTCCGGAAAGGTAATTTCTCCATTTACCGATCACCTGCTGCATGTCTTCCGGAAGCTCCGAATCGAATGCCATTCTTTTCCCGGTAGCCGGGTGGTCGAATGCCAGTGACCGGGCATGCAGGGCCTGGCGGGGCAGTATGCGGAAACAGTTCTCGATAAATTGCTTGTATTTACTGAAGGTGGTCCCTTTCAGGATGCGGTCGCCTTCGTATACCGGGTCATTGAACAGGGGGTGGCGGATGTGCTGAAAATGGACCCGGATCTGGTGCGTCCGGCCGGTCTCCAGCTTGCATTCAACCAGGCTTACATACCCCAGCTTCTCGGTTACGCGGTAATGGGTAACGGCCGGTTTGCCGTCGGAGCCGTCGGGGAAAACGTGCATGCGGATACGGTCTTTTGGGTTCCGTCCGATGTGTCCCTCAATGGTGCCCTCTTCCGGGTCGGGAATACCCCATACCAGCGCCATATACCTCCGGTCGGTGGTCCGGTTATAGAACTGGTGGGCCAGGTGGTTCAGGGCAATTTCTGTTTTGGCAATTACCATAATGCCGGTGGTAAACCGGTCGAGCCTGTGTACAAGGCCCGGCCGCAGCTCTCCCGGTTTAAAGAGCGGGGCGTCTTTCAGATGATAGGCCAGGGCATGCACCAGGGTGCCGCTGTAATTTCCGTGGCCCGGATGCACCACCATGCCTGCTTCCTTATTAATCACCACCAGGTGCTTGTCCTCATACACGATGTTCAAAGGGATATTTTCCGGTATAATTTCCTTTTCCACCGGTGGGTAAGCCAGCACAATGCTGATAATATCTCCCGGCTTCACTTTATAGTTTGATTTCACTGGCTGCCCGTTCACCAGGATGTTCCCTGCCTGGGCGGCAGCCTGGATGCGGCTCCGGGAGGTGTTCTGCATCCGGTTGGTCAGGAATTTGTCAATCCTCAGGAGCGCCTGGCCCGGATCTGCCTCAAAACGGAAATGTTCATACAGGTCCTGGGAATCGTCCCACGTTTCTTCTGAATGATTCCGGTTGGTCAAGCTGGTAACTAATTTATGATCATGAATTTATGATTCTCTACCCGGTTGCCTTCTATTTTTACCACCAGGAAATACATTCCCGGAGGAAAGGATGACAGATCGATCCGGTCGGGTAATTCCTTGTACACCAGGATTTTATGGCCCTGGCTGTTGATGAGGGCAATTTCTCTTATCTGTTCCCGTACCTGTGCCGGTATATGAAGGGAAATATACTCGCTTGCCGGATTGGGAAATACGGTTATGATCGGTTCTTCCGGTGTATGGATGATACCTGAAATAATGGGCGAACCGAAAATGGGTCGTATCATGAGCGACAGGTTCTTTGAGGTATTTTGCCATCCTCCGGTTCCAGCGACATAATAATACAGGTGTTGCGACCGGTTACGGTTCAGGTCGGCTCCGATATTGAGACCCTGGGTAGTTGACTGGATATATCCCACGTAGAAGTTGCCCGATACTTCTATGGGTTCGTCAAGAGGGATGGTGTGGAACCCATGGAGTTTTTCCTTCGTTTCAGGAACGCTACATTCCTGTGAGTAGATCAGGTTCCCCGGGAATCCGTCCTGATCGTCCCATACGGCCAGTGTAAAAGGATCCTGGCCGGATCCCTGGTAGGTGGAATTGAACAGGATATCCACAGCCCTCAATGAGTCGGTGAGATAGGTTTTATACCGCAGGGCGACCATGGCTCCCGACGTGCCTTCCCCGTTCACCAGATACCCGCTTTCGGGCGAGCCGTCGTCGTAGGCATAATAATGATTAAATCGCTGATAATACCTGATGGTATCGTTTCCTCTGAAATCATTTGCGTCGGTGTTCAGGTAACTTTTCACTTCGAAAAGGGCGCTGTCGGTTGCAGGGGAAGAAAAGGTGTACACCAGTTTCGAACCGTATTTTATTACCTGCTGGGCTTCAATATTGTCGGCACCCCCGCTGTAGTAATAAACCTGACTTTGATCCAGGGAATCACGTATTTTGAAATAGCGGGTAACGCTGGTCAGGGTGCCGTTGTTCCGGTAGGTGATGTATATGCTGTCGTACATTTCCTGCAACCGGGCGGCAGACCAGTGGTGCCAGGGGATGGCTTCATAATTCACCAGCAGCGAATGCAGAGGTTCCACAAAAGCCACATCGCGGTACACCGTATCGTTCCCGGTGCGGTCTTTGTCAAGGAAGATGTAATCCAGGTGCCATATATCCTGGTTTCCGGCCATGCCTTCCAGCCCGGCAGGGACCAGGATACTGGCATAATTTCTGAAACGGAACTGGAATCCTTTGACCAGGAACCGGGGATCATCCACCGAAATCATAGCGTGGTGGAAAGTATCCGATTCGAATCCCGGGGTACTCCATACTTTTTCCCACTCCCCGGTGAGCGGCGATTTGAATTCGAGCAGCAGGCTGTCCTGTGTCTCCGGGGGATTGACCCTTCCACCCGGCTGGTAAAAGAAACTGAGGAACACTCCCGATCCCACCGGCAGATCAAGATTGATGGGGGTGGAAGTGAGCGATTCGGCTATAAAAGGGCTGGTGGTGGCATAGGGATAAACCGTGCCGGCGGAATCGAGTACATCCAGACTGGCCACTCCAATACTGACCATCTGGAGTGCCATTTCGGAATTAATGTAGGCTCCCTTGTCTAACCATTTGGTCTGGTCGGGATACACGCCCGGGGTGGAAAAATCGTCGAAAAAAGGAAGCTCCAGGGTATCGGGGGCGGTGATTTCCTTTTTTGCCTGCAGGAAACGGGCCTTCTGCTGATACAGAACGGGATTGAATCCGAACAGGGTAAGATTTTCCTGGGCTGACAGTTCCAGACCGAAAAGAAACAGCAGGGTACTATGGATCCATATTTTCTTCATTTCCCGGCGGGAGGTTTAGGTCGAGGGTGTCTTTCCCGGGCAGCAACAGCGAATCGAGGGTAAGCCAAACATAAACAGAAGTGCCCAGCTGCACCTGATTTTCCTCATTGTGCACCGGAACCTGTTTCCACACAAAGGCCTGCAGGGAGTCTTTCAGGGTTTCCACGGTTTCGTCATAGGTTACGGCGCCCAGATTGAGTGAAGCATTCAGGATCCTTCGTTTAGCCTCCTCGAGCCTCAGGGCGATCAGGTCGGGGGGTATGGTTTTCCGGTTGCTGAGCCCCTGTCCCAGGTCGAGGTCAATGGCCGAGCCTTTGACCACGTTTTTCCCGGGCTGAATCTCCTGCCCATGATATTTGATCCGCAACACGTTGTTGATGGCTATGTCGGGATAATAGTTCAGCTTTCCCACCATCAGCCCGTTGTTTTCCAGAATAGCCCTTGCCTGCCTCAGGCTGTTGCCGATAATATTCGGAACGGCCACCGAGTCGGGCAATACGGCATTCATGGTAAGGAAAATTTTCCTGTCTTTTTTCACACGGGTACCCGGGCGTGGATTTTGTTCGTACACGGTGCCCCTGGGAACCAGGTCGGTATAGGCGCTGTCGAATACCACATACCTCATTTTATTTTTTTTCACGATCTCTTCCACCTCATCCATGGTAAGGGCGGTAAGGTCGGGTACGGGTCGCGATTTTCCGTGGTAAGTATACAGGTGCAGCCAGAGGAGGGTGCCCAGCACAATGACCACGGCCGCAATAACGGCGAAAAGAAGATGTTTCAGGAAGATCCTGCTGAAAATGAACTGACGGAATTTCATGACCGCTGGCGGGAGTTTTTACAGTTTCTTTATAGGAACGTGGGAACAAAGATAAAATTATCTGTTGTTTAACCCGAGGTGCGGGTGGATGAAAATATTTGCAAAAAAAAAAGTAAAGGGGAATTCCTTTACTTTTTCAGGGTGATTTTATGGAAAAAACCGGTTACATTTTATGTCGGGGTTCGTCGCTGACCGACAGCTTCTTCCTGCCTTTGGCACGCCTTGAGGCCAGTATTTTTCTGCCGTTGGCGGTAGCCATCCTGTTACGGAAACCGTGCTTGTTCCTTCTCTTTCTCCGTGAGGGCTGAAATGTCCTTTTCATGGTGTGTCGGCTTTGTATTTTTCATAATAAGACTGCAAAAGTAATGTTTTTTCCGATAAACCAAAAATACCTTTCTGAAATTATGCCTTATATAAAACTATGGTAAGGCAGGTAAATGAGTTTTTTGGTTCTGAACCAGTTTTCTTCCAGCTTCTCGTTCAAATCATGTATGCGGGCTGCAGGGTAGAAGCTTCCCAGTTCCTTTTCCAGGTCCCCGCCCTTCAGGTAAAGGATACCGTGGGCGGTGCCGCTTTTTTCCCCGGGAGCCAGCAGGTGGTGGAAGAGTTTTACAAACCGGGGGAATGCCATTACAGCCCGGCTGGTTATGAAATCGAAGGTTTCGTCCAGCGTTTCTGCCCGGGCAGCCAGGGGTTTCACGTTTTTCAGCTTCAGCAGGCCTGTAATTTCCCGTAAAGCCCTGATCTTTTTACTTACCGAATCAACCAGGGTGAATTGTACTTCGGGGAAATAAATGGCCAGGGGTATCCCTGGGAATCCCCCTCCCGTACCGATGTCGATAACCCTGGTCCCCGGAATGAAAGGATAATAGAGGGCAATGGAAAGAGAATGCAGTATGTGCCGTTCGGTGAGGTTTTCACTGTCTTTTCTGGAGATCAGATTGACACGCTGATTCCATTCCAGAAAAAGATCCCTGAAACGCTCAAGCTGATCGATGGTTTCCTGATAAATTCCCGGAAAATAACGTGTTAATCTTTCCATGAGAAAAACAGGGCTTGATCAGGGGCGGGTACCGGTACTTTTCAGGATATTGTACAGCAATTCCCTGGCCCGGAACAACTGGGCCTTTACAGTTCCTATGGGCAGGTTCAGCTCACTGGCAATCTCCTCATAGGAATATTCATTGAAATACCTCAGTTCCACCAGTTTCCGGTACCTTGGTTTGAGTTTGGTTACCACATTTCTCAGAAGTACGGCTTTCTGGTCGCGGATCATGGTTTCCTCCGGATCTGGAGTCCCCGCGGGCACATTCCCCGACAGCCGGTCGGGGTCTTCATCGTTCTGGTCGAGCGAAATATGATCGGCACGTCTTTTTCTGATAAAATCGATGCAGTTGTTGGTGGCTATCTTGAAAAGCCAGGTACTGAAGGCAAAATTCGGAGCATACTGGTGAATGTTCTTGAAAGCCTTTCCGAAAGCCTCAATGGTAAGATCTTCCGCATCACTGGCATTGTTTACCATCTTCAGAAGCATAAAATAAATGGCATCCCTGTAACGGCCCATCAGATCGGCAAAGGCCCGCTGATCGCCCGATCGCGCTCTGTCCACCAGGAGCAGATCATACTGGGCCTTTTCGGATAAATTGGGATTTATTTCCATTTACTTTTTCTTGCTTTCACCTTTGCAGCTAAAAAGAGCAACATGTTCAGAAAGGGTTGAACTGCATCATAAAATAGCGAATATAACAATAAATTATTTTCATTAAGACGCTGCATAACAATTTTGAATACGATCCATTGCATCAGCCAGCGTAGTACAAATACGGAAAGAGGGATATACCAGGGCCCGTACATGAAAAGCAGGGCGAAGAAGCCGGCGTAAAACAGGATTCTGGAAAACCATTCCCCGCCAAGCAGCCACCGGGTGGCTTTCCGGTACCGGCTGCCCGTGGTCATGTGGCGCTGCTTCTGGACAAGCCATTCTTTCAGCGAAGCGGCAGGAACCGATTTTGTGTGGGCGGCATGAGCCATTTCAACCCGTGTGTTGTATTTCCGTGCATGGGCGTTGACAAACAGATCGTCATCTCCCGATTCCAGATGTGTATGGCTGGCAAACCCCCTGTTGTCAAAAAATATTTTCTTCCGGTATGCCAGGTTTCTTCCCACTCCCATGTACGGGATTCCCGCCAGGGCATACCCCAGGTATTGCATGGCTATCCATGCCGTATCCATCCGGATGTGCAGATTCAGCCAGCCCTTGCCTGAGAAATACCCGCCGTATCCAAGCACAAAATCGGTTTCCGGGCTGAAATGTTTCTGCATTTCACGTATCCAGTGGGGGCTTTCGGGAGCACAATCGGCATCGGTTAGCAGCAACAGGTCGTGTTTCGCGGCTTTGATACCGATGGTGAGAGCCAGCTTTTTCCCGTGCCTGAATTTTTCGTCTTTTTTAATGGTGGTGACCCTCAGGCGGGGATACCGGTTGGTAAGCTGTTCAAGGACTTCTTCGGTTCGGTCTTCGGAACAGTCATTTACCACGATCACCTCATAGTCAGGATAATCCTGGGTCAGTACCTGCGGCAGGAACTTTTCCAGATGGGTGGCTTCGTCGCGGGCACAAATAATGACCGATACCGGTTCCGGTTTTACCGTTCCGGCTTCCTGCTGGAACCTGGCGACCCGCAGATAGAAGAAAAACAGATAAAATCCCTGCCCCAGGAATGCACACAAAAAAACAATCAATACAATGATAGTCAAATAGTTGTCAGGAATAATCATGCCGGTTTCCTTCACGGGATTGTCCACCGTCAATATTATCAAACAATTTCAGGTTTCGCAATACCGATTTGTACAACGGACAAGATGAATGATATATTCTTATCTTTGCGCAGGAAAATGACCCTATGGAGTTTACCCTCGAGGCCTGCGATAAAAAAACAGGAGCACGTGCCGGTATGATTACCACCGGGCACGGGCGCATACCCACACCTGTTTTTATGCCGGTGGGAACCGGAGGAACCGTGAAAGCGGTAAGCAATCAGATGTTGCGGGGAGAAGTGGGTACGGGCATCCTTTTGGCGAATACGTATCACCTGTACCTCAGGCCGGGGATGGACGTGTTGCGCGAAGCACGAGGTTTACACGGTTTCATGGACTGGGATGGGGTATTGCTTACCGACAGCGGGGGATACCAGGTTTTTTCCCTTGCCGACAACCGCAAGCTTCAGGAGGATGGCGTGGTATTCCACTCACACATTGACGGTTCCCGCCACATGTTCACCCCCGAGTCAGTGGTGGATATCCAGCGAATCATCGGTTCGGATATCATGATGGCCCTGGATGAATGCACACCTTATCCGGTTTCGGAGAAGGATGCACGGAAATCCATGGATCTGACACATCGCTGGTTGCTTCGGGGATGGGAAAGATACAGGAACACCTCCCCGTTTTACGGATATTCCCAGTCGTTTTTTCCTATTGTGCAGGGCAGTGTTTTTCCTGAGCTGAGGAAAGAATCGGCCGAATTTGTAGCCAGACTGGAGGCGGAAGGATATGCCATTGGCGGTTTGTCGGTGGGGGAACCCGTAGAAGAAATGTACCGGATGACGGAGCGGGTGAACGCGATCCTTCCTGCCGGGAAACCCCGGTATCTGATGGGAGTGGGAACCCCTGCCAACCTGCTTGAGTCGGTGGCCCGGGGCGTGGATATGTTCGACTGCGTAATGCCCACCCGGAATGCCAGGAACGGCATGCTGTTTACCAGTGAGGGAATGATCCATATCCGGAACAAAAAATGGCAACACGATTTTTCTGCCATTGATCCGGCAGGTCCTACCTCATACAGCCGGTATTCGAAAGCTTATCTCAGGCATCTGGCCGTTTCGAATGAAATCATGGCCAGTGTGATTGCCAGTGTGCACAACCTGGGGTTATATGTGCGCCTTTTGCAGGAATGCCGTGAAAGGATCATCGACGGGTCGTTTGGTACATGGAAAGAACAGATCATTCCGAAACTGATGAGAAAATTATGAGAATTCCCGGTTTACTGATCATCGACCGGTACATTATCCGGAAGTTTCTGGGGACCTTTGTTCTGGCCCTGGCCATGATCCTGATAATTGTGGTGGTTTTCGATATTTCGGAAAAGCTGGATGATTTTATTGAAAAAGAAGCTCCGCTGAAAGCCATTATCTTCGACTATTACCTGAATTTCATTCCCTATTTCGCGGTGTTGTTTTCCCCCCTCTTCACCTTTATCACGGTGATTTTCTTTACTTCCAAAATGGCCTACAATACGGAGATCATCGCTATTCTGAGCAGCGGACTGAGCTTCAGGAGGCTGATGGTTCCCTATATGATCAGCGCCACCCTTCTGGCACTGGCTTCTTTCTCCCTCAGCAATTATGTGATCCCGGAGGCCAATGAAAAAAGAATTGCCTTTGAAGCCCTGTATTACCGGACCCCCCCCACCTATCACCGCGAGAGGAACATTCACAGACAGGTGCGTCCGGGGATTTTTGTTTATGTGGAAACTTACAGTAACGTTTCCCAGATTGGTTATAAGTTTTCTATGGAAAAGTTCAGCAACGAGGGTGAGCTGGAATCGAAAATGTTTGCTTCGTATATCAAATGGGACTCCACGGTTAATAAATGGACCGCCCGGGAATATTATATCAGGAATTTTACCGGGGAAGGGGAGGAACTGATCTCGGGAAGGGAGGTGGATACCACCATCTACCTTACCCCTTCCGATTTTATCCTGCAGGAGGATAAGATCACAGAGACCATGAGTGTGGGTGAACTGAACGACTTTATTGATCAGCAGCGACTGCAGGGCGCCAGCAATGTGGAGGAGTACCTTATTGAGCTGTACAACCGTTTTGCTTTCCCGTTTTCCACCCTCATTCTGACACTGATAGGCGTGGCCCTGTCTACCAGGAAGGTAAAGGGAGGCATGGGGGTCCACATCGGATTTGGCCTGTTTCTTACGTTTTCCTATCTGCTTTTTATGCAGTTTTCACAACAGTTTGCCATAGGCGGGGCCATAAACCCTCTGCTGGCCACCTGGATCCCGAATATCCTGTACGGTATTATCGCCCTGGCGCTGTACAAAATGGCTCCGAAATAGGTTTCCGGATACACTGGTACTTAGCCGGTTATCTGTGCATAGCGAAAGAAAATATGGCTATTCGTTTTTTTTCATAATTTTGATGCGGGGCCCGATACCGGTCCCGGAAGTATTAATCCGGGTAAACGGAATACCGTGCCCGCATGCTAACCAAAACCAAGTATCATGCCTTTAAAAAGAAAAATCAAGGAACTGCAGAAACGCCGCCAGGAGGTGCTGCTGGGTGGAGGTGAGAAGGCCATCGAGAAGCAGATTGCCATGGGGAAACTGACCGCCCGGGAAAGGATCAGGAAGATCCTGGATGATGATTCTTTTCATGAGTATGACCTGTTTGTGGAACACGAAGCCAGGGATTTTAACATGGACAAGAAAATCCTTCATGGCGACGGTGTGATCATTGGGACAGGTACCATTTACGGGGAGCCTGTTTGTATCTTTGCCCAGGACTTTACCGTTGCCGGGGGGTCGCTCGGGATGATGCATGCACGCAAGATTACCAAGATCATGGACCATGCACTGAAAATGCGGATGCCTCTGATCGGGATAAATGACTCGGGAGGCGCCAGGATACAGGAAGGAGTGAATTCGTTGGCCGGATACGGTGAAATATTTTTCCGGAACACCCTTTCATCGGGGGTTATCCCACAGATATCGGTTATACTGGGACCCTGTGCCGGCGGGGCTGTATATTCTCCGGCCCTCACTGATTTTGTGTTCGTGGTAGACAAAATTTCCAAAATGTTCATCACCGGCCCCGAAGTGATCAAAACCGTACTGGGCGAGGAGATCAGTATGGAAGATCTGGGAGGTGCCCATGTACACAGTGAAATTTCGGGGAATGCCCATTTCTATGCCGAGAGTGAAGAGGAATGCTTTGAGCAGATCAAGAAGCTCATCACCTTCATTCCCAGAAATAATACGCATAAACCCCGCACATTCGAAACACGGGAACCCAAAAACGAATTCCAGATAGAAAAGATCGTGCCGGGTGATCCCACCCAGCCGTATGATGTGCGCGATGTGGTGCGGGCCATCGTGGACGATTCCGACTTTTTCGAGATACAGGAAAAATGGGCCCGCAACCTGGTGATCGGGTTCGGACGGATGGGTGGCAGGACAGTTGGATTTGTGTGCAATCAGCCGCTGGTACTTGCCGGTGTGCTCGATGTGGATTCTTCCGATAAGGCCGCCCGTTTTATCCGGTACTGCGATGCGTTCAACATTCCCATCGTTACCCTGGTGGACCTGCCGGGCTACCTGCCCGGGGCCGACCAGGAGCATGCCGGGGTGATCAGGCACGGGGCTAAGGTGCTGTATGCCTACTCCGAGGCCACCGTACCGAAAATGACCGTGATCCTGAGGAAGGCTTATGGAGGAGGATATATTGCAATGAGTTCCAGGCATTTGCGTGCCGACTTTGTATTTGCCTGGCCCACGGCCGAAATTGCTGTAATGGGACCCGAAGGTGCTGCCAATATTATTTTCAGAAAAGAGATCAGTGAAGCGAAGGATCCTGAGAAAATGAGGAAACAAAAGGTGAGGGAATACAAGGAAAAATTTGCCAATCCTTATGTGGCTGCTGCCAAAGGGTATATTGATTCCGTGATCGAACCGGAAGAAACCCGGAAATTGCTGCTTCATGCCATTGAAGTATCGGCCAGTAAGGCCATTTCCGGACCGAAGAAAAAACACGGAGTTCCTCCGTTCTAAAAATGTGCGCTATGAATGAGGACAAAACCAAACAGAAGAAAGTCAGGTTTAAATCCCTGGTGATTGAGGGAACAAAATACAGAACCTATTTCACCCGGAAGTTCGAGAACAGAAAACCCCGGATCCCCGAAAACCCCCAGTATATTCTTTCATTTATTCCCGGATTGATCCTGAAGGTGTTCGTAAGCAATGGCCAGAAAGTGAAAGAGGGTCAGGACCTTCTGGTACTGGAAGCCATGAAGATGAAGAACCGGATCAAATCGCCCCTGACAGGGACCGTAAAGGCAGTGCACGTAAAGGAGGGAGTAAAGGTACCAAAGGGCCTTCTGCTGATCGAACTGGAAAAGGAATGATCATGATTCATGAAACCGGGCTTTTGCCCGGTTTTTTTATTCCTCCTTTCCAGCAGGTCATCTCTGCGAAATCCGACTGGTCAGGGGCTTCCCCCTGCCGGAAAATGCCGAAAACCGACGAACCGCTGCCGCTCAGGGAAGCGTACATGGCCCCCTGTTCGTACAGCCGGTCGCGGATATTCTTCACCACCGGAACCTCCCTGAAAATGACGGGTTCGAAATCGTTCACTATATGGTTTTTCCATTCGGCAACCGGTTCCCGTATCCGTTCGGCCAGGGAATCTTCGGCAGGCGCCGGCGTAACCAGTCCGTATGCCCGGGCGGTGGATATTCTGACCGGAGGGACCACCACCATCAGCTCATAGCCGTCCAGACCCGGATCTACGGGTTCCAGTTTCTCTCCCCGTCCCCGGGCCAGACAAGGAGTATCGTACATGAAGAACGGGCAGTCGCTGCCCAGGGAAAGAGCCAGATCCACCCAGTCCTGTTCCGGCAGGGGGATGCTGAAGTAGTCACGCAGCCCGCGCAGCATAAAAGCTGCATCAGCCGAACCTCCTCCCAGCCCGCTTCCGGCCGGAATGTTTTTGTGCAGGTGGATTTTCAGGGGAGGAAGGGAGTGTTTTTCCGACAGAACCTTCCAGGCTCTGTATACCAGATTTTCCCGGGGCGGGATGCCGGCTTCCAGGCCGGTGACCGACAGCGAGGTTTCTTCTTCTTCTTCCTGAGCGGGGACAAATTCCAGTATGTCAAACCAGGCCAGGGACACCATCACCGTCTCAATGGAGTGGTATCCGTCAGAACGTTTGCCGGTGACCCGCAAACCCAGATTGATTTTGGCATGTGGGAATATGATCATATGACATAAATTTCCGGATGTTTCCGAAGGCAAAAGTAATGGATATATTCTCAGTAAGGGAATCCGCAATGGAAGAGATAAAAAAACTTTCCATCAGAAAAACAGAATTTTTGTAAAGTGCTCGGAAACAGGCGGTCAGAAGACCCTTTCCCTTCTTTCGCGACGGTCGTCGCGCCTTTCTTTCCGGTCTTCCCGCACCTCCCTGCGGTCTTCCGACAATTCCCCGTAAGTCATGCGGATATCCACCTGCATGGTACGGATAAATTCTTTCAACAGTTGCCTGTTGGCTATCTCTTTTTCCCTGACAGAAGGCTCCAGAGAGAAAGTGTACGCCTTCAGGGTGGTATATATTTCCTTCTGACGGGTTAGCAAATCCGCCTGAGAAGCAAAGTCCGACCTGTCATCTGCCAGATCCTTTCGGTCATCCATGCGGTCGACCCGGTCGGCCTGTATATCCCTTCGATCGCCGATTTCACGTCCGGGACCCCTCAGTTCTTTCCTGTCCCGCCTGATCTCCCGGGATTCTGATCTCAGTTCCGATCTGGAAGAAACTACCTCAGCGGCATCTTTTTTCAGCTTGCTCTCCGTCTGCATGATCTCTCGGTGCATATCAGCGAGCAATTCTGCCTTTATGGATCGAAGGGCCGGAAGATCCCTGCTTTCCCAGGCAGCATCAAAGCGTGCTGTTTTTTGTATAAATGCCTGAAGTTCAAACCGGTCTCTTTCAAGCTGGTTCCGGTCTTTTGAAACCTGTTTTCTGTTTCCGGTCGTTTCTGCTGCATTTCTGACTGCCTGTGACCACACAGGTGAGAATGTGCCTATGATTAATACAAGAGAGAATAGTTTTTTCATAATGAATCAGTAGTGTCCGACTAAAAAAATAAAGAGAAGGGTACTCCCCTGAGGTTTCCCCTTCATGTTGTAGATTTGTTTTTGCGGAAACAAACAACAACATGAGTAAAAATACGGAAATTAAATTTGTCGGACAGCCGATTTTCAAACAGATATTGAATTTGGTTGATGCAGTGAACATACAGAGCTTGGTAAGGAAGC
>DSCJ01000075.1 GCA_011049175.1 Bacteroidota bacterium | reverse complement strand
ATTTAATTTCCGTATTTTTACTCATGTTGTTGTTTGTTTCCGCAAAAAACAAATCTACAACATGAAGGGGAAACCTCAGGGGAGTACCCTTCTCTTTATTTTTTTAGTCGGACACTACTGATTATAAATATACAAATCTTCTTCCCCGGTCTTCACCTATACTTATATAGCATAACTCACATAGGATGAGTTATTTAGAACCTTTCTGAATTTCTCCCCGTTTTTCGTTTTATTAGAATTTATTCTATATATTTGCCTCGCCGTCCGGATTCTTAGCACTGATGGCAATAAGTGAAAAAGTGCCGGACGTTTGTTATTAGCATGTTTCGGGGATTGTTAATGCTTTCCGGAAAAAATCCTGTTTTTCTGGAGGGTATTTTTATGTCTAATTTTTAAAATAAACCAATCATGAAACATGCAAAATCAGTACTGATCGCCACTACGGTTCTATCCATTCTTGTTGTGTCCTGCTCCGAAAGAAGCGAATCCGGTTCGCAACAGGGTGTTACCCAGGAAATGATCCGGAACGAGGAAACCCTGAATGAAAAACTGGCCGGTAAAATTGGCAACTGGGTGGAAAAAGGGGTTGAGTGTTACGGCATTGTCATTACCACTTTCCAGGATGGCAGAACGGTCGGAAAATCTGTTAAATGCAAAGTGATGTCCATCGGCAGGGATAAGGTGAAAATGAAAGCGATTGAAAACGTCAGCCTGATGGAAAGTATTGGATGCGATGCGATTGGACTGAGCTACGGAGATACCTGGTGGGAAACCGAGGGAGATATTTTTCAAACCCGGAAAGAAGCCGACGAATACCTTCTCCGGAAAGGATGGCTCATCAAATAAGCCTGTTCTGATCAACGAAATCTCACACCGGGGGGAAATTTCCCTTTTATAAAGCCATGGATGACCGGGAACTTGTGAAGGAGGTGCTGGCCGGTAACCACCGGGCCATGAGGGATTTGATCGTCAAATACCAGGACCTAGTAGTAAACACCTGTTATCAGGTACTCCATAACCAGCATGATGCCGAAGATGTGGCCCAGGATGTATTCCTGACTGCCTATCGTTCCATGGCCACCCTGCGAAATGAGAAATGCCTTTCGTTCTGGCTGTACCGGATCGCGCTTAACAAATCACTGAATTACTCCAGAAAGCACAGGATCTTCAAGAAGGGAATCCGATTCGAACCGCCCTGTGAGGGGCATTATCATGAAGCGGAAACGCAGCCGCCCGACAGGGAAGATTCTCCTCATGAAATCATGGAGAATAATGAAAAACTGGAGGTGATCTCGCGCATGATCGATACGCTTCCTGCCAGGCAAAGGAAAGCCTTTATATTACATCATATTGAACGTTTGTCATACCGGGAAATCGCCGAGGTGCTGAACCTGTCGCTCCCAACGGTGGAATCACTGATTTTCAGAGCCAGATCAACCCTGAAAACCAGGTGCCGGGCTTACTATGAATTCGGAAATAACAATGATTAAACCTAACAATATGGATCAGATCAAAGTAAACCGTTCTGTCCGCTGGTTGAATTACCTCCTCCTGATTATCAACCTGACGGCATTATGTACCCTGATCTTTTTCAGACCTCACCATGAGCCTGAAACCGAAAACCTTCAGGTTACATCCCTGGAATTTTTAAGGGAAGAGCTGGGTTTGACCGATGAACAGTATCAGGAGGTGGTGCGGCTGGATGAAACCACCTACCGCACATACCATCTGATTATTGACCTCCTTTGCGAAGCAAATATCGAGCTCCTGGAAGAACTGGCAAAAGAAACGCCCGATCAGGAAATGCTGGACAGGTTAACAAAGAAAATCGGTAATCTGAATACTTCATTGAAAAAAGCTACGATCAGGCATTTTGACCATATCCGGAGCATCTGTAACGAAGAGCAAAAAGCCAGGCTGATAGGGATTTTCAAAGAGATCATGCAGCTGGAAGAACAATGTGACATCTGTAACCGAAAAGAGTGTCCCAGGAAAATCAGACTGGAAAATTTGGGAAAAATGGAAGAATGAGCACAAGTTTTTCATCTCAGTTCTGTCTTATTCATGAAACCCGCCTGCCGGAAAAAATTATCCGGAAGGAAAAAACCGAAAAAAGGAAACCATGGGATCAGATAATTTCTCAAAGGATTTTGATCTTCCGGTTCCGAGGAAAATCCGGGCTTCAGCCGGATTTGCCGACCGGGTGATGGCCGGAATTGAAGAAGAAAATTCCCCAGCAGTGGTGCATCTTCCTTTGTTTACCAGAATTACCAGTATTGCATCACTGGTTCTGCTATGCGTTGCCATGGGCATACTGATCGGTTCCCACAGCGGTTTTACCCCTCATTTCACTAAGGAAACAGCCAAAAAGCACACCCTGGAACAATTCAGGGATCGCTACCACCTGTATTGTATGAGAAATGAGGACCTTTTTATAATGAATATGATTGCTAACTGAATATTAATTTATTACTGACAGGATTCCGATGAAAGTGTTCAATCCCCGAAAAAACTGGTACAAAAATTTCTTCCAGATTGCCATTCTTCTTTTACTTGTTTACATGGGAATCCGCCTCTGGGTGGATAAAACCTATGCTCCCGATTTTGAAGCCTATTGCCCCCTGGGCGGATTGCAGGCCCTGGGAAGCTACCTTGCCCGCGGCTCACTGGCCTGCACCATGACCAGCGCCCAGATCATGATGGGCATCATGCTGGTTGTGGGCATTGTTTTCTTCAGCAAACTGTTCTGCGGCTACATCTGCCCCCTGGGCACCGTGGGTGAATGGCTGGGAAAACTGGGCGACAAGTTCAAAGTCCGGTTTACCCTTAAAGGCTGGCCAGACACAGGCCTGCGTTTGCTTAAGTACGGCTTGCTGTTTGCCACTTTTTATTTTACCCTGGAGAGCAGTGAATTGTGGTGCAAGAAATTTGACCCTTATTATGCCGTTGCATCGGGCTTCGATACGGATGTGGAATTACTCTGGGCTATCGGTGCGATCCTGATCCTGGTACTGGGCTCGATCTTTCTGCGGATGTTCTGGTGCAAATACTTTTGCCCCCTGGGCGCCGCTTCGAACATTTTCAAATTCTGGTGGTGGTTCGCCGGAATACTCGGTATTTACATCATAATCCTGTTACTGGGTGGCAGCCTGCACTGGATATGGCCACTGGCGGTTATCAGTGCCGGTGGGTTCATCCTGGAAGTGTGGCGCATGAAAAAAGCCGGTCCCGGGCTGGTACATATTACCCGCAGTAAGGAAACCTGCATCGATTGTCATCTTTGCTCCGAAAAATGCCCCCAGGGCATTGATGTGGCCTCGGTGGAAAAAGTAGAGCATGTGGATTGCAACCTTTGCGGCGACTGCATTACAGCCTGCCCGGAAGCAAACACCCTGCAGATCAACCGCAGAAATATGCGCTGGTTGCCGGCTACCGTTCTGACACTCCTTATCATGGTGGGAATTATTCTGGGAACCAAGTGGGAACTGCCTACCGTTGACGAAAAATGGGGGACAAAAGAACAAATTGAGCAAGCAGGGGTATTTACCCAGGAAGGATTGAAAAACATCAAGTGCTTCGGAAGCGCCAGCGCTTTTGCCAACCAGATGCGGTCGATAAATGGAGTTTATGGAGTTTCCGTCTTTGTGGGAAACCAATCGGTAAAGATCTACTATGATAAAAACGTTTTTGAAGAAGAGGAAGAATTACAGGAACTTTTATTCACGCCCGCCAAGAGGGTCATCAGGCCCATCGGGAAGGAAGTGAATGAGCTGGAAAAATACACCACTACCGTGGATAAGTTTTTCGATCCCATGGATGTGTATTACCTGCAGCAACTGATGCTGCAGAAATCAAAAGCGGTTGCTTTCGAAACCGAGTTTGCCTGTCCCGTGATCATTCATTTTTACTATCCGGTCGGGGAGGCTCCGTCGGCAGGTAAGCTGAAAGAGATCATTGAAAGCCGCACACTGACTTACACGGCAAGCGGCCAGGAATTTAATGTAAAGCTGAACTATGAACTGATGAGTTTCGATGAAAATCCTGAAATCCTGAGCCGGATAGATTACATCCGTGCCATGTACACTCCAACAGTAATGAAGTTCAACAAATTTTCCTCCTTTACGCAAGACGTGCTGAGGCAGTACCGTATCTCCATGGAGGAAAACAGGGCCCTGAGAAGCAGGTATTCTTACCTGGTAAGCCACCTTTCGAACGACGAGGGAGTAGTGGCTTTTGAAACCTGGCTCGATTCTCTGGGAACTGAAATGGCCAGCATCGTATTTGTGGATTCCCTTACCACTGCCGGGCAGATTGATGCCGCCCTGCATGCTGATTCGCTCAGGATTACCTACAGCGGAGGACGCACAGGCGTTGTGGAAAATCCGTTCTCTTTCAACAACCGGGGTGAAGAAGCAGATTACCCTGACAATAATTGAATTAATAAACCATGATCCTTCCCTACCGGGAAAATTAAAATCAAAGAAAAGGTATGTACGCCATTGAATGTAAGAACCTGACCCATTATTACGGTAAAAAGCTCGTGTACGAGAATCTGAATTTTACCGTGGAAGAAGGAAAAATCCTGGGTTTGCTGGGAAAAAACGGCTCAGGGAAATCCACCACCATCAATATTCTGAACGGATTTCTCCATCCTACGGCAGGTGAATGCCTCATTTACGGAGAAAACTCCCAGCATCTGACACCAGCCACAAAGGAAAGAATCGGATTTCTCATTGAAGGACATATACAGTATTCCTTCATGAACATCCACCAGATAGAAAAATTCTATTCAGGGGTTTATTCCCGCTGGAACTCCGAACCTTACTGGGAGCTGATGTCGAAACTCAAGGTTACCCCCACGCAAAAAATATCGAGCATGTCGTGCGGGCAACGCTCGCAGGTTGCCCTGGGCCTGATCCTTGCACAGGACCCCGACCTGTTGATCCTCGACGACTTTTCCATGGGGCTGGATCCGGGGTACCGGCGTTTATTTATTGATTATCTGAGAGATTACGCCAAGGCCAACCACAAAACCATTTTCCTGACCTCACATATCATCCAGGATATGGAACGGCTGATTGACGATGTGCTGATTATGGATTATAACCGGATCCTGACACAACAGCCGGTTGACGAGTTTATGAAACATTTTAAACAGTTCGTGATCAAACTAAAAAACCCGGAGGCAGACTTCCCGAAAAACTCCATGGCATTGAACATTGAACGGACAAAAAGCCGGGTAGAATTTTATACCTATGCTACCCTGGAAGAGGTGAAAAAATTCTTGTCTGAACATGCGGTGGAATATACCTCTGTTGAGCAGGAAACGCTGACCCTGGAAGACGCTTTCATCGGGTTAACCGGAAAATACTAACCAAAAAATCAAAATGGATTTTAACATGTGGAAAGCAATTATTTACAAGGAATGGATCAAGATCCGATGGACGGCCGCCATCTTCCTGGCGCTGGGCATCCTGGTGCTGGTCAACATCCTGCTGCGCATCAGGCATGACATCCTTTTTGTGGATGCAATCAATTACTGGTACAACATCCTGTTCAGGGGATACAACTATGCATCCATGCTCAAATTTATCCCCTTTCTTGCCGGTCTGGGCATTGCTGTTGCCCAGTACTTTCCGGAAACGGTCAACCGCCGGATCAAGCTAACATTTCATCTGCCCGTGAAGGAAAACAGGGTGCTGATGGGTATGCACCTTTTCGGAACAGGAAGCCTGCTGCTCATCTATGCCATCTGGCTGATTCTTTTCGTCATTATCAGTACGGTGTTTTTTCCTCCCGAGATCATGCATTCAACCCTGATCACCCTCATTCCCTGGTTTATGGGGGGGCTGGCCACTTATTTCATGGCCGCTTTGATTTTGCTTGAGCCGGTGTGGCTGTTCCGGGTTCTGTATGCCCTGGTGGCTTACGGTTTCATTGCCATGTTCTACCAGAGGGCGGGGCTGACAGCTTACCTGCCCGCTCTCCCGGAACTGGCTGTTCTGACAGTTTTGTCAAGTATTGTGGTTTTATTTTCAGGTTATCGTTTCAGAAAAGGAGAAATGTAATGATGGTTAAGATTAGCAGATACATACTGGTAATTATCGGCATTCTGGCTGCTTCTGTGGCCCTGCCTGAACTGTACTGGACCATTTTCGAACAGGTCCCCCGCACACCCAATGTATATTACAGTTGTACACTGAACGATTTTATCATGCTCCGCTCAGGTGACAACGGCATAATACGTCATGACACAAAAGGGAACACCTATACGCTGGATGAGTTTGAACAACATCTCCCCATGATGTTTTTCAGGCAGCTCATGACCGACGGAACCATGCCTGATTCCATTCATGGAGTGGAAATGGATCCCACAGCCATTAACAAGGCCAGGTCATATTTCCGTTATACCACGAAAGATATGCTTTCACCCAGGCCCAGGTTGTGGCCGATGTTCGAATCGGAAAGCGGCCGGGTAAACCTCGCCATGCCCGATGATTATTTCCGGATCACAACAAAAATAGAATTCATCGATGCAGCTACCAATAAAGTGAATCAGGAAAAAAGCGCAAAATTTACCCGGGCACTGGAAGAACATGATTTTGCCTTTCCCGCCAGGCTCATTGCAGGAATCCCCACAACGAGGAAAAGCTGTGACGAGGGATATTTTGTGAAAGACAGCCGGGGCGATCTGTTCCATGTGAAAATGATCAAAGGAGAACCTTACGTTGCCAGAATCGATATTCCCGATCCAATGGACATACTCCATATCGAATGCGTGGACCTCCGCAGCAAGGAATTTTACTGTTACCTGTTCACCCGGCACAGTGGGGTATTTGTCGTGATGGAAGGGGTATACCACCTGCAGCGGTTGCCTGTGGAAGGATTCGATCCTTTCCAGCACGAGATGAAGATCAACTGCGATATGTTCAACAAAACATTTGCCATGGAAGGAGAAGATTTCCTGAAAGTGGTGGCCGTTGACGATATGTATGAGGTGGTGGATACCTACGAAGAAACGTGGGACGGAATCTTCGAACGTCCCGACGGCAAAATGTTTGCCTCTATTTTCCCGTTTGAGCTGGAGCTCCGTACAGCCAGAACCGGTTTTGTTAATTTTTATTTTACCCGCTCACCTGGATTTACATGGCTTCTTGTGAATCTCGTATTTGTAGGCCTGGCCGTATGGCTTATTCTTAGAAGGAAAGGCAATCTGTTGAAAAACATCCCCGACCTCCTCATTGTACTGGTAACGGGAGTATTCGGATTCATTGGCACCCAGGTGTTTCCAAACAAATTTTATGACTAACCAAATTTACCCGCTGTGAAACGGTTTCTCTTCATACTTTTGATATGCTGGCCGGCTCTGGGAACCTATTCTCAGCAAAGGGTTGATGTGGCCGGACAGGTAATCAATGCGGCCGACGATAAAATGCTGGAAATGGTGGCTGTCGGTATCAAAGAGCTCAACCTCTGGACCGCCTCCGACATGGAGGGAAAGTTCCTCCTGAAAAACATTCCGCCCGGTAAATATACCATGCAGGCCAGTTGCCTGGGATTCGAGATTTATGAACAACCGGTTACCGTGTCACTTGATTCGCGGAGGTTTACCATCCGCATGCAACCCACCACCCTCGCCCTGGAAGAGGTGGTGGTTCTTGCCAAAGAAGGAAAGAAGCTGGGAAGCACTTCTTCCATCAGCCAGTCGGCCCTGGAACATGTGCAGCCTGCCGACCTGTCGGATGTGATGCAACTTCTGCCCGGGCAGGTCAGCATCAACCCCGATCTTTCCGACCCCAAACAACTGTCGATCCGCGACATCAGTACCCAGGGCGATCCCATGGCCGGGCTGGGAACCCTCCTGATGATCGACGGGGCCCCTGTATCAAACGACGCAAACATGCAAACCCTGGGTACTGCCAAAGCCAGCCTGGGAACAGTATCATCCAATTTTGCCTCCACAGCTACTGGCGGAGCCGATGTACGACAGATACCCGTTGACAACATCGAATCCATCGAAGTGGTTCGGGGAATTGCCAGCGCCGAGCAGGGTGATGTGCTCAGCGGTGTGGTTAAAGTCAATCTGAAAAAGGGGAAAACACCCTGGATAGGCAAGATCAAGATCGACCCCAATATCAAACAGGCATACGTGGGAAAAGGGTTCAACCTTGCCGGTTCCGGCGGGGCCATCAATGTGGATATGGATTTTGCCCGGTCAGTGGACGATATCCGCTTCCCCTACAAAACCTACAACCGGCTCACCGGGAGTGTGGCCTACAGCAACACCTTCCTGAAACAATGGAAGCCACTCACCTTCAGTTTGACAGGAAGATATGCCGACTGCCGGGATACCGAAGAAACAGACCCCGACATGCTGGATTATGAAAAATTCGAATCGCATGACAGGAATCTTGGCCTGGTCCTTTCCGGTAAATGGGCTCTGAATACGGCTGTGTTAACCAATCTCAACTACAACATATCGGGAAATATCCAGCACCAGATTGGCCGGGAAATTGACCAGGAAAGCCTGAACGGCCCCATGCCACAACCCGTTTCAAAAGTGGCGGGCATATTCGAGGCGCCCTATCTGCCCAGCCGGTATATCAGCGATGTCACTATAGACGGACGACCCTTCTATTTCAACAGCAAGATCACGGGAACCAAAACCTTCCACATCGGTGAAGGAATGAACAATCTGAGAGGGGGAGTGGAATACAAAATATACGGCAATAACGGCGACGGAAGGGTGTACGACATGGCCTTCCCGCCCAATCCCACCAGTTCGGGGGATGCCCGGCCACGCTCCTACAAGGAGATCCCCTCCCTGGGCCAGCTGTCGATGTTCCTGGAAGAGGAACTCAGCCTGCCGCTGGGACCCACCAAACTGGATCTGCAGGCCGGGATCCGGTTTACCAATGTTCAGCCGGAAAGCATTTTCCGCTCGGCAGAAAATACAACCATGCTCGACCCGAGGGTAAATATGAAATACAGCCTTATCGACCGGAATTCAAAAGGCCTTGGCAAATTAAGCCTGCGTTTCGGGTACGGTGTATTCTCCAAAGCACCCACCCTGTTGCATTACTATCCGGACAAAGCCTATACCGACCGCATGAGCTTCAATTATTACGACCCCCCGGGATCCCTCCTTCTCCTCTCAACCTATGTAGAGGAAGATACACGGAATTATGATCTGAAGCCTGCCTACAACAGGAAGATGGAGGCGGGCTTTGACCTGACGGTAGCCGGGGTAGAACTGCTGGTTACCGCTTTCCGGGAAAAAATGACCGACGGTTTCTCATTCCACCGGAAATATAATTTGTTCATTTACGATAAATACGAAACCCTTTCAGAAACGGGACTGAATCCCTATTATATACCGGGAGAGGGAGTATTCTACATCGATCCGGTTACCGGAGATCCCGTGTCAGTGCCCCGGTCAAACGATACCATCTGGACATCCTATTCCTATCCCGCAAACACCGAATCCACCACAAAAAAAGGCCTGGAATATACCCTGGATTTCGGAACACTGAGAGTGCTGAGAACTTCCTTTGTGCTTGACGGAGCTTATCTGTATGTAAAAAAGCAGGATATGGCCGAACATTGGGAAAAACCCATAACCACCTATCAGAACAGACCATATCCTTTTATTGGCATTTATCCGGCCGGAGACGGTAAAATCAATCAGCGGTTCAATACAAATATACGGACGGTAACCCATATCCGGGAGCTGAGGATGATCGTAACCCTTACCACTCAGATCATCTGGTTTGAAAAAACACGGTATATCTACGAGGATGAAAACGGAAACCCGCAGGTTTATACTGAAATCCCAGTTGACAACGTATACGAGGACCGCACACAGATCAAATACATTATTCCCAGGGGGTATTATGACCTGACAGGGACCTATCATGAATTCAACGTGGAAGAAGCCACGGAAAAACCCTACAGCGATCTGAAAGACCGCACGGGAAACCCATACTACTTCGTGGAAAGGACTTATCCCCCTATTTACCAGATCAACCTCCGGATGACAAAGGAACTGTCAGACGGAGCCAGCCTTTCTTTCTATGTGAACAACATTACCAATTATAAACCTCTTCAGAAAATAGGCGGACTGATCAATTCATATACCCGCAGAAACCAGTCAATTTATTTCGGCGCCGAGCTGAAACTTAAATTTTAATACCTCACCCTCTAAATTCTATTTATTATGAAACAAACATTTATCATTATCATCGCACTGATCGCAGGCATGTTCATCACATCCTGCGAAAAAGACGAAGGAGCCAAACTGTACGATGTGACAGTTTCGGTGATCTTCCCCGAAGGCTACACGGTAACCGACATGTCCGGTGTATCCGTAAAATGCCTGAACACGGTGTCCTCGAAAGAGGAAACCGCCACCACGGATGCTTCCGGAACAGTTATGTTCAAGGTGGAAGCCGGAACCTACACTTTCTCGGCTACCATGACCACCGAAGAATTCGTTTTCAACGGTATTACCCAAAACCAGCAGGTTGATGCCCAGAACACCGAATTCGAAGTCGACCTGGTGGCTTCAGCCATAGGCGGTGGTCTGGTGTTCAAGGAGATCTATTACACAGGTTCGAGAACACCGGAAGACAAATCCTATTATGCCGACCAGTTCCACGAGATCTACAACAACAGCGACGAGGTGATCTACCTCGACGGGTTGTGCATCGGGGTTTTGCAGCCCACCAGTTCTTCTCCTTCCGACTGGGTGGATGACCAGGGAAACCTGCTGGATGTGCTGCCCATCACATACCATACCTGGATGTGGCCCGGTACCGGTGAGGATTACCCCCTGCAGCCCCGTACCAGTGTTGTGCTGGCACAGGACGGAATAGACCACCAGACCGATCCGGCCGGTAACCCCAACTCACCGGTCAATCTCGGCAATGCCGACTGGGAAACCTATGTGGAGTGGTCTGACAAGGACACCGATTCACCGGGTGTTCCCAACCTGATCTGCATCTATACCACCACAACCTCCATGTACGACTGGCTGCATCCTGTTTTTGGAGGCGCCGTTGTGATCTTCCGTCTGCCCACCGGACTGGATTATGACAGCTTTGTTAACAATCCCGACAATTTCATGACCCGGCCCGGAAGCACCAGCACCACCGAGTACCTGATGGTGCACAAA
This sequence comes from Bacteroidota bacterium, assembly GCA_011049175.1. GTDB lineage: Bacteria > Bacteroidota > Bacteroidia > Bacteroidales > VadinHA17 > HyVt-105. The sequence goes on along the minus strand of DSCJ01000075.1, from coordinate 14,277 downwards.
GACTGGGTGATCGACGCAGTGGAAATCGTCCGGGTGGAAGAAGACAAGCGCTACAAGCGCCTGCCCATTGAACTGGATGCCGGGTATACATTCTGCAGCGGAACGTATATTTCCAAGAGCATTCGCAGGAAAGTGGACAAGATCATCGACGGAAAAGTCATCTACAAAGACACCAACAACTCCAGTGAAGACTTTCTGGGTGATCAGGATCCCACACCTTTTGTTCATCCTTCAACGGTTGACTAATACTGAATATGAAGAGGACGGGCCTTCAGGGCCCGTCCTCTTCTTTCTTCCTTTTCAACACAATGCACACAGGAATGAAAAAAAACCTTTTTCTGAGCCTGGCTGTTTATCTGGCAACGGCTTCCCTGAACGCCCCGGCACAGCCTGCCGATTCTCTGATCAACAGCAGAACCCGGCTCTTCTATTCCTATCTTCCTGTAGTAAACCCCTGGTCGCAGGGGAATAATCCTGCCGGGAATATCTTCTATAAACCCAACAGCATCAGCCGCATCAGCACCGGTTATGATATCAGCCACGACAATAACCGTGGCGCACAGGCACCCGGAAAAACAGGAAAATACCACATCGGCACCGAAGGGATCAAACGCATTGGCAGGTTTGTATTCAATGGAAGCATCGGATACAATAACCTGCAGTATAACGACCTGTTGTACAACAATACCATGTCGTTCGACAACCGGAACCTCTATACCATTGGCGATACGGTACCGGGAAAACAGAAACAGGAAGGCTTCCACATGTGGACCGGCATTGCATTCCCTCTGGGAAAAAACCTGGTTGGCGGTTTCGGGGCCCGTTATGAAAACTCCCTTTCAGGAAAAATGAAAGATCCCAGAAACCTGAACAGGATCTCCTCCCTTGAAATCACACCCGGCCTGATCTACCGGTGGGGAAACCTGTCTGTTGGGATCAGCGGAGGTCCCATCTGGGAAAACAACGAACTGACCGTGAGTGTCATGGAGAATGCCAAGCACAACCTGTTCCAGTTTCTGGGAATGGGATATTTTGAAGCCATCCGGAATATCTATTCCTACAGCGCCCGATACGATAAGAGCGGCTATCAGGCCGATCTCCAGGTATACCTCGAAAAACCCGCCTGGTCATTTTTCAGCAATGCGGGGTATGCCGGCACCACAGAAGAACTCAGGGAAGGAACCAGCTACCGTCTTCTCGACGGCATTACCCATATTCAGAACATCCACTACACCGGAAACCTTCTCATTGACCGGGAAAAAGTAAAACACCTGATCGGCGCCCGTGTTAACTATGAAAAAATCAAAGGAACGGAAGTGGAACAGCATTCCGTTACCATTAACGACGGGTATGTGAGCTGGTATTCCATCGTAACCGACCGGTGGGTGGACGACAAGCACATTGTTAGCGATTATGCCGGAAGCCTGTCTTATGCCCTTCTCGGAATGGGACAAAACCGGCCTGTTAATTACAAACTTTCCGCCCGGGTCTCCGGTAATTACTATACATCCAAACACTATCCCGTGGAAAGCTATGGATATTATGAGGTGTTCAGCCTCACCGGCCTTCTCGAATACCAGCATTTTTTAAGCATCAACAAACTGAATCTGGACCCATTGATTGGTCTTGGATTGCGCCATTCACTTTCCGATGCGATAGAATATCAGGTGGAAGAAAAATTTTTTGCAGCTGTTCCCGAAACCGATTTTATGAACCTGGCAGCAGATTATTATACGGGTCATGCCTCCCTGCAGCTTTCCGGCAGACTGTCCGGTCTTTTCCGGGAATGGTTTGTTGATGCCGGGGGAGCATATTATTATTTCCCTGATCTGCCAGCCCGATCCAATTTCAACCTGTCCTTTCACCTCAGTGCAGGCATTGTATTTTAATTTTCAATCCATGAAAAGACTATTTTATTTCCTGTTGCTGTGCCTTCCGGGAACCCTCACCGGGCAGCATACACGTTTTGCCATTGTGGTTGATCCTGAACAGTACGATCAGGCGAAACAGGAGATTAAAGAATACCGAACCGTGCTGGAAGAAGAAGGCCTTCAGCCACTCCTCGTATTGGACATCTGGCATCATCCCGATTCCATCCGGGAGGCGCTAAGGAATTTATACCTTGAAAACAAGGCCTTTGAAGGAGCTGTCTTTATCGGAGATATTCCCGTCCCCATGCTGAGGGATGCACAGCACCTGACCTCTGCCTTTAAAATGGACCAGGAAAGATACCCCTGGAACCGTTCGTCTGTTGCTTCCGACCGTTTCTATGAAGATTTTGATCTGCGCTTTCATTTTCTGAAACAGGACACAGCCACTCCATCCTATTTCTATTACAGCCTGGCCCATGACTCCCCCCAGGTACTGGCACCTGAAATCTACTCAGGAAGGATCCGTATACCCCATGATCCCGACGGGGCCAAACTAAGGGCCTACCTCAAAAAGGTGGTTGCCGCCCACCGGGAAACCAACCGGGCCGATAAACTGCTGTTTTTTGCCGGGCACGGATACAATTCTGAATCATGGACCGCCCGCATGGACGAAAAAGTGGCTCTGCTGCAACAGTTCCCCTGGCTGAACAAACAGGAAAACAGCCTGGAATACATTGATCATACCTTTGACACTCATATTAAATACCGCCTTCTTTCCCAGCTGGCCCGGGAAGACCTGGATCTGGCCATCCTGCACCACCACGGAGGAGCCACGGCCCAGTATCTGAACGGAACACCCCCGGTAAGCGGAGTGAGCCAGTCCATTGAAAATATCAAACAGTACCTCCGGTCCAAACTCAGGGATGCAGCCGACCGGGACAGGGACCTGGATGAAACCATGCAATATTACATGGATACTTACGGGGTTCCCCGGGCCTGGTTTGACAACAGCCTGGATCCTGAGCAGATGGTGGAAGATTCCATTTTCTGGAACAGCATGGATATATCAGCCGAAGAGCTGGAAAATTACCGGTCCAATGCCCGGTTCATTGTTTTCGATGCCTGTTTTAACGGGTCCTTCCACCAGCCCGATTACCTGTCGGCCCGCTATGTATTCGGTAATGGAAAAACCATCGCAGCCCAGGCCAATACGGTCAATGCTATTCAGGATAAATTCCCCGACGAAATGATCGGGCTTCTGGGATACGGCTTACGCGCCGGAGCCTGGAACCGGTATGTTTGTTACCTGGAAACCCATATTATTGGCGATCCAACGTTCCGGTTTGCTTCAATAGATAAAAAACTTCATGCAGACGACCTGATGTCTGTCAGGGAAAAAACCAGAAAAGTGCTGAAATTCACCAGGTCAGATCATCCCGACATACGCGCCTGGGCATGGAGAACCCTTTATGAAAATGGATATCCCGGCCTTGCGCCTGTGCTGAAAACCGCTTTCATGCAATCACGCTTCGGAACGGAAAGGATGGAGATCCTGAAACTTTTGTCCGAAATCTGTGATGACCACTTCATCCAGGTGCTGCAGGCCGCCATGAGCGATTCTTACGAACTGATTCGCCGCCAGGCAGCCATTTTTGCCCTGAAATCGGGTGACCCGAGGCTGGCTTCCTGCCTTATCCGGGCTGTTACCGATCCCAACTGCTCCAAAAGAGTCCGCTACCAGCTCAGGGAAGCCCTGGGATTTTTTCCGAAAGAGATCCTGCTGACGGCTCTTGAAAACCTGAACCTGCCGGACGACGGTGCCGGGTACGGAAAACAGAGAAAGGAAGAAGTAAGGGGATGGGTGGAAAATACCTGGTCGTCGTACGAAAGTTACATGGAAGACATTACCTCTTCTGAGAGCAACGAGAAAGACAGGGCGTTTGCCATAAGGGCGCTTCGCAATAAAACATTCCACCAGAGTATCCCACAGCTTATTTCGTTCCTCTTCGAATGTGAAGACGAAGACACACAGGTCATGCTGCTGGAAGCGCTGGGATGGTACCGGTATAGTTACCGGCGAAATGAAATTATGGAAGCCTGTCGCCGGATCATCCAATCGGATAAATACAATGGGAGGGTGAAAGAAGAAGCAGAGCGCACGGTCCGCAGATTATCCTAGGCCTGGGAGGCTTTGTTTCTGAATCAGGGGGCGGTCAACAGACTGCCCCTTCCTTTATTATTCATAAACCTGCGGCTGGATCTCCCCTTTCAGCAACAGCATTCCGTTATGGGCCATGGCTTCAAGTTCATCATCCCCCGGATACAGATGCACGGGCGCTATTTTCGATACCCTTTCCACCAGGTAGTTCATCAGGGTACGGCTGTTGGCCAGGTTCCCTGTAATCAGAACCGCATCGGTTTTTTCCGGAAATGCCATGCTCATAGCACCTGCGCTCTGGGCCACCTGATAGGCCATAGCTTCCATGATAAACCGGGCATGATCGTCTCCCGCGTCAATGCGCATCTCCACTTCATAACCATTGTTGGTACCCAGGTAGGCTTTGAGGCCCCCTTCTCCCCGTATCATGGCCAGCATCTGTTCCTGGGTATATTTCCCGCTGAAACACATCCTGATCACATCGCCCATGGGAAGAGTCCCACTGCAGATAGGCGAAAACGGCCCGCCCCCGTCATACCCCTGGGTGGCATCGATCACCCGCCCCAGACGATGGGCCCCGATCGAAATGGCACGGCCCAGGCTGATCACGATCAGGTTCATTTCTTCATAGGCACGGCCTACCGATCGGGCATGCCGCCTGGCCACATATTTCTGGTTCAGGGCATGAAATACCGACCGTCGCTGAATGAGGGGATGGCCCGATATTCTGGATATCTCGTCGAATTCATCCATTACCACCGGGTCGGAAATAAACGGACGGGCATTTTTCAGCTCCTGAGAAACCGCATAAGCCACCAGTCCCCCCAGATTCAGCACATCCATTCCATACTCCCCGCAGCTCAAATCCTCACGCAATTTATCGTTCACCTCAAACATCCCCGATTTTACCGGCTTGCACAACCCGCCCCTGCCAATCACCAGGCGGATCTCATCCAGGGCGATCTCATTGTCGCGCAACTCCTTCATGATGGTTTCCTTACGGAAACCGGTTTGGTCACATATCCCGGCGAATTTTTCAAGCTCCCCGGGCTCATGCCTGATCCTTTTCAGAAAAAGGATCTTTCCGTACCGGTACAGGGCAATCTTGGTAGCCAGATCCCTGGGATTGATAGTAAGGATTATGGCCTTGCTGTAGTGGTTTTTTATTTCACTCATCACCATACCTGTTTCGGGCAAATTTACACAATTCTCCCTTTTAGCTGTCTTCTTATGCAACAATGTTATTTATTTTCAGAAAAAAGGAAATTATATTCGGGAATTATTGGTTAACCCGGTTGAAAACATGCGTGACCTCCGCATATTCCTTTTGCTGATCCTGATTCCCTTCCAGGAAACCCTGCCCCAGCCTTCCCGGCTTCCCCTGGTAGCGGAACCGGTTTTTCATTACGGATCCATTGTTCCCCACCACGATTTTATGCACGAGTTCATCGAGGGGCCCCTGGTGGCGGGTGAACTGAAGCTGGGGGTCCAGACCACAGGAAAACATGCCTGGGAAAGGCTATACGGATATCCCCGTTACGGAATGGGCATGTACTATGGCAATATCGGTAACCCGGAAGTGCTGGGCAACCCTTTTGCCCTGTATTCCTTCTTTGATGTTCCGCTGATCAGAGGTCGCCATCTCTCATTCCATACCCAGATGTCCCTGGGAATGGCGGCAGGGTTCCATCCCTACCATCCTGCCTACAACCCCCTGAACCTGGCTATCGGCAGCCGGGTGAACGTTTTTTTCTATTACAATTTCTATGTGGGAATAACATTATCCGACCGGTTGCGGTGGGTTCACGGGGCCAATTTCACCCATTTTTCCAACGGGGTTCTTACCCTGCCCAATACCGGTTTCTACCTGCTGGATTATTACACTTCCCTGCAGTATACCCTTTATTCCGAACCACCCTCCTTCAAAAAGGATCCTCTGCCCCCCTTCCATCCTTCCCACGAGTTTTACCTCATGCCGGTAGCCGGTTTGAAAAAAACCCAAATTGAGGGCAGGTCATGGTTCGCCTCCACCCTTACCCTGGGATATTATTACCAAATTGGCCCGATCAACAAAGTTGGTATGGGAGTAGATTTCTTCTACGACACCTCCCTGCAGGAAAGTTTCTCTGAAACAGAGCCTGATTTTTCCGATATTTTGCGGGCCGGGATCTTTGCAGGCCACGAATTACTGATTGACCGCATTGGCCTGGTTGTAAACCAGGGAGTATACTGGTACCGTAAAACCAGATTTTACCAGCAGTTTTATTCCCGTCTGGCCATCCGGTATCATTTCCCTTCAGGACTGATCCCTTCTGTGGCCATTAAGTCGCACTGGGGAAAAGCCGATTATATCGAATGGGGCCTTGGATATTCTTTTTAGAAAATGCAAAAGAAGGGTGTTCATTCCCAGGCATTGGCTATTTTTGTTTTTATAATCATCCGTTCATGAGTCCATCCTGCTCCAAAAAATTTGATCCCGAAGCCGTCATTTTCGACCTGGATGGTGTGATTACCCGCACGGCCCGGGTCCACAGCCAGGCCTGGGAACAACTGTTCAATCCCTACCTGGAACAACGGGGAAAAAGGCTGGGAAAAACCTATCGCCCCTTCCGGCATGATCCCGATTATTTGAATTATGTGGACGGCAAGCCCCGTTATGAGGGGGTGGATAGTTTTCTTCGCTCAAGGGATATTGTTATTCCCTGGGGCTTCCCGGGAGATCCGCCCGGAATGGAAACCGTGTGCGGACTGGGAAACCGGAAGAACGAACTGTTTCGTTCCGTTCTCCAAAAAGAGGGTGTGGAAACGTTTTCTTCAACCATTGACCTGGTAAGGGAATTGCTGGAAAACGGGGTTGCCACGGGCGTAGCCTCTTCCAGTAAAAATTGCCGGGAAATACTTCAGGCGGCCGGCATTGAAAAACTGTTCCAGACCCGGGTCGACGGGGAAGTGTCTGCCGAGCTCAACCTGAAGGGAAAACCCGAACCCGATATTTTTTTAAAGGCCTGCGAAAACCTGGGTGCAGATCCGGGAAAAAGCATCGTGGTGGAAGATGCCGTATCGGGCATCCAGGCCGGAAAAAAAGGAAAATTCGGGCTGGTAATCGGCATTGCCCGGGAAAACAACCGGGAAGAGCTTCGCCGGAACGGCGCCGATGTGGTGGTTGGAGATATGTCTGAAATCGGTGGAATGGAAGGTTTTCGCGAGCTGATCCGCAGGCATGCTTCCGGATAATTACCCTGTCTTATCTCCTTTTCCGGCTGTCATCCACCGGCAAGCCCGTCAGCTTCCATCCCAGAAAACCATTCTTCAATACGATCAGATTGCTGAACCCTTTTTCCAGCAGCATTTCTGCCGCCTGCCCCGAACGCGATTCGTCATCACAGTAAAGATATATGGGATGTTCCGCATCCAGGCTGTCTGTCAGGCGGAACAGCTCCTGTGAGCGGGGAGCAGATACCGCATCGGGGATCCTTTCCTTCCTGTAATCTCTGGCCAGCCTTACATCTACCAGCAAAGGTTCAATTGCCAGATGCATGGAAATATAAAACGAATCGGCTTCCAGCATCCTGACCTCCTGAGATACAGCCGGACGCGCAGAAATAAGACCCAGAACCAGTAACCACCGGAAAGCAAGCCGGCAGTATCTTTGCTTTTGTTTCATTGTTTCAAAGTTATAAAAACCACAGGATACCCCTGGTTTTTTCCGCCGGATGGATCCGGAATTTTTCTCATTTTTTGTAACTTTCCATATGTCAAGCTGGTTCGGTGATCTGATCCGACTGTTTTTCCCGGCCGTTTGCGCCGGATGCGGTGCTTCGCTGGTAACCGGGGAGGAAATACTGTGTACACGCTGCCTGTTTCTTCTTCCGCGTTCAAATTATCACCTTTCAACCGACAACCCGGTAAGCCGGCTTTTCTGGGGCAGGGTGCCAGTTGAGCATGCCACGGCGTTGTATCTTTTTGAAAAAGGAAGCATTTTCCAGTCGCTGATCCACCAGTTGAAATACCGGGGCAGAAAAGATATCGGACTTTACCTCGGGAAACTGCTGGGTTCAGAAATCAGGGATACTCCGGGTTTCAGCAGTGCAGAACGAATCATTCCGGTTCCCCTTCATCCTTCCAGGGAGCGGGTTAGGGGATACAACCAGGGCGAATACATTGCCCGCGGCATGGCGGAGGTTATGCAGGCGGAAGCCGAATTCGGCAACCTGGTACGGAAAGGGAAAACCGCCACCCAGACACGCCGTTCGCGCATCGAACGCTGGGAAAACGTAAGGGGTATGTTTGCCGTAAAGAAACCGCATCGCCTCGAAAACAGACATGTTTTGCTGGTAGACGATGTGGTAACCACCGGAGCTACCCTGGAGGCCTGTGCAGAAATGTTACTTGAAATTCCCGGTGTGCGGGTTAGCATAGCCACGCTGGCTGTGGCATAACATCCTTCAGAAAGGCGGCCAGAGCCTGTAATAAAAGCAAAAGGTCAGCAGGTTGTTGTAATGCCCCCGGTTCATGTACCAGGTAGCCCCGGCCACATGCTCACGCACAGGGAATACCGAATAGGAAAACCGGGCTCCCACAGCCAGCCGGTCGGTTAAACGGTACATCACGCCCGCCACCCCGCTGAGCTCGACATCGCGGAACGGATCGGCATCGAGCATCATGCCGTTTTCATCTTTCTCCGTATATCCCATGAGCCACCCCACAGCAGGACCCAGCTCCAGGGAAACCGCACTCCTGTAAACATACTGGAACAAAACCGGCATTTCCAGGTAATGCAGATTCAGCCGGTAATAGGTGTTGGTTCCTTCTACCTGGTTACCGTCGGAGCTTCCTTTGCCGGTATACCGAAGTTCAGCCTGGATTCCCGCATAATGCCCAATGCCCAGACGGGCATAGCCCCCCGTTACGGCTCCGGCCTTATAATACCCCGTATAGGGATCCCCGTCAACCTGGGACACGGTAATCCCTCCCATCCATCCTATTTCGGGAACCTGGGCAGCGATCGGCAACATGGTAAGCCACCATGCCGTCCAGATAAAACAGATGATTCTTTTCATACGTATTTCCTTAGTTCCTGCTGTAAGGTTCTTATGCCCCGGGTTGCCGTGTCCCTGATGTGAACCCATTTTCTTCCGGAAGGAAAAAATACCTCGCCGGGGTCTATCAAAAAAACAGGCGTTGAATGAGGTACCTCAAATACCAGCCCTGCTGCCGGATAAACATTCAGGGAGGTCCCGATCACCACAAACAGATCGGCCACAGCAGCCAGCCTCACAGCTTTCTCCATAGCCGGAACCGGTTCGCCGAACCACACCACATGGGGACGGAGTTGCGACCCCTTTTCACACAGATCCCCCTCTTTCAGCTCCCAGCCATCGATCTCATATACCAGATCCGAATCGACGGTGCTGCGGGCCTTTCGCAATTCACCATGCAAATGGAGTATCCGGGTACTTCCCGCCCTCTCGTGCAGATCGTCCACATTCTGGGTAATGATCTGTACGTCAAAATCTTTCTCCAGTTCGGCCAGCCCCCGATGGGCCGCATTGGGCCTGGCCTCCAGCAATTGTTTTCTTCTTTCGTTATAAAAGCGTAGCACCAGGGAACGGTTTGATTCCCAGGCTTCCGGAGTGGCAACCTGTGTTACATCATATTGTTCCCATAATCCGCCCATGTCGCGGAATGTTTTCAGGCCGCTTTCGGCGCTGATCCCGGCACCGCTCAGTACCACCAGCTTTTTCCTCATGGTATATTTCTTCCTTACCGGAAAAAGATACAAATTATCCCGGTATTTTTCCTGCCACATACACAAATTATCCGTTCTCCGACCTGTTATTTTTTGTACCTTTATCCCGGGGTGGGATTATATAATTTACTGTAATACAGGGAATAGGAATATGGCTATGATTGATCATGATACGGTAATCCGGATACTGGATGCGGCCAATATTGTGGAGGTAATTCAGGATTTCGTGACCCTGAAGAAAAGGGGGGCCAATTATATCGGCCTGTGCCCCTTTCATCATGAAAAAACCCCCTCGTTCAATGTTTCTCCTTCCAAAGGCATATATAAATGTTTCGGATGCGGAAAAGGAGGCAGTGTGGTCAATTTTCTGATGGAGCATGAACATTTTTCCTACCCGGAAGCTTTGAAGTACCTGGCCAGGAAGTATAACATTGAGGTGGTGGAGAAAGAGCTGACCGATGAAGAAAAACGGCAGCAATCGGAAAGGGAAAGCCTGCTGGTTCTGACTTCCTGGGCGCAAAAATTCTTTACCCGCATGCTGAACCAGCACCCCGAAGGCCGGGAGGTGGGCATGAGCTACTTTCGGGAAAGGGGATTCCGCGAGGAAACTCTGAAAGAATACCAGCTCGGATACTGTCCCGAAGAGAGGGGCATCCTGTCGAAATCAGCCCAGCAGGCGGGATACAAAAAGGAATTCCTCCTGAAATCGGGTCTATCGGTGGAAAGGGGACCCGAACTGGCCGACCGGTTCAGCGGCAGGGTTATTTTTCCCATCCACAGCATTTCCGGTCAGGTGATCGGCTTCGGGGGAAGAATTCTCAAATCGGGTGAAAAAACCGCCAAATACCTCAACTCTCCCGAATCGGAAATTTACCACAAAAGCCGGATCGTTTACGGGATTTTTCAGGCGAAGAGGGAGATCATCTCCCGGGAAAAGTGTTACCTGGTGGAAGGATATACCGATGTGCTATCCCTGTTTCAGGCCGGTATTAAAAACGTGGTGGCTTCTTCAGGAACCGCTCTTACTCCAGAACAGATCCGGCTCATCAGAAGGTTCACCGGTAATGTTACGGTCATTTACGACGGTGACGAAGCCGGCATCAAAGCCTCACTCCGGGGCATTGACCTGCTGCTGGAAGAAGGTCTTGATGTGCGGGTAGTGGCCATGCCCCCGGGGGAAGATCCCGATTCGTTCGCCCGGAAGGTGAGTCAGAACGAACTGGAGGAATACATCAGGAATCATGAACAGGATTTCATTTCCTTCAAAACCTCCCTGCTGCTGGAAGAAGCCAGCTCCGATCCCGTGAAACGGGCCCAGATGATTACCGAGGTGGTACGGTCCATCGCCCTGATATCCGACCGCATCAAACGGGCCGTATACATCAGGGAATGTGCCTCCCTGCTGGATATCGATGAGAAAATCCTGTATACGGAAGTGTACCAGAGAAGGAGGAAAAAGGCTGAGGAAACTTTCCGGAAATTCAGCCTCGACCAGGAGGTCAGGCTTAGATCCACCCCCGTACCTTCTTTTGTGAAAGAAGTTTACAGCGAACCCCAGGAGAAGGAAATCATCCGGCTGCTGCTTCATTACGGCGATCGGGAACTGTTTCCCCTGGACGAACTGGCGCCTGAATCGGAGTACATCAGCGTAGCCGAATACATTATCCAGGAGATCAAGAATGATGAACTGGAATTCAGGAACCTGGTCTACCGAAAAATATTTGAGGATTACCAGCGATTGCTGAGCCGCGGGGAAGAACCCGACCACCGGTACTTTATCAATCACGATGATCCGCAGGTACGTGAGCTGGTTGCCGATCTGCTTTCGAACCCCTATGTATTGAGCAAGGTCCATTCCAGAAAAGGAGTGCATGTAAAAACCGAAGATCTGATCCTGAAGAAAAGTGTTCCGGAAACCCTGATTGCCTACAAGACAAAAATACTGAAAATGGCGGCCCAGGAAAAGCTTTCAGAAATCGGGAAGGCCCAGGAAAAGAAACTCCCCACGGAAGAAATTACCCGAATACAGCAGGAATACCGCATCATCAAGGAAGTGATCACCACCATAGCCCATGACCGTAAAATGGTGATCATCACCTGAACCCACCGGCCCGGGCCATCCTTTTGTTTTTATTTTGCAAAATGATTACTTTGGTAACGGCATTCACCTATGTTGCTAAAATTGTCCACATGGACCTGAAAAAGATTTTACCGGTTTTTCTGACCTGTTCCATCCTGATCGTCCCTTCCTGTCATAACAATAAAGATCGTCCCGAAACCGATATCAGCGAGGATGTTGATATGATGGTCGACGTTACATCGCGCCTGGAAGAAATGATCTCCTCCAGAAAAACCATCTTCTATGGCATCTATTCCCCTGTGGAAATGTCGGCTTTCTTCGAACAATACCAGATCGGGTTCGATCCTTCGGTACTCCATCCGGTGGACAGAGCCAGCCAGTATGTTCTGACCGACAAGATTGCCCTGAATATAGGAATCTACGGGGCGGATCTGAGTTATATCAAACTATTCGACCAGCCCCAGGAAGCCATCCATTATTATCTTACCATCGGAAAACTCAGCCGGCAGCTGGGCATCCCGGTTGAGCTGATCCGGGCTCCGGCAGATGATTACCTGCAAAACATTGACGACCCGGATAAACTGGTTGCCATAGCCACCACCACCTATGTGGCTACGGAACAATTCCTGAAGAGAAACGACCGGGAACATGCGGCCGTACTGATGCTAACCGGCGGATGGGTCGAGGCCATGTACATTGCCACCCATGCTTTATACGATCCTGACAGGCCCCAGGAAGAAATCATTGAACGGATCGCCGCCCAGAAATATTCCCTGAACCTGCTCATTACCATGATGCAGAACCATGCCCATCATGAATCTGTAGCCAGGTACCTGCACCTGCTGAATGTGCTGAAAAAGTATTTCGACCAATTTGATATCTATTTCGAAAAGGATGATGTTACGATTGATACCGCCAGCCGGTCAATCATATCATCCCGCTCCTATGTGGACATCTCCGCCGGTATCGTGGAGAACATCAAACGGGTGGTGGCCGGAATCCGGTATGAGATAACCGGTTGACCGGGAAATATTCCTTGAATTATGGCGGGGTTTCATCCATCAGAAAATAAAATTTGATATCTTTGAACTGAATTTACATTAAACTGAATGTATTATGAATGGTTCCGCAAAAACACTGAAAAACATGGTTCTGGCCATGCTGCTGATGATGCTGGTTGCCCCCGCCTGCAAACGCCAGGGAGAAAGGGGATCGGCACGTGAAAGCAGAAAAGAAACCTATGTCAGGGAATCCATTGAATCAAAGGTCAGGGAATTTGTATACCCTCTGCCCACGGCCTTTGAGGTTACCGAAATGCTGAAGGAAATAGGGGCCAATTATATCCTGACCCTGACCAACTCCGTGAAGAATGCCGACAAATATTTTACCGAAAAAAGCAAAGCCCTGAACCTGGGCATATATGCTGCCGACCTGGCTTACAACAGCACCTACCAGCAAAAGCAGGAAACCATGTTTTATATGGAAGCCAGCAAAAAGCTTTCTGACGGTCTGGGTATTTCAGGAGTTCTTACCGAAGAACTGGCCGAAAAGGTTGAAGACAACATCAACGACAAGGAAAAGCTGGTAGAAATCATTTCCAATGCCTTCTATGACACATACGATGAACTGAACCGGACGGGAAAAGGCAACCTGTCATTGCTGGTTATTGCCGGTAGCTGGGTGGAAGCCCTGTACATTACCACCAATATTTCAGAAAATGTATACCATAATCTGGAAATTGTTAAAATCATCCACCAGCAAAAAGAGACCCTTAACAAACTCTGGTCCATTCTGGAAGAAAACCAGAACGGGGAATATATCAATGAAATCATGGATGAACTGAAACCTGTAAAGGATATCTATGATAACTTAGACCAGAGTCTCTCGGAAAAGGATGTCATTGCTATCACACAGGAGATAAGCCGCATCAGGGAAAAATTCGTTTCATAAAATTCGGGGATTCCCCATCTTTTTTAGCGGCCGCCCTGAATCCCGGCCGCTTTTTGCAGGGATGAAAAAAGCAGTCAAAAAAAATCTTTTGTCTGCTGATGCTTTTAATTCATTAGGAAGGAAGAAGCTGTCACAATAAAATTCTTAAACGCATAGGGTCAAAGTTACGTACGAAAGATACGGAATTTGTATTACTGAATACCTGTTTATTGTGTCCTTTGTGACTCCCTTAGGGTCCTTCATGGTTAAATTATTCCTTACTTTTCGGAAAACACCCGTTCTGATATATTTTTTATGGTTTAGATAGATTGACTTGCGAAATTGAGGACACAGTTGTCTACGTAGCTATCTGGCTATGTACTAATATATGGTGTGCCCATTTTTAATTTTTTCAATTCAGCAAGTGCATTTACAACACTTAATGACAGCCAGAACCATAATTTAACCTTCTCGCTTTCTTTGATTTGAT
>DSCJ01000094.1 GCA_011049175.1 Bacteroidota bacterium | reverse complement strand
GCCCCGTCGTTTCCTCCGAAGCAACTCACATGGGTCAGGTTGTCGGTGGTGATGGTCAGGGGATCGGGCTGGGTGATGGTAACCGGCCCGTAGGTTTCGATGCACCCGTTATCGTCGGTCACGTTAAGGGAATAATCTCCGGGCTGCAGTCCGGAGATATCCTGTGTGGAGGCGGTGAACCCGCCGGGTCCTGTCCAGGCATAAGCATAAGGCGGAGTTCCTCCGGAGACGTCCACATCGATGGCTCCGTCGCCGGCACCGTTGCAGGATACGTGGGCGATGGATAACGGAGTGATGCTGATTTCAGGCGGTTCCTGTACGGTCACGGGCCCCAGGCTGCCTCCGCAGCCTTTGGTGTCGGTGAGGGTGAGGGAATAGGATCCGGGAGCCAGGTTATCCGGGTCCTCACTAACCGAAGTATATCCGTCGGGGCCGGTCCAGTTACAGGTATAGGGCGGATTTCCTCCCGTAACGGTGATATGGATGGAACCGTCGTTTGATCCGTTACAGGTAAGATCCTGTACATTGTCCAGGGTGATATCAAGGGGATCGGGCTGGCCGATCTGTATGTTAAATTCTGAGGCGGTTTCACCGTCTCCCGAACCGTCAACAATCACCCAGAAAGAATTGGTGGCTGCCAGTCCGGTGATGGTATATATGGTGTCGGAAGTGGTATCAAAATTCGTACCTTTCCAGGTGATGGTATATGGGGCTGTACCCCCTGTAAAAGCCACGGTCACTTTTCCGTCGGACATTCCGTAGCAACTGACACTGTCAACTGTAGTGGAAAGTATGGTAATGGGTTCAGCCTGAACGGGTTTGAACAGGAAGAGAAAGAAAATGAGCCAGGCACCGCTGAAGATTTTTTTTGTGTTCATGCCGGATTAGGTCCCTGTTTCATTGTTTTTTGTTGATACGAGGCTGTGCCTGCTTTCGTTACAACAAAATATTTACCTGTTATTTTAGAAATTTTACAAAAACTTTAATAAAATTAATAAAGATGTAAAATTTTAAAAAATAAATTTAAGAAAAAGTAAAATAAGAATTAAATATTATAACCTGAATCACCGTTATTAAATGATAAATATCATCAATCGTGCTTTCCGTCCTGGGTTGTTCAGCAGGGTTTATTCACTGGCGTGAAGGTACCGGCGGGTAATATATCTTACCGGATACCATGCTGCAAAAAAGCCGATCAGCAGAACGGTGAGGAATACGAAAATAAAATCGGTCCAGAGCATATCCACCGGATAGGTGTCGACCACGAAGGACCCGCTACCTTTCAGGCGGATCAATCCGAAGGTTTGCTGGATCCAGCAGATGATCCCGCCAAGGATCAAACCAACCGTGGCTCCACCGGCTGAAATGAGCCAGCCTTCGATAAAGAAAATTTTTCTGATCCGGCTCATTTCGGTTCCCAGGCTTTGCAGAATGGCAATATCTTTTTTCTTATCAAGT
Organism: Bacteroidota bacterium; assembly: GCA_011049175.1. Lineage (GTDB taxonomy): Bacteria > Bacteroidota > Bacteroidia > Bacteroidales > VadinHA17 > HyVt-105. The sequence continues at coordinate 24,080 of DSCJ01000094.1, read as the reverse complement.
ATCAGCATGGTCAGGGAGCCGATGATATTGAAGGAGGCTACCAGCAAGATAAAGGCCAGGATCATAAAAATGGCCCATTTTTCCGAGCGCATGATCCTGTAAAGCAGTTCCTGCTGCTGGAACCGGTTCTGCACTTTGTATTTTTCTCCGGCCAGGGCGGCCAGTTCATTCTGTACCGAGGTTTCACTGAATGCAGGATTGACCTTCAGTTCCAGGGAGGTGATCTCGTTGTCGTATTCCAGCAGGTTCCGGATAAATTCAATGGGAACAATGATATACTTTGAATCAAAATCCTGCTGGATAGCAAAAATTCCCGAGGGGAAAATATAATTCCGGTTGAATGCCTGTTCGGGGTTCAGCGTTACGTTTCCGGTGCGTTTGGGTACGTATACCTGAATTGGGGTGATAAAATTCAGTCCCACCGACAGATAGATCCCGATACCCTGGCCGATCACTGCACAGGGCATGTTTCGGTCCCACAGGATGAATTTCCCGTCGATGATCATGGAGTCGATGCCGCTCATTTTCAGGAATTCATCGCTAACTCCCTTCACGGTTGCTATGTACTGTTTTTCCCCGTATTTCAGCAGGGCGTTTTCTTCCAGCACATCGGCGGCATAAAGCACTCCCGGATGTTCCCTTATCTTTTCCAGTCGGGGATCATCGGCCGGGAATGTTTTCCCCTCTGTAAGTGTAATGCGAATATCCGGGTCGAAAGCATTAAACAGGGACCTGACCAGGTTGTCGAATCCGTTGAATACCGACAGGACCACAATGAGGGCCATGGTACCCACCGTAACTCCCACCAGGGATATCCCGGAAATAACATTGATCACATTCCGTGACTTTTTTGCAAAAAGGTATCGCCTGGCTATGAAAAACGGCAGATTCAAGGGCTTGGAAATAAAAAGGTTTAAACGGCCGCTACCCTGTGAAAAAAATGAAAAAGGCCTCTGGCAGGGACTTTAACCCGCACTTTTCCGCATCGTTGTGATGAGAACGTTCTGTCAATTAAACCACAGAGGCCTTTTTTCGGTTAAAACAAATGAAATTTTTACAAAAGTAGCATTATTTCCAGGCACGCACGATGAGGCCCGTACCGTGGGAATGGTTAATATGTACATCTAAAATATTCAGTATCAATATAAATGGATATGTTAATAAATAATAAAAAGGAATCAGAAAAAGGAAGAAACGGTGGCGGCCGATCAGGGTAAGCGGGTATTTCATTCCCAGTTTCCATGAGATGTTGCCGGGGATTCCGTAGGTGTATCCGGTTTCCACCTGACCGAACCCGGCGCGGGTCAGTTTTCCGGTAATTTCTTCCACGGAGTAACCGTCACGGACATGTTCTTCAATAAACGAATGCTCTCCTTCTTCATGGACATCCGAGCCTCCCCGGTCGGAAGGGGTGGTAACCAGGAGCATCCCTCCCGGGCGCAGGGAGCGGTAAAAATTGGAAAAAACGATTTCATCGTCGGCAATATGTTCCATCACATCCACGGAAAGGATCAGGTCGTATGTTTCAGGTTCCAAGAATCGGGTAAGGTCGGCTTTTCTGAAAGTTACCCTTTGTTTGAGCGGGGTATGGTCTATAAAACGGCGGCAATCGTTTACCTGTTCTTCGTTTATATCGACGGCTTCCACCCGGTGCGTATCGGATAAGCGGGCCAGGAAATAGGTATACTGGCCGAAACCCGATCCGGCATCCAGAATAACTGCACCGTTCCAGCGGTTTTTATGCCACGCTTTCAGATATTTTTTTACATGCCAGGTGCGCAACAGGTGTATGTCGAGCAACCGGTACAGCCATATTCTCATCCGGGGTTTCCGGCCGACGAGTTTTCCGAGGGTATTTTTCAGCGGTTCGTATTGCATGAAATGGATCAGGATTTCAGCAGCCGGTCGATATTGTCAATATAATCCAGGGAATCGTCCAGGTAGAAATACAGGGCCGGAATGATCCTTACCTGGTTCCTGATGATATTTCCCAGCAAACCCCTGACAGCCGGCGTTTTTTCCCGGATCTTTTCCAGGACCTCCTCTTTGTTTTTTCCCGGGAAGATACTGAGATATACCTTTGCCACCGAAAGATCGGGGCTGATTCTCACCACGGTAACGGTAATCATGTTCCCCCCGAACTCGGGGGCCATTTGCTGAAAGATGGGTCCGAGTTCCTTCTGCAATAGCCTGGATATTTTTTGTTGCCGGGTGGAAGTCATTTTCAGGTATTTAACGGAAGCCATCAGCCTTTCAACGGGGGAATCCTTCTTTTTATTGGTTCCTGCAAGGGCTTCAGGGCACAAAAGTACTATTTTTTCCCCAACAATTTTATAGCTTTGCACTGGATTGACACAGAAACAACGACGGAAGCATGGATATTGTTGTGAGCGGAATCCGTTCCACCGGGAACCTGCACCTGGGAAACTATTTCGGAGCGATCAGAAATTTTGTCAGGATGCAGCACGAGCATCATTGTTATTTTTTCATTGCCGATTATCATTCTCTGACTACGCATCCCACCCCGTCGGATCTGCATGGAAATGTGAAACAGGTGCTTTCGGAATACCTGGCCTGCGGCATTGATCCGGAGAAAGCCACGGTGTTCCTGCAAAGTGATGTGCCCGAGGTGCCGGAGCTGTACTTGTTACTGAACATGAACGCCTATGTGGGAGAGCTGGAGCGTACGGCTTCTTTCAAGGAAAAAGTCAGAAAACAGCCTGAGAATGTCAATGCTGGTTTGCTGACCTATCCGGTGCTAATGGCTGCCGATATCATCATTCACCGGGCCAACAAGGTGCCGGTGGGGAAAGATCAGGAGCAGCATCTGGAGATGACCCGCCGTTTTGCCCGCCGTTTCAATAACCTTTACAAAGTGGATTATTTTCCCGAGCCCGAGCCTTATAATTTTGGGGAGGCCCTGATCAGAATCCCCGGTCTGGATGGTACAGGAAAGATGGGAAAATCGGAAGGGAACGGGATTTTTCTTTCCGATGAGCCCTCAGAGATCAGAAAGAAGGTTATGCGGGCGGTTACCGATAGCGGGCCGGAACATCCGGGGCAGGAGAAAAGCGAGCCGGTTCAGAATCTGTTTACCCTGATGCAGGTGGTTTCGGAAAAAGAAACCCTTGATTATTTTGAGGACCATTACAACCGGTGTACAATCCGGTACGGGGAAATGAAAAAACAGCTGGCCGAGGACATGATCCGGCTGACGGGTCCCATAAGGGAAAGGATCAAGGAGATCAAAGCAGACGACGCCTATCTGCGTAAGGTGGTGATGGCGGGGGCTGCCAGAGCCCGGGAAAGCGCTTCCGCAACTCTGCGCGATGTGCGTGAGATCATTGGCTTCAAACCGTTCTGATAAAAAAAGCCGGGTAATGGAACCCGGCTGCCCTGAAAATCATTTCAAGTATATATTGGATTGTTGACGTTACCAGCAAAGGAGCAAAAATGGTGCCAGATTCACGGCGCCATTTTTTCCTTGTCAGGTTTTTCTTGCTGTAAAAGGTAAAATCAGTTTCTTACGTTGACCCTTTTCATGCGGGTGAAGGGTTTGTTCCTGTCGAACAGGTACCGGTAAGTAACATGGGTTTTGATAATGGTGCCTCCTATCTGTTCAGCCACCCGCATCATGCTAGGATTGAAATCCCCTATCCAGTTCATTTCCAGATCGGTGTAGTGGAAATCGGGTTTTTTTGCCTCCTGTGCGAAAGCCATTACCAGGGCGCCTTCCACACCGCGGGCCTGGTGTTTGGGAGCCACTCCGAAAATGACTCCGAAAACCTTGGTATTGGTTTTCAGGATTTTCTGGTGAAGGAGAAATTTGATTTTCCCGATCAAATTCATTTTTCCGTTCAGGCGCTTGATGATCTGGTTGATTTCGGGAAGCATGATAAAGAATGCGATAGGTTCGTTACGGTAATAACCGAACCACATCAGGCGCTCATCCAGAATGGCCTTCATGCTTTTCAGCAGCGACTGGGCATGTATTTTGCTGATGGGCTTCACACCGGGGAAATTTGCCCAGGCTTTGTTGTAGATAGCACGAAAATCATCCACCACCTTTTCCATATTCCTTTTGTCGATATGGGTAAAGGTATAATCGGAATTCCGGGCCACCCGTTCGGCTTTTTCACGGATGGTTTCCTGCAGTCCTTTTTCCGTGGTCAGGGTGCGGTAATAGGTGTACTGATTAAAGTAATTTTTGAACCCGTATGCTTCAAACAGATGGCGGTAATAGGGGAAATTATAAGGCATGCAGTAATTGGGTTCGGTAAAGCCGTCCACCAGCAATCCCCACCATCGGTCGCGTTCGCCGAAGTTTACGGGTCCGTCCATGGCTTCCATGCCCTTTCCCGCCAGCCACTGCTTACAGGCGTCAAACAAACGGAAGGCTGCTTCCCGGTCGTTAATGCATTCAAAAAATCCCAACCCTCCGGTAGGCTGTTCATTCTTTGCAGCCGTGGCTTTGTCGTAGAATGCAGCTACCCTGCCCACAATTTTGCCTGACGAATCCGCCAGAAGCCATCGGATGGCTTCACCGGTCCTGAACATTTTGTTTTTTCTGGGATCAAACACCCTTTCCACATCTTTATCCAGTGGCCTGATCCAGTTTCTGTCGTTCCGGTAGAGCCTGACAGGCAGCATCAGAAACTCTTTCCTGGTTTTCCTGTCATTGACTTCCAGCAGCGAATAATGTGGCATACCAGTCGGGATCGGTTGAGTCATCATGCGGGTAAAAATAATTTAATGTGCATGGAATTCCAAAACAGGTTGGGAAGGCCGGTTATTCCCCGGTTTTCCGGTGGAGTTTTCTTATATAAAAAACTGATCCCCCGTATTCGGTTTGGATGAGTTCTCCGTTTTCGACCATATGATCGACCAGTTCCCAGTTGCTTCCGGCTTTTTTCAGGAGTTGCTCCACAGCTTCCTGTCTCAGAGGGTGGACTGCCGTGATGCTGAGAATATCGTCGTATGCGTTTCCTGTAAAAGCAAAGGCATTTCCTTCATAACCTATCAGCAATTCCACCGGGTCCATGTGTTGTTTGAAGATATGAAATGCGGCATTCAGAAAAGTTTCGTCGGGGGGGTTGACCGATTTTACTGCCGGAGGGCGGGTGGGGATGCTCAGGTAGGATTTGTACGGATTCAGGGGTGCAATAAACCGGGCGATTTTTTCCATTTCCTCCAGGCTGTCATTGTACCCCCTGGCCAGCATGGTTTCAGTAGTGAAGATGCCTTTGTACTTTTTTCTGAAATCCACTATTCCTTTCAGAATACCAGGCAATTCAAGTGATTTGTAGGGTCTGTCGATCTTTTTCCACACGCCCTCGGTTATTGCATCCACCTTAACACTGATCCAGTTGGCCGGGAGCAGCTCGTTCTGCACGTCGGTGCGCCACAGGAGCGTACTGTTGCTGATCACGGCCACGGGATACCCCAGTGTTTTCAGACCGGCAATGATCTCTCCCAGGTTGATATCCAGGGTAGGTTCTCCGTCGGGCACCAGGCTGAGGTAATCAATCTTCTCCCCCTTTTTTTTCGCCTGCCTGATTTTTTCCCGGGTTTGTTCCAGTATGTATTCCGGAGTATAAAAATGGTCCCGGTGGATATCCATCTTCATGGCTTTGCCTACCTGGCAGTAAACACAGGAGTAAGAACAGTATTTCGGAGGGATGTTATTGATACCCAGGCTGCGGCCCAGGCGGCGGGATGGAATGGGTCCGAATGCTATCATGAGAAGGAAAATATGCACGCAAAGGTAATAAAATTCAAAGAACGTATCGGATATCCGTTACCCTTTCCATTTTTCAGATACGCAGGCGGGCGGCGATGATCAGGTTCCTTCCGGGAGCCACAATGCCGGAAGAATACGGACGGTATCGGTGGTTCAGGATGTTTTCGATACCCAGATCAATTTCCAGGTATTCCCTGAGTGAAAAAGATGTTTTGATATTCAGGGTGTACCAGCCGGGGGAATATGGATTTCCGTCAGAGTCTTTTGCATAGAGGTATGCCTTGTCGGTTTCCGACGGTGACATGGCGGTGTAAGGTTTGGTTATATTAAACCGTACATACATATCCGATGTAAACCGTTCCTGTTGATATACGATATGCATGTTCCCGAAAGGCGGGGCTACATGTCTTACTGGTTCACCTGTTGAGGTTTCTCCTTTTATCCAGGTAAAACCGCTTTTAAGCGACAGATGGGGTGCAACGCCTGCGAGAACCGAAAGGGTGGTTCCGGCAATGGTGGCGCTTTCGGCATTGACCAGCGCATTGACCCTGGCCGGATCACCGAAATACATGATGGTATCCTGTCCGTTGAACAGAAAATCGCGCCTTACCATCAGGCCATCCACAATGCTGAAAAAACCTGTCAGGTCGATTCTGGTTTTTTCTCCGAAAAAGCGGAGAATACCCAGATCTGCACTGTAGACATATTCGGGTTTCAATTCGGGATTAGGGACCACCACCACACCGTCGCCCGATTCAAATACTTTTCCCACATCGTCAAGGTTGGGTGCACGGAAGCCGGTGGCTGCATTCAGGTTGAACTGCCAGCCGGCTTCGGGCCGGAAAACCAGGCCGGCCGATCCGTTCATTGCTCCGCTGGCCAGCCTGATGTGGGTAAACGGAAGGTGATAGAACGATGTGTCGTTGATGAAGGAATGGAGGCCTGTGCGGTTAACCCTGAGGCCGGCCAGCAGGGTGAATCTTTCGGAAAAGTTCTTTTTATAGCTGAAATAAGCCGCTAAGGTATGGTAATGGTTGTATCCGTCGGGGTAGCGTGTGGGGGCCGGAACGGTTTCTCCCGTGAGGATATTTCTGGCAGATGCCCGGGAGTCTATGTGGTTGTATACAGCTTCCATACCGTAAAAAAAGGTGTTGCCCTGCCCGGACGCCTTTTCCATATCGAGGTTTAGACTGTATACATCAACATGTTCAACCTGGCTGTTCAGATCGGTATCGTGCAGTTTCCGGTTATTCCGGCTTTCTTCCACTCCCTGGTGGGCCACAACCACCCGGGCCCGGTCGAACCAGCGAGTGGAACGGTCATATTCTGCCTGGAAGTGATTCATGATCCATTTTTGCGGGCCATAGTACCATTCCCCGAACCTCAGTTTTCCTTCGCGGTACTGGATCAATCTGTCGTACCGGGGTACGTCCGACAGCCTGGAATAATGGAATCCGTATTCCAGGTTCAGGTGATCGCCTGCCCGGTATCTTATCTTTTGGGTAATATTCAATTGACCATATCCTGAAAACTTCTGAATGTTCGGATTTTCGTTTTTCACGATGCTATCGGTTCCGTTTATCCGCACCACGTATTCTTCCCGGCGGTATTCTTCATGGCCGATATTGCCCATACGCAGGTCGTTGAAACGGTGGTATGAGATCCCGGTAAGGAATCCCCATTTTTCGAAACCTGCATTGAGTGAAAGATGTCCCGTTTTTTCCCTGTTGGCAGTAGAATAGCGTGTCATGGCTCTTACCGATAAGCGGCCCTTCTTTCCGGTTGACAGGTTCACATTCCGGGTATGGAAATCCATGACTCCGCCCAGGGCGTCGCTACCATATATTACCGATCCGGGGCCGAAAATCACTTCCGAGATTTCAATCATATTGGGATCAAGTGAAATAACATTCTGCAGGTTCCCGCTGCGGTAGATGGCATTGTTCATGCGTACACCGTCTACCACCAGCAGCACCGAATTGGCGGCAAATCCTCTGATCATGGGACTGCCTCCTCCGAGCTGACTTTTCTGAATGAATACTTCTCCGGTGGTGCCCAGTAAATCGGCGGTAGTTTGCGGATTCATAAGTTTTACCTCGGCTTCCTTCACGGAGGTGATTTTCCGGGGCACCTCCCTTCTGTCCTGCTGCCAGCGGTATACCGATATTACGAATTCATCCAGTGTTCTAACCCTTCGGTCAAGATACAGCCTGTACCCGAGCGCCGCGAGCTCATTTTTCGTAAAGGCAACGGGAGAAAAAGAAGTGTGCTGGAAATAAATGGTATCCGTTTCGTGAAATGCTTCCAGGCTGGCTTTCCCCTCTGCATCGGTCAGAGCCGATGTTGAGAAATTGTGGGTATAGAGGTAAACGTTTTCAATGGGTTTCCCCGTTGCTTTGCTGAAAACCTGCAGGGTCTGGGCATGCACGATGGGAAAAAGCAACAGGAAAACGGTACCGGTAATCAAACGCATGGATAAATCAATTTGAAAAAAAATCAGAAAAAGCAAAGATAAAGTCTTTTTCATTTCCATCATACCTCTGACAGAAGCCGTTCATATGTTTGTTAAAAGGTTGGGGACCGATCGTTCCCGGCAATGGAATTAATTTCTTAATTTAGCAAGGCAATAAAAACCGGCTTGTTATGTGGAGAAAGTACCTCTGGATCCCTTTGGTTGCGATTGTTCTTGCTGTTATCCTGGTTCTGTGGGTCAGAATGCCTGTGCATTCCGTTCAGGGGGATGATTTGTTGAAAGCTATGCCCGAAGATGCCGCACTGCTGGTGAAAGGGGAAAGTATAGCAGATGTTTTCGGATCGGTCAGGAGAGGCAATCCCATCTGGAACGAACTGGATGCTCTCCCGGTTATTGACAGGTTCGAGCAGCAATTGAACCAACTTGATTCACTGACGCGTTCCTATCCCGGGTTGTTCTCTTTGTACAGGGAACAGGAATGCCTGATAGGGATTTTTCCCATTATTTCGGGGAAAGCCGAATTTCTACTGGTAACCGGGGTTCCGGAAAAAAGCAGAAGAAGATCCCTGCCGGATTTGCTGGGCAATCTGGCCGACAGCATTCAGATAGAGTCCAGGCCTTATGAAAACACCCGTATTTGCCAGGTGGTGCTTCCGGAAAGCGAAGGCCCTGTGGATTATCATTTTTCTTTATTGAACGGGTATTTTTTGATGAGCCGTTCGGCCGTGATGGTGGAAAAAGCCATCCGCCAGCTGGATCTCCCGGAAGGTATTGGGGAAACGGCAGGTTTTCGTGAGGTATGGAATACAGCCGGGAAAAATGTGGATGCCAATGTATTTATTCATCTGAACCGTTTTATATCACTGGCTTCGGCCCTGCTGAATCAGGAATATTCGAAAAAGACCGGTACCCTGGGTTCCATTGGAAACTGGGCCGAACTGGATGTGAACGTGAAGGAAGAAGCGCTGTTATTCAATGGTTTTTCCCATACCGATGATTCATCGGCTCACTTACTGAACCTGTTCAGGGGACAATCGCCCCGCGAACGTGAAATAGAACAGGTACTGCCTGCCAATACCGTGTGGTTTGCCTCCATGGCGCTGGATGATCTGAAGCAGTATTATTCGCGGGTAGATGCATATCTGAAGCACAAAGGCGAATACCGTTCAATGGAGAACCGCTGGCAACAGGTACGGGTGAAAACCGGTATGGATATCCGGGCCCTTCTGTCGGGAATATTTAACGGAGAAGCAGCGCTGGTGGTTACCGACAGCCGGAACCTGGGTCTACGGGGGAACCGGTTTGTGGCCATTTCGGCCAAAAGTGAACAAATGGCAAGGGGGCAGGTGGAAGAATTTGTTGAGTCGTATGGAAAAAAGACGGGTGCACGGGGGGGTCAGTTCCGGCACCGGATCCGGATCGACCCGGAAACCGCATTTGATGCCTGGGAACTGCCTTTCAGCGATATACCATTTCTGCTGCTGGGTGATCTTTTTTCAGGAGAGGAATACCGGTTTGTTACGGTAGTAAAGAATCACCTGGTCTTTGGTCAGTCAAAGGAAGCATTATCGGTATTCGTTCATCAGAATATACTGGGACGAACCCTGCAGAATGATCTGATGTATGCCGATTTTACAGAATACCTCTCTTCCCGTTCGCATTTTCATTTTTTTGTCAACCTGCCCCGGGTCATTGAAACGCTTCCCGTCTTTTTTTCTCCGGGTGTTTGTCGTACACTGGAGGAAAACCGGGAGATTTTTCAGAAACTTCAGGGTTTGGCTTTTCAGTTCAGTGCCGGAGGAAGCATGGTATACAACAACCTGTTCCTGAAATACAGCCCGGTTTACCGGGAAATTACCGGTACGGTATGGGAAAGTTTGCTCGATACCGCCGTCAGGATGAAACCCCAGCTGGTATTGAATCATTACACCGCCAACCGTGAGATCCTGGTGCAGGATGTGAGCCACAACCTGTACCTGCTGAATGAAGCCGGACGTATCCTGTGGAAACTGCCCATGCGGGAGCCAATCATGGGGGAAGTGTATCAGATTGATTATTACGGAAACGGGAAACTGCAGTATCTGTTTAATACACGGCATCAGTTGCATCTGATTGACAGGAACGGGAATTACGTGGAACGTTATCCTGTTCATCTTCGTTCTCCCGCCACGGCTCCCATGGCCCTGTTTGATTATGAAAAAAATGGGAACTACCGCATTTTTGTGGCTTCGGAAGAAAGGAATATCTATGTGTATTCAAAGGAAGGGAATCTGGTAAGTGGCTGGGAAGCGGAAAAAACTGAACATGTTGTTCAGGTGCCTCCCCAGCATTTCAGGCTGGGGTCACGTGATTATATTGTATTTCATGATACTTACCGTACCTACATTCTCGATCGCCGGGGGAAACCCAGGGTAGTTCCCGGCGAGCAGTTTCCCCATTCGCCGTTGAATCATTTCAAGCTGGATGCAGGAGGGAACAGACCTGCAAGTTTTGTTACCACGGGAGTAAACGGACGTGTGTACCGTCTTTATTTTGACGGGAAAGTGGAATCCCTGCAGCCTGACACCTTCAGTCAGGACCATTATTTTGAATATGCCGACCTGGACGGGAACGGGAGGAAAGAATATGTTTTTCTTGACGGGAAACGGCTCAGGGTGTTCAATGCCGATCAGTCACTACGTTTCCAGATGGATTTCGAAGCGCCTGCATTTCCCGTAGTTCATATTTATGAATTTTCCAGAAAGGACAAAAAGATCGGGGTGGTTGTTCCTTCCCTGAACCGTATCTATCTGATCAATCAGGACGGAAACCTTTACCAGGGTTTCCCACTTCCGGGAAGTTCCCCTTTTACCATTGGGAAACTTCGGGAAAGCAGTTCCCGGTTCAATTTGATTGTGGGAGGCCGGGATAACTTTTTAATGAATTATTCCGTACAATGATACATTGAAAAACCTCATCGGATCATGAAAGCACGTATAAGCCCATTCATTTTTGTTGTTACAGCCGGTATTTTGTTTTCCGGTCTGGATTCCTGTGTGAAAGACACGTGGGATATGGACACCTTTTCGAATCAGGGAGAACTGAATCCCAAAGTAGCCCTGAAAATGGCCAAAGGGCGCCTTGATCTCGGGAATGCCATTGAAGCCGATGATACCACGGTACGTTTCAACCCGGATCAGTCCATTTCCATTCTTTTTAAGGAAGACAGCGTTATCTCGTTCGATGTGAACGAACTGATAGAGATCCCGTTATCCATCCCCGAGTCGGGACCGGAAACCAAAACATTTACTGCAGGAGAACTTTCCATAGATGATTTTTCAACAGTAAGAAATATCAGCCTGCAGGAAATAGCCAGTAACCTGCCGGAACCCTATCAATCTGAAATTATTGGGAATGACGGACAGAATGCCGTTTTTCCTGCCATCAGCCCCCCCGTTGATGCAGGTTCCTATACCACTCCATCTTTCGGCAACTATGCCATGGTAACCTTTTCCAGCGGCACCGTTTATGTTACCCTTACCAATGAACTGCCTGTGGAACTCGACCCGGTGGAAGTACGCGTGGTTGACGCCAACGGCACTGAAGTTGGAACCGTACTGTTCAACAATGTGGCCGCCAACGGGGGATCGCAGACCCGCCAGATCGATCTTGCCGGCCTTACCCTGATCAACAATGAATTTACCGCCCAGATCATCGGGTTCGGTACCCCTGGCAGTTCCGATCCTGTGTTGATTGATCTGACAGATCAGATCCGGTTCGATATCGGGGCGGAAAATGTAGTGATATCATCCGGTACGGCCATTCTGCCCGATCAGGTTTTTGCACAGGATGCAGGGAGTATGGACCTGGGGTTGAGCGGAGGAGAAGAAGTGCGGGAAATCATTATCAAAACGGCCGAGATCAATTATTCCGTTACTTCGAATATTCAGGAAGATATTCTGGTCAGGATCGTTTTGCCTTCGGCCACGGTAAACGGGTCTGTGCCGGAATATGAAATGATCATACCGTATAACGGAGGCAATCCCACGCCGGGAACCCTCCTGCTGGATGATGTGAAGGTGGATATGACCACCGATCCTGTCCAGCCCTATAATATATTCCCCTTTGAATATGAGATAGAGATCGTTTCTTCCAACAATATGGTTACTTTCGATCTTACCGACGACCTGGTTCTTGAATTCACTGTTGATAACATTTCGTTTGCTTATATGGAGGGCTATCTGGGACATATGGTAGAAACCTTCGACCAGGATACCGTAAAAATTGAGGATGAGGTGCTTGACCGAATTACCGGCACATTCCAGCTTGCCGATCCGAGGATTCAGTTTTTTTATACCAATTCGTTCGGTATTCCCATTGAGATGGCACTGGATGTGACAGGATATTTTAACGGAGGGTCTTCGGTTGACCTGGGGGCTCAACCCGAGGTGATCAGCTTCCCGGCCGATACCCTGGACCTTTTTATTACCGATACCCTGAGGTTCGACAATGCCAATACCAATCTGGAAGACCTTCTGGTACTTCCTCCACCGTTTGAAGTGGTATTTTCGGGGTCTGCCACTGTTAACCCCGAAGAAGATAATACCATCAGCAATTTCGTGACCGATAGAAGCCGTATTGATGTGGGTCTGGAAGCTGAAATCCCCCTGGATTTTTCGGCCAGCAACCTTTCTCTTGTCGATACAGTGGAAGTGGATATTGGTGAGGATTTTGACCCGACCAATATTGCCTATAGTAAGATTTACCTGGGAGTTACCGAGAACTGGTTCCCCATGGACCTGAATTTTCAGATAACTCCTTATGACTCGGTGAGCCATACCACCGGGACGCCCCTGAATGTTGAGCTGCTGGCCGCTGCCCCGGTCAATGCAGATGGGATTGTGGAAACCCCTTCGGAATATACCACGGTGATTGATCTGGAAAGCGATTTTTTCACAGACCTGTCTGAATCTACACAGCTCATTATTCGGGTTACATTGACCACTTCAGGTGGGGGCACCGATCCTGTGAAACTGATGACCTATTACAGCCTGGATTTTAACATTGGGCTGCTCACTGAATTCAGTTTTCCGTTTGAATTATAATTTGTAATATACGGTTTGAATCATTTCGGTATAAAGAAAAACAACAGATCCATGATCCACACAGTCAAAATAAAAAGATCTGCCACCTTGTTGCTCCTGGGATTTTTGTTGCTCGTACCTGTTACCGGCCAGCAAAACAACACCCTCTATTTTCTGAAAAACAACCCGGCCGCCAGGTATTTGAATCCGGCCAAGGTTTTCCGGTGCAATGTATTTCTCGGTATGCCCGGATTTTCTTCTACCTATGCCAGTTTTTCCAATACCCTTTTCAATGTGGAAGACGTGATTTTCCGGGGTACCGGTGAATATCGCGATTCGATGATCACCATATTTCACCCTTCCTATGATATGGGAGAATTTATAGCCGGTTTGAATAAAAGAAGCCTGCTTTCCCCAGAGGTGAATGTGAGCCTGCTAAGCATGGGCTTCCGGTCGAAAAACACCTATGTGTATCTGGATGTTACCGAAAGGGTGACTGCGAACGTTTCCCTGCCGCGCGACCTGTTTGCTATTGCCCTTCAGGGGAACGGTGATTTTCTGGGAGAAACGGCCGATTTCAGCGACCTGGGTATCAATGTAAATGCTTTCCATGAATTTGGCCTGGGGTTTGCCAGAGAAGTCACACCGAAGCTGAACATCGGATTCAAGCCCAAAGTGTTGCTGGGTGTTTTCAATATTCATACGGGAAGCCCTCTTCCGGATATTGGCCTGTATACCGATCCCGCCACTTTCGACCTGCGCTTTCATTCCAATCTCTCCCTGAATGTTTCTGCCCCGATTGAAATTACGAAGAATCAGGAAGGGGAAATTGATGATATCACATTCCAGGATATTCCCGATTCGGAAATTGCAGGGACGATCCTGAATACGAAGAACCTGGGTCTGGGGCTGGATCTGGGTATGGAATACCGTGTGCTCGACAGGCTGGTGGTATCGGCCAGTTTGATTGACCTGGGCTACATTCACTGGGGGGCCAACACCTATAATTTCAAACAGGATGGATCGTTTGAATTTACCGGGTTCGACCTGTCGGAAGGGCTGGTAGCCAATGCGGAGTTTGATCTGGACAAGGAAGCCGAGGCCCTGCTGGATTCCATCGCCGGATTGTTTCAGGTAACCGATCATGCTCAGGCATATACTACCTTTCTTTCACCCAAGCTCTATCTGGCGGGAGAATACCAGCTGGATGACATGCTTTCTTTCGGGGTGGTTTCGCGGAGCGAATTCATCGGAAAAAAAGTGAGGCAATCGGTTACCCTTTCTGCCAATGCCTTTCTGGCAAAATTTTTCAGCCTCAGCCTTAGCTATTCCATGATGAACCATACTTACGACAACCTGGGTGCAGGAGTGGTGATCAAGGGCGGTCCGTTTCATTTCTATCTGATAACCGACAGGATCCCCCTGAATTTCACTAAAATACAGGCTACTACGGAAGATTTCAGAGACCTGGATGGCTTCCTGCTACCAAACAACTTCAATTCGGTAAATGTTCGTTTCGGACTGAACCTGGTATTCGGATGCAGGAAAAGATGGCTAAACGATCAGCCGATTATCCTCGATTGAAACATTTCCTGCACCTCATACGGAATGGATCTGTCAGTGAAGTGATTTCCGCCACAGTTTCGCTGCTTTCTGAATAAATCAGTAACTTTGCATGCACTGAAAAGTGAGTTATGCTTGTCGGTTTGCTCAAAACCATACTGATCCTGGTGGCGGTGTATTATATCGTTACTTTACTGAACCGGTACTTCCTGCAAAGATACCTGTACAATCTGCACAGAAAACAGGAAAGGGATATCAGGAAGAACGAGGGTAAGGTAACCGTTAATGACCACCCGGAACGTAAAAAACGGATCAGTCCGGACGAGGGGGAATATGTAGATTACGAAGAAATAGACGACTGACATGCATGGGACTTCCTTAAACCGTTTTCCATGAAAAAGCTCAGCCTGAAATCAATGGTCCCGCATATTATCGCGGTACTGGTGTTTATTGTGATCAGTTTTGCATACTTTTCCCCGCTGCTGGAAGGGAAGAGAATTCTGCAAAGCGATATTGTGCAGTTTATCGGCATGTCGAAGGAGGTGGTCGATTTCAGAGAAGAAACAGGCGAAGAAGCCCTGTGGACCAACCGGATGTTCGGAGGGATGCCGGCTTATTTGATTTCTGTGGTATATCCGGGGAATCTGTTCCGTTTTGTCGACCGGGTCGTATCCCTGCGATTCCCGGTGCCCGCCAGGTTTCTGTTTCTCAGTTTGATCAGTTTTTATATCCTGCTTCTGGCTTTCAGGGTTGATCCCTGGCTGAGCATTGCCGGCGCCCTGGCGTTCGGCTTTTCCACCTATTTTTTCATCATCGGGGGTGTCGGTCACAATTCAAAAGCCCATGCCATGGCTTATATGCCGGGTATTGTGGCAGGGATTATCCTTGCCTTCAGAGGGAAACGCTGGTGGGGGGCTGCGGTTGCCGGTGTATTTCTGGCTCTGCAGCTTTATGCCGGGCATCTGCAAATCACTTATTACACGGCCATGGTCGTTCTGTTGATGGGACTTGCCTATCTGGTGGTAGCTGTCAGGGAGAAAACCTTTGCACGTTTTCTAAAAACTGCCGGGGCATTGCTGTTTGCAGCCCTTCTGGCGGCAGGAGCCAATATTACTTCCGTGCTGGTTACGGCAGAGTATGGGAAGTATTCTACCAGGGGAGAATCGGAACTTACACTGGATGCTGAAAATAAAACCCGGGGACTGGATAAAGATTATATTCTGAATGATTACAGTTACGGCATCAAGGAAAGTATGAATCTGCTGATCCCCAATTTTCTGGGGGGAAAATCTGTGGGGGAACTGGATGAAAGTTCTTCCACTTACAAAGTACTCAGAAGGCAGAACCCGCAAGCGGCACGGCAATTCATCCGGAACATGCCTCTCTACTGGGGCGAACAGCGGTATACGGCCGGACCGGTATACCTCGGAGCGGTGGTGGTTTTTTTGTTTGTTCTGGGTATGTTTCTGGTTAAAGGTCCGGTACGCTGGTGGGTGGCTGCAGCGGCTCTGTTATCACTGATGCTGGCCTGGGGAAAACATTTCCATTTTCTATCAGACCTTTTCATTGATTATTTTCCCGGGTATAGTAAGTTCAGGACCGTGTCCATGATCCTGGTGATCATGGAACTGGTAGTGCCCCTGCTGGGTTTTCTGGCTGTAAAACAGATTGTGGAAGGGAAAACGGGGAAAGATGATTTCTGGAAGGCCATGAAATGGTCGGCAGGCATTGTCGGGGGCATCACCCTCTTTTTTGCCCTGTTTCCGGGCTGGATGCTGAATTTTCAGGGTCCCGTCGACCAGCAGCTCCAATCGGCCGGATGGCCCAACGCTCTGATGGAAGCCCTGCGCGACGACCGGAAAATGCTGCTGAGGGAAGATGCCCTGCGTTCTTTTATTTTCGTGGTTTTTACATTCTCCCTGTTGCTGGGGTATCATTACAAAAAGATAAGTCCTGCTTTTTTCTATGTTACCCTGGCCGGCCTGGTTTTAATTGATCTGTGGCCGGTCAACAAAAGATATCTGAATAACGATTTTTTTACCAGCGCCAGGGAAGTGAGAGAGCCGTTCAGGCCTACCCGTGCTGACCAGCAGATTCTGCAGGATACAACCTTGAATTTCCGGGTAATGAATTTGACGGTAAGTACTTTTAATGATGCCAGTACCTCCTATTTTCACAATTCCATAGGTGGATACCACGGTGCGAAAATGAAGCAGTATCAGGAACTGATCGATCGCCACATTAGCCGCAATAATCCTCAGGTTTTGAATATGCTCAATACCCGTTATTATATTGTTCCCGGTGAAAACAATCAACCTCAGGCCCGGTTTAACCCCGGGGCCCTGGGGAATGTTTGGTTTGTGGATTCCTTGCGCTGGGTGGAGAATGCTGATGAAGAGATCGAAGCCCTGTCTGATTTCGATCCCGCCACAGAAGCCATCGTTGACCGGCGATTTTCCGAGATGCTTGAAGGCTATTCGCCCGGCAATGACACCGCCTCGTTCATTCGACTGGAATCATACCGGCCCAATAAACTGGAGTATGTATACAGGAGCAGGAAAGAACAGGTAGCTGTATTTTCTGAGATTTATTATGAAAAGGGATGGATTTCGGCTGTTGACGGAGAACACACATCCCATTTCAGAGTAAATTATGTGCTGAGGGGAATGTTGCTGCCTGCCGGCGAACATCGGATTACCTTTGAATTCAAGCCCCGCAGTTATTTTGTGGGCGAAAAAATATCTCTGGCCAGTTCCGTGTTGCTGCTATTGTTTTTCCTGGGAATGGCGGTGAAGGAGTTGCGTAAGTACACAACAGATAACCTGACCCAATCAACCTGACCCGTTTGTTTTTATATTCCTGATCTCTTCCAGCCATCTCTCGGCTTCATTCAACAGGCTGATCAGGGAAGCGCCCGGGCGTGTGATCATCCGTCGCGGACCTGTTATTTTTCTGGCTACATGAGGCAGGACCATAAATGCCAGGCTGAGGGAAACATACAGGTTTTCGAGTCCCCGCCGGGTAAGGATGCGGGTTACCACCGGATTCCGCAGTTCATTGCTGATGGCCGAAAAACCGAAATACACGATCAGAGCCCGAAGGCACATCCTGATCCCTTCCTGCAGTCCGTTTACTGACCAGCCGGGATCCTGCCGGTCGATATTCCCGAGAAAAAATGACGCTGAAATAATCACAACGAAAAACTGCACCCAGAACATGGGTTTCCTTATTTTCCTCACCGACCCGGGATAAAGCAGGGCAACAAGCAGGGTAAGGCACAGGGCTAACAGAACGGCCACCCACAGACCAGCCCGGGAGGTCACGATCAGGCCGGCCGGAATCAGAAGCACATACGCGGCAAGGAGCCATACGGAATATTTCCGGTCGGCAGGGGTTTCACTGAGAAAATGCTGGTCGTGGGAGTTCTTCAGAGTGCCTGATGATACGGTGTTCATATTCAAACGGTTACCGGTACGATAGCCTATCCATCCTCCGGCTATGCCTCCTGCAAGGTAAAACAGGGCAATGAATGCCAGGAGTATCCAGAGAGTATACCGGTCGGTTCCTATCTGCTTGATGGAGAAATAATACAGGTTTTCAGCAATGCGAACCAGGTTCATTCCGTACAGGATCAGCAGGGTGATGATTTTATGGATCAGGGTACTGAACATGGCCAGAACGCCTCCTGTGATGTAAGCCGGAAGCCGGTTGCCCATAAAACGTAATGCCAGGTCCATAATCACCGCCTCGGTCAGTATTCCGATCATCGGTCCCAGGATGATGGCACTGGGAGAGACCGATTTCATTAGGGCACATATAACTCCGGCCCGCCAGAGCAATCCGTTTTCCGGCCAGATCCGGTAAAATGAAGCGGTAATAACCACGCCCAGAAATGTGAGAAACGATCCGGCAAAAGGCAGGTGCATATTGTGAAGAAAACTTCCGATAATGATCTCGATGGCTGCCCAGAATCCTCCGGCCACAGCGGCTTTCATCCATATGTCCTGCCCGGTGGTTCTACCCGGTCTCCGGTGCGGGTATTTTTTATTCAGGCCGGTACTTTTCATATGTCTCAGGGTGATTCATATTGATGAAAGTATCGGGTGTAAAGATATCGGGATAATCCTGAACAGGTAAAGAAAAACATTCAGGATGGCGGATCAGGGGGCGCAGGCTGTTTGCCCCCTGCTGCATCATTTGTTCCATCAGTGGAAGCAGCTTTCTGTGATAGCAGGCACAGGTGGGTTGGGGCATGCCGTTGCTGTTTACGGGAATAACCAGGCTGTACGATTTCCGGAACGAAAGGATATGTTTCAGAATGGCGGAAGTAACCAATGGCAGGTCAACCGACAATACCAGAAAATATTCTTCATTCCGGCGTTTCATAACCGACAGGATCCCACCCAGGGGACCTATTCCCGGCTCCGTATCGGGAATCAGCGCAAACCCGGGAATCTGGTGTTTCCTGTCGTTGCTGCTGATCACTACCTCATGGCAGAGTGGTTTCAACCGGTTTGCAGCATGTTCCAGCATACTGGTTTTTCCCCAGGGGAGCAACGCCTTATCGGTTCCCATCCGGGAGCTTTTCCCTCCGGCCAGAACCATTCCGGTGACAGATGGATGAAAGGTCATGGATAAAAAAATCCCCGTAAAGATACGGGGAAAATTTACTCTGTAAAGCGAAACCTTATTAACTGTGATTTTTCATTTCATTCAGGAAGAATGGTCTTTTTTGAAAAGACTGCAGTTTTTCCGGATGCAACAAATGGAGGCAATAATACCGCATGCCAGACCCACTGCCAGGGCAATGTAAAAATACCGGGGTGGCAGGTCTGCTATGCAGGTGATGCATCCGAACACGATAATGGCAAAAATACCCAGGATCCCAAGCAATACGCAATGAAACCCGACATTGAACAAAAAGTCCCTTATTTTTTTCATGACCAGGTATTTGTATATATACAAATATAAATAGAACTGGCCGCATGTGTCAAGCGAATAGTGTGATTTGGTTAATTTATAAATGTGATATATATCACAGTCCTGTAATATTTTTTATCTTTGACAGATAATAGCATTTTTCAGATATGCTCCGCTTGAAATAATCTGCTGGAGCAGTATCGCGAGCCGGAAAATTGATCCTATGGACCTCAGAAGTGAATCTTCCTGTGCCCGTTGCCGGTTTAAATCGAAAGCTGCCGCTGTTCTGTCGGAAGAAGAACTCCATATGCTTGGGAAGGCATGTGTGGAAGTCAGTGTAAACCGTGGCGACGCTTTTTTCCGCCAGGGAACCCCATCGGGTCATGTGGTGTATCTCAAGGAAGGACTGGCCCGGATCCATAAGAAAGGACCCAGGAACCGGGATCAGATTCTTAAGATTGCCTGTTCCGGTACGTATTTGGGAATACAGACCATTCTGGGAGATGTGGTCAACCAGTATTCGGCTTCCGCCCTCACCCGGGCCGTAGCCTGTTATATCAGGGTAGGTGAGTTCAGGTTGCTGATACAGAAGAACGGGGACTTTGCCAATGAACTGATTGATTACATCTGCCGTGAAGAACTGAGTCATTTCAACCGGCTGGTAAGTCACTGGCAAAAACAGTTGACCGGTCGATTGGCCGAGACATTGCTATATTTTGCCGAAGAAATTTTCCGGGCCCAGGAATATCCCATGCTGCTTACCCGTCAGGAACTGGCCTCTATGGTAGGCGGAACACGTGAGAGTGTATCCCGTGCGATGAAGGAATTTGTTGATTCCGGTATTATAGGGATGAACAAAAAGGAGATCCGTATCCTGAAACCCGAATTAATAAAAAAGCTGGCTGACAGCGGATAAACACTCTCGGGGGCAGGATGCTAAAAACTGCCGGCGGGAAGGATGCACGACCTGCTTCTTTCATCCAGGACTTTCCGGAAGGATATCAGTGATTCATTCATCACATCGGAATCTTCATCGTGGCATTCCAGGCAGGCACCAACCAGTAGCACAGACTGTTGTTCTTCCCTGCTGAACGGGCGGAACCATTCCCGGGTGGAAAAAGGAGGAATGGCGTTGCCCGGAAAAGCCGTCCAGGCATCCTCGGGCAAACCGTCATTCTGATGGGGGGCATATTTTGAAGTAAATATCCAGCGGCCCGTATTTCCTTCTACCCGGTACTCAAGGTTTCCCTCTCCGTATCCCAGGGCTACGGGATCAAGGTGACAGGAACGGCATGAACGGCCTTCGGGGGAGGTGGTATGTGCTTCCATGGGGGCAAAGAGTCGCCTGAAGAGGACCGTTTCGTTTTTTCCTGTGTAACTGCTCCGGTCGATGGTAAGAATCATTCCCGGTGTAGCGGGGATAATGGTTTTTTCATTATTTCCTTTTTCTTCTTTTACACCGAGGGTTGGGGGTCCGGCCAGGTGCAAGCCTACCCATTCGGCCCAGGTTCCCCTTGTTTCGGAATTTCTCAGGTGATCGTAGCCGGGGCCTGAGGGATCATAGCTGTTGTGGCAGCCCAGACACCGGGGGGTCCAGCCGGTGTGGCAGGCGCTGCAATGGAGATTGCTGTGCGACGATCCTTCCACACAGATTTTGGCCGGGGGATTCAGGGGATGCCATGTACCTGACTTCTTGCCTTCAAGCATCCATTGCCCGTTCTTAAGGGTGGCGTTGAGTATGATTTCTCCCGATTCCATGCCCAGCATGTATTTTCTACCGGGTTCATTCATATTCCTCAGCTCGATGATCTTGCGGGTTTCTCCGTCAACCTGATCCAGGGGAATGGCACCGGGTGGTTCCGTAAAATGACAATCCCTGCAGCGGATCTTTACCTGTTCTTCCTTGTGGAGGTATAAATTCCCGTCGCCCATGATTTCATAGGATGTATGGCAGTCGATGCATTCCATTCCTGCCGTGTGGTGGACGTCTTCCTGTATGTACCGGTACACCCGCTGGTCGTCCATCATCTGATAATTGCCCGTTTGAGGTATGTCTTCCGGTTTCAGGAGGGTTTCGTGCCAGCCCGTGTAACTGGTGGATATTCTACCCGACCGGCTGTGGCACCCGAAGCAATGATCAGATGTGATATTTACTGAAAGGGAGGGATGAACCCGTGGCAGTGTGGTATCGGCCGCCTGGCCGGATTGCCGTTGTTGAAGGTCGGCCAGGGCCTCCGGCGAATAGTTCAGGTGACAGGCATTGCATCCGCCTCCCCTCGAAAGCTGATTTATGGGCCCTGCCTGGGTTTTTTCATTGGAAAGGTGGCAGGCGGCACACAGATTCCTCAAATGGGTATCGGCAGCGCTGTGCCTGATATCCCGGATATCGGAATGCACGGAAGGCGAATCAGATTCTCCGAACACAAACCGGTTGACACTTACCATCCCGCTGGCGGTGTTCATCAGCGACATTTCCACACGGGAAGGAATTTTGGGATGACAGTCGGCTGTGCCGCAACTCAGGGTTGCATCGGTTATATTGCCGGGTATCAGAATGATGTTCCGGTGGGCCCTGTTTTTATTGAGGCTGAAAGGATCGCCCCGGTGGCAGATAAAGCACCCTGTAGCACCGGGATCATGAGAAGGTGAAAACCCGGACATTTCTGCATGGCAGGCCATACAGGATTCCTTACGGGCTGAATTTTCAAGGGATGTAAGAAGAGCGCTGTCAATCCGGAAGGCGGGAATATCTGCCTGAAAGGGAAAATACACGGCCGTACGGTATCCGGTTTCCCAGGGCCATATCCATTGCCAGTTTTTACCCCGGAAGAAATATCCGGTGAGGGTAAATATTCCGTACAGGTAAAAAGACAACAACAGGAACCTGCGGCTGTTGATCTGCCGGGATCCTTTGAGGTAGGGGATGAAATACAGCACAACAAAAAGAATGAGGATTATGACCAGCGACCACGCCGGATTTTTCATTAGATGCAGTATTTCCTGCAGGCCGATGAGATACCAGGGTCCCTTGACCACGGGGTTCAGGTTATCGTGCAGGGGAGCCCGGAAAACCAGCGAAATAACGACCAGAAGTATGGTCAGACGTACGAACGAACGGGTATTGACCCATACCGTACGGGCATGTTCGAAAATAACGATCAGAAGGAAAATGGTAGCTGTGGCAATATGGTGTACGTATATTAACTGGAATGAACCTTCTTTTCCCAGCAGAAACCCGGAAAGAAAATTTCCACCGGCGGGGAATGTCTTTATTAGCGAATCCATGATCCGGCGGGCCTGCAGGCTGTCGGCATCTCCCTTCAGGAGGAAACCCGTAAGCATAACCAGAACTGTCACGGCCAGGGAAACAACCAGCCGGAACCAGACCCCGCGTTTTTCCGGGATCTTTTCGGTACGGTAAAGATAATCCCAGGTATGGAGAACGGTGAAAATGAGAAAAAGCTGGCCGCTCCAGTAATGCAGGTTCCTGAAAAATACCGCATAACCGTTTACCAGTATCATATTTCTTACCGACTCATAGGGAGAATCCACATTATAGGGGACCACCAGGAATACTCCCGACAGCAATGCCAGCAGAAATGACCCCAGTGCAAGAACACCAAAGCCGTCTTTCAGAAATGAGGAGGTATATGTCAGAAATTTTCTCATGAATCACGAGGAAAGATGAACAATGTATTCATCTTTTTCACGGTGGTATGAAAAAGTAAGTTCCCTGAGGGGTTTTCCGGCAGGTCCTTTCAATATCTCCCCGTCCGTGCTGAATTCCGACCCATGGCAGGGACACACGAGCTTACGGTTGTTTTCTTCTGTAATCTGGCAACCAAGATGTGTACAGGAAGAAGAAAAGAAACGGATATGACTGCCGTTTTTCTGCAGTATCACCGGTCCGTAAAAACTGATCCCTTCGGCAAGATGGCCGGTTATCCTGTATTGGGTTGCCTTTTCGGTACTCATGGTCCGATGGGAGGTTCTGTACCCCGCATATCCCAGAAAGGCCAGTATTATCCATTTCATTTTCCGAAATACATTCCGCCGGGATATCATATCGGTTGCTTCAGAATACTTGTTTCTCTTCAAAAATACATGAATCCTCTTTGAATTAGCGAATTAAACAGCGCCCCGGAGCTTAAATAAAACGATTCTATATTATCGAGATAATTTATTAAAAATCAATTTATGATAGTGTTTCATAAAGTGTGTCCGGTATATTAAAAAAAGGTCTTCTTAAATTAGTTTTGCATTAGCCATAAAATAATGTTTAACTAAAAAAAGAAGACCCATGGATTTTACAAAGGAACAG
>DSCJ01000010.1 GCA_011049175.1 Bacteroidota bacterium | reverse complement strand
TTCAACAACCATCGGTTCAATAGTCACCTTCGGTTGTTCCTTGCTGGTACAATATTATGAAGAAAGATGCTTATTATTGAAGTCCAAATGTAAATTGTCCGAATTATAGGGGGCTAAACCATTTATCATGTTATCCGGCAAATATTTTTCCCACTGTTCATCGTCTTCGTTATAAAAATACAGATACAGCTTGTTTTCTTCCACAATTTCTATCCGGGTTTGTAAGGTTTCATCAGCCGGTTCCCATGTTTCTAATTCGGCGTTATATTTTTCATGCGTGTTGAAGGTCCCCTCGTAATAATCCCCTTCTTCATTCAGAATATACGATCCTTTCGACCCTTCATGCAAAGCCATATCAGGCATTATGTATTTTTCCAGCTGAAATGCTGTTTCAGTGAATTTAATATACTCTACTATTCCGGCAGTTGTATACTCCCAGTTGCCGAAATATTCAGCTACCGTTCCGTTTTCGTCTTTGTCACTGCATGATACTGCATGCACTGCAATAAATACGAATACAATGAATGATAATGGTTTATTCATGGTTACCTCCTTAGAAATAATAGTTGTTTCAAATTAATAATTTCAATGAATTCACGCTAAAATTAATAAAAAATTCATGTTTTCAAAACGGTTTAACTTATTTAAATATCTTGATAATCTGATAATTATGATCCTCTGGCGGCAAAATTTCTGAAATACGAAAATCATTTGTCATATCCTTTGAGGCAGCCTTTTCTTCTGACCCTGTCATTATCCATGATAATTCCAGGAAGACGAATTTCATTACTAACTGACAAAGGACACAGGTATGGAAATGATAGGAATAACAATATCTCTTAATGGTTCCTATTCCTTCGCCTGTAACGAAATGATCGCAATCCGGAACTCCGGATGCCCCGGTTATCTACCCCCATGATTCCCTTATATTATGTAAATTTGTACAGGCATTTTCCCGGACCCGTTGAACAGGTTTGGCAAAAAAATTGTTACGGGAATACACCATTACAGCCGACATGGAAAAGAAAAACCAGCGTGCTGAGATCCGCAGTCTGTACCGCCGCCTCCTGCGGGCTGCTCGGTACCGCATGACCGAAGAAGACCTGGAACTGCTGCGCAAAGCCTTTGGTGTGGCCGACCGGGTATGCCGGATGCAGAAGGGGGAGGAAACGGAAACCGACCTGAAACGGGTGCTGCACATCGCCCTGATCCTGGTTAACGAATTCGGCATGGGCATGGTCTCGGCTACTTCGGCCCTGCTGTTGTTTTCCCACCTCGATCCCGCAGTGAACGAAATATACCTGAAAAAGGAATTCGGCCCGCAGGTACAGCTCATTGTCGACGGGTTAACGAAGATCGCTTCCATCGATACCCGCAATACCTTTTCCCAGCCTGAAAACCTCCGGAAACTGGTGCTGAACCTGGCCACCGATATCCGCGTGATCCTGATCAAGATCGCCGAACGGCTGTACGACATCCGTCAATTGCCGCAGTTTCCCCTCGACCGTCAGCTTATGGTGGCTTCAGAGGCTTTCTACATCTATTCTCCCCTGGCACACCGGCTGGGACTGTACTCGGTAAAGACCGAGATGGAGGACCGTTACCTGCTTTTTACCGAACCCCGTACCTATGCGTCTATCGAGAAAAAGATCAGGGAATCGGCCACGGAAAGGGAGCAGTATATCACCGAATTTGTCAAACCCCTGCGTGCCAGGCTGAGAAAAGAGCAATTCAAATTCAGGATCATCGGCCGCAATAAATCCATTTTTTCCATCTGGTCGAAAATGAAACGCCAGGGAGTGGATTTTGACGAGGTGTACGACCTGTTTGCCATCCGCATCATTCTGGAAACCCGCCCCGAACAGGAAAAAGCCGACTGCTGGCATGTGTACTCGGTGGTGACCGATTTTTACCAGCCCAATCCCCAGCGGCTGCGCGACTGGATATCCATTCCCAAATCGAACGGGTACGAGTCGCTGCATACCACGGTGGTGGGGCCCGGGGGCAAATGGGTGGAGGTGCAGATCCGTACCGAGCGTATGGATGAACTGGCCGAGAAAGGAGTGGCCGCCCACTGGAAATACAAGGAAGGAGGCCGTGAAAAAGCCATGGATGCCTGGCTGGTTTCCATGCGTGAGATGCTGGAAACTTCCCCGCCCGAGACCGCCGATGATGCCGAGGAGCTCAAGCAGAACCTGTACACCGACGAGGTGTTCGTATTCACCCCCAAAGGCGAGCTGAAGCGTTTGCGCACGGGTTCCACGGTACTCGATTTTGCCTACGATATCCATACCGATATAGGGTACCACTGTGTGGGAGCCCGGGTAAACCGGAAGAATGTTCCCCTGAAATACGAGCTGGTAAACGGCGACGAGGTACACATCCTTACATCAAACAGCCAGAAGCCAAAACGCGACTGGCTGCACATGGTGGTAACCACCAAAGCCCGGAACAAGATCAGGCAGGCCCTGAACGAGGAGAAATTCAAAGCGGCCGAGGCGGGAAAGGAACTGTTGCAGCGCCGCTTCAGGAACTGGAAGATTCCCTACAATGATGAGAACATCAAAAGGCTACTGGCACGTTTTAAGCTGAAAACGGCACAGGACCTGTATGCCCTGATCTTCCAGGAGAAAATCGACCTGGCCGAGGTCAAGGAGCTGTTTGTGCAGCCACCTGAACCGGAGAAAGTGCCGGCTTCTGTAAAAACGCCGGAACCGGATGCGGCACAGCCACCCGTTACCCGGCAAATGGAAGGAGAGGATTTCCTGCTGGTGGATGACAATGTGGACGGACTGAAATATCAGCTGGCCCGTTGCTGCAACCCCATTTTCGGCGATGAAATATTCGGGTTTGTGACCGTGAACGAAGGGATCAAGATCCACCGGCTGAATTGCCCCAATGCCGCCGAAATGATCAGAAGGTATGGCTACCGGGTGGTAAAGGCTTCCTGGAAAAAGAATTACGAAAGCAGCTCGTTCCAGACGGTGGTGCGGGTAACCGGTGTGGATGAGCTGGGGATGATCAATAAACTCTCGGAGGTACTGTCAAAAGACCTGAAGGTGAACATGCGCTCGATCAGTATGGAATCGAAAGACGGGTTCTTTGAGGGGATCATTACCCTGTTTGTTACCAGCAAGTCGCATCTGGAAGGGGTGCTGCATCGCCTGATGAAAGTGAAAGGGGTGCAGCGGGCCGTACGGGTGGATGAATTCCATGTCCGGAAGTAGTGAAATGGTTGGAAAGGCTTTATTTGACTTTTTCCACCCCCACGGCGGCAGGCCCTTTTTGTCCCTGCTCGGTTCTGAAAGTTACTTTATCTCCTTCGCGAATGTCTTCCAGCAATTCATTCACATGCACAAAAACACTCTGTCCGTTCTCCTGGTCCCTGATGAAACCAAATCCTTTTGAATGATTGAAAAAGGTCACCGTTCCCTGCCTGATGGGATCAGGTTCCAGAGACGGGTCGTTTTTCGGCACACTTACTTCGATTTCTTCCGGATCGATCTCATCTTTTTTATCCGGGTCGGGTGGGGTGGAGGTGATCTGCCCTTTCTCATCCACGTAAGCAATCATATCCTCCAGGCTGCTCTTCTTGTCATGTTCCTTCCGTTCCTGTCTTTTTTTCTCTTTCAGGTTGCGTTTTTTTTCCTTTTTGTTCCGTACTTCCCTTTTCTGAAATGATTCCCTTGATCTTCCCATACAATATTGAACGTTTAATGATTATTTTACATTTTCCAGTTTGACCAGGGCTTCGGCAAACCGCCGGCCCAGGTCTATGTATCCCTCACTGTTGTAATGATACGGATCGGAATACCCGTAATTTTTTGTTTCCCTCACAATGGCGGCCCGGGCATCGGTGAGGACATACTTTTCCTCAGCATATTGAACCAGTTCTCCATGGCGCCATACTTTCCCTCCGGGCACTAGCCCCGAATCGGATATCTTGCCCACCACCACCGGCAGGTCGTCGGTGAGGAAAGCAGCTCTGATCAGGTCCATTAAGCGGGTGAGGTGTGCGTGGTAGCGGGAGGCAATCTCCTCTGTGAAGGCGGCATCGCTTTCTCCCTGCATCCAGAGGATCCCGCAGGGCACCAGTTTGTCTTTCACCCCGTTCCCGTCAATATCGTCTTTGGCCAGGGCATTTCGCACTGTGGCCAGAAAATGGTCGTACTGGTTAATGCCTTCGGCGCCGCCGAAATCGGGTTCCCAGCAGCCGTAACCCGCAGCTCCGGAGCTGTCGATGGAGGTGCCACCCCGGGAATATTTTACCAGGGCAATCTTTTCGCCGGGATACAATTCCTGCAGGCGGGCTGCCAGCGACAGCTCCACCCCGAAACGATCGGAATACCGGTTTACCTCCCCGTCGGAAACAAATCCTGCGCCGTGGCCGGGCTGCAGCGGCGCCCAGATGCCCGCTCCTCCACCCGGAACCCCGTCGGGGGTGGGGTTGCCGTGAAAGATCCAGCAGTTTTCAAATACACGGTTCAGGGAATCGGGCAGGTCACGGATATATCCGTAACCGTCCATATTCGACTGGCCGCCAAGATAAACCAGGCGGATGGTTTCTGCCGGCTTTCCCTGCGGTGAAGCAGGGAAGGTGACAGAAAGCATAATGCCCAGCAAACCGAAAAAAGTATGCCTTTTCATTTTGGTGTATTTTTTCGATTCTAAAAGTAACAGGTTTATATTACATATTCATGTTTCTTTCCTCCTTTTTCACGATTTTTTTATCTTGTAAGGCTAATATAAAAAACGGAGGGTGGCCGAACCGGTGGTTTACCGGCTTGCCTCCTTCCCTAACGAATGAGTGATATGAAAAAGATGAAACTGGGTTGCCTGGGCGTTTCGGGCCATCTGATCAAGCGCATCGTGGTTCCTTTAAAAGATCTGGAACGGGTGACATTTCTGGCCATCGCTTCCCGTTCAAAGGAAAAGGCCGTTGCTTTTGCCGGAGAATGGGGTGTGCCCCGGGCTTATGGTTCTTATGAAGAGCTGCTGAGCGACCGGGAGATCGATGCCGTGTACATTCCCCTGCCTAACCACATGCATGCCGGATGGATCAAAAAATCGGCGGACGCCGGGAAGCACATCCTTTGCGAAAAACCTCTGGCTATGGATGCTGCGGAAGCGCAGGATGCAGCGGCTTATGCCGAAAAGAAAGGGGTAAAACTGATGGAAGGCTTTATGTACCGCATCCAGCCCATGTGGTTGAGGGCCCGGGAACTGGTGAACATCCGTGAGATTGGGAAGGTACACGTTGTTCATACCCATTTCAGTTACCACAACCCCGACCCCGGGAACATCCGGAACAAACCCGAATACGGAGGTGGCGCTCTGATGGATATCGGCTGCTATGCCATATCGGTCCCCCGTTTTATTCTGGGAAAGGAACCGGTCAGGCTCGTGGCCCATGTGGAAAGACACCCGGAATTCGGCGCCGATAGGCATACCTCGGCCATGATGGATTTCGGGGATGCCCGGGCTGCCTTTACCGTTTCCACCCTGATGCAACCGCGGCAGGAAGTGAAGATCATCGGCGATTCCGGGGAAATTATTATACATCAGCCGTTCAATACCTGTCCCGACGTGCCGGCCCGGCTTACGGTAACCAATAGTTTGGGGACCCGTGAACTGACCTTCGGACCGTACGACCAGTACGGACTGATGTTCGAAGCTTTCGCGAAAGCCGTGCTTGACGATCTGCCCGTTCCCACCCCTGTGAGCGATGCCATTGCCAACATGCGGGTGATCGATGCGGTTCGGGCTTCCGAAAAAAGCGGGGGATGGGTGATGGTGGAAGGATGAAGGGAAAAAGGCTAAAGGTTAAAGGCTAAAGGTTAAAGGTTAAAGGTTAAAGGTTAAAGGTTAAAGGATAAAGGCTAAAGGCTAAAGGAAAATGGGAAAGGGTTAAGGCTGAAGGGTTAAAATATTGCATGAAAAATGAATGTGGTTTTTCAGAAATATTTTTTTTGAGATTTTCTTTTACCGTTTGAAAAATGTCATATACCTTTGTTCGGTATTTTACGAACAGAATGGCAGAAACTGAAACCATTACCCGGAACCAAAAGAAAATAGCGCGCTATGCCAGAGCCATGGCGCATCCTGTACGTGTGTATGTGCTTGAGTTGCTTTCCAGGCAGAACTGCTGCTACAGCGGCGACCTGTCGGAACACCTTCCGGTTGCCAAATCCACCCTTTCCCAGCATTTAAAAGAACTGAAGGAAGCCGGTTTGATCCAGGGGGAAATTGAGGCGCCCCGGATCAGGTATTGCCTGAACCGGGAAAACTGGAAAGAAGCACAGGAGCTTCTGAAACATTTTTTGAGTATCTGAAAAATTTTTTATGGTAATGTTCGAAATTTTACGAAATACGAAATGATACATAAAACAGGAAAACAGATGAAAACAGGTATTGCATTTTTTATTTTGCTCCTTGCGGGCATGCACTGTTCCGGGTATGCACAAACCGCAGAAAAGTCTGCCATACCGGATTCCCGGGCTGAAAAGAAAGCAGAGGTATATTATTTTCATTTCACCCACAGGTGTATTACCTGCAAAACCCTGGAAAAGGAAGCAAAGGAAGCTGTTGAGGAGCTGTATGGCGATCAGGTGTTTTTTTCTGCGTATAACCTGGAAGAAGAAGCTGGTAAAAAGAAAGGCGATGAACTGGGGGTATCCTACCAGGCTTTGCTGATAGTAAGCAGGGAGGCTATTGTGGACCTTACCGCCGAAGGTTTCCTGCATGCAGGAAAGCCGGATAAGCTTAAACAGATCATGAAAGATACCATCGATCCCTTATTGTAAAATATTATTATGGAGGAAATTATATCAAGGTTGATGGCAGATCACTCTCTGCCCTTTGTAACGGCATTTTTACTGGGACTGATGACAGCCATCAGTCCCTGCCCGCTTGCTACGAACATTACAGCTATCGGGTTTATTAGTAAAGACGTTGAGAATCAGAAAAAAGTTTTTCGCAACGGACTGATCTATACCATGGGAAGGGCCATATCATACACCCTGCTGGCAGTGATTATATTTATTGGCGCCGACCAGTTCAAAGTTTCAGGCTGGTTTCAGCAGCATGGCGAAAAGATCATCGGTCCCCTGCTGATCCTGATCGGTCTGTTGATGCTCGATGTATTGAAGATCAAACTTCCGGGTATTGGTTCCCTGACAAACAGGTTCCAAAAGAACGGCGCCAGCGGCTTTTGGGAAGTTTTGCTGCTGGGGGTGGTGTTTGCCCTTGCTTTTTGCCCGTACAGCGGGGTGCTGTATTTCGGGATGCTGATCCCTATGACCATCGGCAGTGCATCGGGATTGTACCTCCCTGTGGTTTTTGCTATTGCCACCGGTATCCCGGTCATTATTTTTGCCTGGCTGCTGGCCTATACCGTATCGGGGGTGGGCAAACTGTACCACCGGCTGAAAACTTTTGAAATATGGTTCCGCCGGGTGATTTCGCTGGTTTTTATCGGAGTGGGCATTTATTATGTGGTGATCATTTATTTCTGATCTAAAAGAAAGGAATATGTATTCATCGATAACGGATTTTACTGACTTTAAATAATCAACAGAGATGGAATGGAAAAAAGAGGTTAAGATACTGATATGGATAATCGTGGTCTTCGTGTTTGCGTTCTTCATGCCGCTGGAGAGCGACCGTTTCAGGGAAGCCATTATGGCCATGTTCGACCTGACGAAATGGTATGCACAGGAGCATGTGATCCTTTGTTTGCTGCCTGCTTTCTTCATAGCCGGGGTTATTTCGGTCTTTGTCAGCCAGGGGGCGGTGATGAAATATTTCGGGGCAAAAGCAAAGAAATGGGTGGCCTATACGGTGGCTTCTGTGTCGGGGACCATACTGGCCGTATGCAGTTGCACCATTCTGCCCCTGTTTTCCAGCATCCACAAGCGGGGCGCAGGACTGGGTCCGGCTATAGCCTTCCTTTATTCCGGGCCGGCCATAAATATTCTGGCCATTATTCTCACAGCCCGTATTCTGGGTTTTGAAATGGGTGTGGCCCGTATTATCGGGGCGGTGATTTTTGCCATTGTGATTGGCTCGGCCATGTCGCTGATATACCGCAAAGAAGAAAAAGTAAAACGGGAGGAGCAGATGAATTTTCCCGATATGCCCGAAAAAAGGCCTGTATGGCAAACGGCCCTGCATTTTTTTACCCTGGTGCTGATCCTGGTGTTTGCCAACTGGGGAAAACCCGGTAATGATGTAACCGGGGGAACATGGTACTGGCTGTGGGCCAACAAATGGTATATCACCTCCGCTTTTGCTGTGGTTCTGGTATTTTCACTGATCTTTATCCTGAAGCTGAAGTGGCAGCATGTGGTTCTGGCGGCGCTGGTGACGGCGGCATCGGCTTTTCTGAGTTCCTCCCCGTTAATTCCCATGGTGGTGGGTATTGCCGGCCTCAGCATCATCACCCTGCTCGACCGGCGGGAACCCGAAAACAGGGAATGGACCCTTTCTTCATGGGATTTTGCCAAACAAATCATGCCCCTGCTGGCTATCGGGGTTCTGATAGCCGGTTTTCTGCTGGGGTCAACGCATGACGACACGGCGATGGCCGGAATCATCCCCAATGAATGGGTGGCCGGTCTGGTTGGAGGGAATACCGTATTTTCCAATTTCTTTGCTTCCATTGTGGGGGCGTTCATGTATTTTGCCACCCTTACCGAGGTTCCCATACTGCAGGGGCTTATCGCTGCCGGAATGGGCAAGGGTCCGGCACTGGCTCTTCTGCTGGCAGGCCCTTCCCTGTCGCTGCCCAATATGCTGGTGATCCGCGGGGTAATAGGAACCCGGAAAACCCTGGTTTATGTAACCCTGGTGGTGGTGATGGCCACCGTATCGGGATTGATTTACGGGGGATTGTTTTGATAAAAACAACCAAACTTTCTATGGCAATAATTCTTAATATCAGTGAAAATTCCGGCATGCCTTATGAAAAGCGAAATAAAAATGTTCTATACCAGGCCGATGAGTTTAAAATAAGGATTATTGACCTTCCGGAAAACGGAAGTGTGCCTCCGTGTGAGATGGTGACGTATGTAGTGTTTACTGTTATGCAGGGTGAAGTTATTATTATGGCTGACGGAGTTCCACACCATCTGAGCGAAAAGCAGAGTCTGGTATCCGAACCAGCTGTTTTCTCCATGAAGTCGTCCAAAGGCGCAAAGCTTATGGGTATTCAGATAAAAAAAAGGGAAAACAGAAGGTTTGATGGTTGCGATGCTAATGCATATTGTTGCTTATGCATTTATCCCATTTTGGGTTCAGCGGGAGCAAACCATTCAGGGAATAATAAAGGAAAATCTTCCATTCATGTTACTGGTTATGAATTTGTTACCCGCTTATCATTTTTCATATCGTTTGGCAATTTGCATCAAACATAATAGTAGTGTTGCAATACCAGGACGATAGTGGAACTGCTTCTGACAGAATTTTAACTTTTTAAAGAAATAATTTTATGGCATGGTTAGTTGATTATCCGCGAGAAAAAGTCCATTGGAATCCTGTTATTGATCTTTCAAAATGCATAAAATGCGGAATGTGCATGAATTGTGGAAAACAGGTATATACCTGGACAAAAGAAGGCCCGGTAGTTTCCAAACCCATGGCATGTGTGGTGGGTTGTACTACCTGCGCCAATTTATGCAAGGGAAAGGCCATTACATTTCCAGATAAGAATGAGTTAAGGGCGCTGTATAAAAAAGAAAAACTTTGGGAAAAAGTTACCCGGCAGCTAAAAAAAGAAGGGAAACTGAACCCCGTGAAATAAAAATATTAAAAGTGCTGGAATATACAATAACTCCAACTGTTCAAAAGGGAGGAAAGACCATCCCGGTAGCCAATCAGTCCGGGGTTTCATTCAATACCACATCGGGGCGTAGTGATGTGTTGCCCAGCCCGGTAAAAAAACATGAAACTGATACCGATGCAGATGACAAAAAGATTGCCAACCGGAAGAAAAATATGTTAAAGATCGGAACCTAATCAACACGGTGAACCGGTCTTGTGAATTTCAGAAAACAAGGTAAGACAAAATTGATGGAAACAACAGATA
The DNA here is from genome assembly GCA_011049175.1 of Bacteroidota bacterium. Classification (GTDB taxonomy): domain Bacteria; phylum Bacteroidota; class Bacteroidia; order Bacteroidales; family VadinHA17; genus HyVt-105. The sequence goes on along the minus strand of DSCJ01000010.1, from coordinate 15,899 downwards.
AGCCAAAACTACAGGAATTCCACATTGATGGAGTAAAACACATTTCTTCTGAAATTGCTTTTGTTGAGATTGCGGAAAAACGGGCAATACTCGTGGATGTACGCGAAATTCATGAAGTAAAAATGGAAAGTGTTCCGTTCGACCATGTTTTGTATCATCCTCTCTCGGTGATTATGGACCGGCTGCCTTTTATTCCACAGGAACAAAATATTATTTTGGGTTGCCTGGCGGGTGTGCGAAGCACAAAAGTGGCCAATTTGCTGAACAGGCAGGGGTTTCCTCATGTGGCAAACCTGGATGGGGGGTTCCGGGTTTGGAAAGAAAAAGGTTATCCCTACAAAAGCCTGATCGAAAACTATGTCCAGGGTGGATGCGGATGCGATAAAAATTGCTGTTCGACTTCAGCCTGACAGGTTATTGCTCAAGATCATGATCAACAGACCCTTAAACCATACTAAAAAGACATGTTTTATGAACAGAAAAGCATGGATTATCTTCTTATTCATAATGGCACCTTTTGGGAAATGGCCTCTTTATTCACAGGATTCATCCCGGGTTGCCGGTCGTGACGGAACAAAACTGCAACCCATTGTTCAGGTTTTTGCCTCGGCATCATATCAGGTGGAAAACAGGCATTATGGATTCAGCTTCAGCCGTGCCCATCTGGGATTTCAATACCGGTTCAACGAAAAATGGAATGCAAAAATCATCATCGACCGCGGCCGGCCGACAACCGTTGGTGAAATTACGGTGACAAACCCTCTGGGGCAGTCACTGAACGTGCAGAACACCTCAATAGAGGGTGCCTATTATACCATGTTCCTTAAATTTGCCAGCCTGGAATGGAAAGTTACCGACCGGCTGGTTCTGGAAGGTGGAGCCATTCTGCAAAACCACTACATTACCCAGGAACGCTTCTGGGGTTTCCGGTATCTGGCACAGACCTTTCAGGATCTGTACTGGAAGATTCCGAGCAGCGATCTGGGTTTCATTGCCTATTACAATCTGAATAAAGTGCTTTCATTTGATGCGGCTGTTACCAATGGAGAAGGGCCGCGGGCAAAACAGGATGCAAGCGGAAAGGTGAAATATGCAGGGGGACTTGACATTCATCCATCGCGGAATATTCAGTTTCGTATGTATTATCACAACCGGCAAACGGGAATTGACAGCCTTGACACCGAACACATGTTTTCTTTTCATGCCGGCTTCAGCCCGCTGGAAAAATTACGCATGGGAGGCGAGTTCAATTACATGGTCCACCTGAATAATGCCGTTGGATTGGATAGCTATGGATTCTCATTGTATTCGGCCTGTGAAGTGGCTGAAAAAACCGAAATCTTTTTCAGATACGACCGGTTGCTTTACCATTTGTCTGAATTGATGGAATCATCTGCCGGTTATGAAAACGGTCATACATTGATCGGTGGGGTTTCTTTTTCTCCGTTCAGTAACATATTCTTATCCCTGAACTACCAGGGATGGATAACCGGCAGTGATAACGGCAATTCTTCGAATCATCTGATGTTGAGCATGGAATATAAATTTTGAATCTTGATTCATGAAATCAAAATATTATGCCCGGGCCGGAAATGCAGCAAGTGCCGGAGAATGATCAGCAGGGTGGAGGAAGCACTGAGCATTTCAGGCATTGAAATGGATATAAAAATGGTAGATACCCTGGATGAGCTACTGAAATACCATACCTGGGTTCTTCCGGCCCTGGTAATCAATAACCGGATGGTGGCCAGGGGATATGTGCCTTCTGTTCAGATTATTCTTAAATACCTGAATGATCAAAATAACCGATAAGATACTACCCATGCATTCTTCCATTATGAAAATTAAAACCATAGGATTTATCGGCGGTGGCAGAATAACCAGAATATTTCTGCAGGCCTTTAAAAACAAATTCGTTGAATTTATCTCAGTACGGGTGTTTGAACCTGATCAGGAAATATCGGGAAAACTGAAAGAACAGTTCCCAAATATTGAATTGGCTGAGTCACCCAAGATTCCAGCCGGACAAGAACTGGTGGTGCTGGCGGTTCATTCCCCGGTGATGATGGAAACACTTGAAAAAATTAAATCGGTTGTTACCGGAAAAACAGTGATTCTGTCGCTGGCACCCAAGATCACGCTCGAAAAAATGGCATCAATGCTGCACACAACAAATCTGGCCAGAATGATCCCGAACGCAACATCCATCATTAATAAGGGATACAATCCGGTCTCTTTCTTTGAGGGAATGGGTACCGGGGAGAAAACCGAAATGATGAAATTAATGAAATTGCTTGGTAAAACATTTGAAACAGCGGAAGACAAACTGGAAAGCTACGCAATCGTTTCTGCGATGCTGCCTGCCTGTTTCTGGTTCCAGTGGCAGGAGATGGAAAAAATCGGGGTTCAGACCGGCCTTACCCCCGAAGAGGCCAGGGAATCTGTTTGGTTAACCCTGAGGAATAGTCTGAAACTTTTTTATCAGTCCGGTCTTTCTTCAGAACAGGTAATGGATCTGATTCCTGTTAAACCCATTGGGAAATGGGAATCGGAAATCAGGAATATTTTACATAACAAACTGCTGGGGCTTTTTGAAAAAATGAAACCCTGACATGTTGGATAACGGGCCTCCTGTTACTATACCTGATAATGGGATGGTATGAAACATTTTGAATTAAACTCCTTAATGGCAAATGAATATTACATGTTTATTCCAAAACATATTCCTGTGTTTTTTGTTGTATTAACGGCCAAATGAAATACAAATTTCCATGGCATTTGTCTTCTGTTAAAAAAACTAATATTGAATCCTGTGATATAACAGTCATTGTTGTATAACAATAATAAAAAAAAGACATTATATGAAAATATTGATTTTATGCACAGGCAACAGTTGCCGCAGCCAGATGGCGCAAGCTTTTTTACAATCGTTCGACAGCCGGCTGGAAGTAGCCTCGGCCGGTACAGAACCTGCCGCACAGGTGAATCCAAAAACCGTGAAGGTTATGGAGGAAGCGGGCATTGACATCAGCCACCACAAACCCACTCTGGTTGACGAATATCTGCAGGATGCATGGGATTATGTGATCACGGTATGCGACCATGCCAACGAAACCTGCCCTGCCTTCCTGGGAAAGGTAAAGCACCGCCTGCACATGGGCTTTGAAGATCCCTCTCTGGCTGCCGGAAGCGAGGAATATATATGGAGTGAATTCCGCAGGGTGAGGGACGGGATCAGAGAGGCATTCCATAAATTGTATGTTGAAAAAATCAAACCGCAGTTGTGAGAAGACATAGAACTATTTGAAAAAACCCGGTAATCGGAATATTCATTATTACTTTCTTTTTAATAAAAAATTTCGGACAATAATATTCTGAATAATGAATACAGGATTTAAAAAAATGACAGTTGCCGACCAACCGGCAAAAACCATGGGGCTTTTCGAGAAATATTTAACCATGTGGGTAGCGTTGGGAATTCTTGCCGGAATCGGCCTGGGTTATTTATTTGGTGATGGAATGGAAGTCATCAGTGGCATCGAGTTAGCAAAAGTGAACATTCCGGTGGCCATTCTCATCTGGTTGATGATATACCCCATGATGCTTCAGGTGGATTTTACAAGTATTAAGCAGGTGGGTAAAAAACCTCGCGGGGTAGTGTGGACATTAATTATTAACTGGGCAATAAAACCATTTTCCATGGCCTTTTTTGCCTGGATATTTTTTTCCAAAATATACGCAGCATGGATTGACCCGGAGCTGGCAGGTGAATATATTGCCGGCGCCATTCTTCTGGGAGCTGCCCCGTGCACGGCCATGGTCTTTGTGTGGAGTTACTTAACCGATGGTGACCCAAATTACACACTGGTGCAGGTTTCGGTAAACGACCTCATCATTCTGGTGGCATTTGTTCCCATTGTGGGATTGCTGCTTGGAATCACCAATATTACCATTCCTTATGATACGCTGGTGGTCAGCATTATCATTTTTGTTGTTGTACCGCTTGTTGCCGGGGTAATTACCCAGCGAATTCTGATCAAGCGGCGTGGGAAGGAGTGGTTCAAAACATCGTTTTTGCCCAAACTGAAACCGGTGAGCATTAGCGCTCTTTTGGTTACACTGGTTTTGCTGTTTGCCTTCCAGGGCCGGAACATTCTGAATAACCCGCTCATTATATTGCTGGCTGCTGTGCCCCTGGTCATTCAAACCTACTTCATTTTTTTCCTGGCCTGGTTTGGAGGCAGAAAACTGAAACTCCCGCACCGGGTTTGTGCTCCGGCTGCCATGATTGGTGCCAGCAACTTTTTTGAACTGGCGGTGGCCGTGGCCATTGCCCTGTTCGGATTACAATCTCCTGCTGCCCTGGTCACCGTGGTTGGCGTGCTGGTTGAAGTCCCCGTTATGTTATCGCTGGTGGGTCTGGCTAACCGGTGGAAATACTGATTTCCTGTAAGAAAGTAAGGTAAAGAAATTACCACTTGTCATTTGTTTGACTTACCTTTGACAGGTTACAATATTTCAATGATTGCCAGGAGATTATTAACATGAGGGAATTAAAGATCGGTAACCTGCAGATTGCCGTACCGGTGATCCAGGGCGGAATGGGGGTAGGCATCTCCCTTTCGGGGCTGGCCGCTGCCGTAGCCAATGAGGGAGGAGTGGGGGTGATCTCCAGTGCCGGGCTCGGACTGTTATACAGGGATCTTTCCTCCGATTTCCTGGAAGCCAGCATCAGGGGACTGAAGGAAGAGATCAGAAAAGTTCGTGAAAAAACCCGGGGAGTGATCGGGGTGAACGTGATGGTGGCCATGACGAATTTTGCCGATATGATCCGCACCTCCATTGCCGAAAAGGTGGATATAATTATCGCCGGCGCCGGGCTGCCGCTCGATCTGCCTTCCTTCCTGAAAAAGGACAGCGTGACGAAGCTGGTGCCCATTGTATCATCCGCCAGGGCGGCCCGCATTATCTGCGACAAATGGAAGGCCAATTACGATTACCTTCCCGATGCGGTGGTGGTGGAAGGACCGAAAGCAGGCGGACACCTGGGTTTCAAACAGGAACAGATAGAGAATGTTGATTTTTCACTTGAGAAACTGGTGCCGGAAATCAGGAACGAGCTTCGTGTGTATGAAGAAAAATACCGGAAGCCCATCCCTCTGATCGCTGCGGGAGGGATTTATACCGGTCAGGATATACACGACATTATCAGGATGGGGGCTTCGGGGGTGCAGATGGGCACCCGGTTTGTTACCACCCATGAATGCGATGCTTCGGAAGGTTTCAAAAAGGCTTACCTGGCTGCGGAGGAAAAGGATATTGTGATCATTAAAAGCCCGGTTGGCATGCCGGGGAGGGCCATTATCAGCAATTTCATCAAAAAGGTGGCGGAAGGGAAGAAACGGCCGTTGAAATGCCCTTTCAAATGCATCCGCACCTGCGATATATCCAGCAGCCCCTATTGCATCATCACGGCGCTGATCAATGCGCTGAAAGGTAATTTCGAGAACGGGTATGCCTTTGCGGGGTCCAATGCCTTCCGGGCAACAAAGATCCTGTCGGTGAAGGAAACCTTCCGCGATATTTTAAGGGAATTCAGGGATAGCAAATAACTCAGCTCGGCACTGAAGAGTTTAGTAGTGCCAAAGCGCAAGGGTGACCATGTTCTGGGGCAGCCTGTCCGGGAATATACAATGATAGCTATCGTTTCTTAACAACCAGATTGATCAGGAACAAAATAATGATTGCCCCGATAGCGCCAGTTAAAATAGCGCCAACCCAACCTGTACCCAGATTGACACCCAGTTTGCCCAGAAGCCAGTAACCGAGAAAACCACCAACAATTCCCACCAGAATATTCCCTATGATACCCAGGCCGCTGCCTTTGTAGATCATACTCCCCAACCATCCGGCTACTGCACCGATTAAAATAATGACAATGATTTCCATCTTTTTGGTTTTTAGGAGATTTGAATAAGATAAATATACGAAAGTGTACGAATATTTCCTATAGATACAACCAGTGATTTTCTTTCATAGTTGAATCGGATTCAGTGAATCCATTCAGCCTTTTACTTCCCCGAATATTTCAGAAGATATACCTGTATGATATTCCCGTATTCCACTTTATTGTCAAATACGGTATCCGTTTTCAGGTGTTCCGATTCCGATAAAACCAGTTCGAGGTTCTCTGTATTCAGTTCCAGGTTGTTGAATCTCACCACGCAGAATGTTTCCCCGGGTTCGAGAAATTCTCCGGGTTGTGTGTACTGGTGGATCTCCGGAAAGGCATCCACATTCGACATTTCCGCCTTGAGCCAGTAATGGCTTAATCCCGATTTGCCATTGTATTCCACCATCGGCCCGGCCGTTATTTCGGTCAGGTGCAAAACTTTGTTGATTTCGGGATAATGGGTGGCAATATATTCCACGGCCTGTTGATAGGGCCCGTAGGAAAAACGGAAGGTGGAAAGAGAAATCCGGATGCCCAGGAACAGGATCACCGCCATGTTGATCATTTTTAACCATTTTCTCTTCATTACCGTGAACAGTACAGCCGGAGGGACTGCCAGCAAAGGGACCATCGTTACCACATACCTGGAAAATAATATGGGTTGTGAAAACAGGGAAATAAGCAGTACAACAAGCAGCGTTCCCAGGAAAACTGCCAGCGACAGCCACAAAACCAGTCTGTACTCTGAGAAATGTTTTGTAAAACTCCCGGAAAAGGTAAAGATCATCAGGCAATACATTAAGATCATCAATATGGTGGAATAACCGGTAGTCCAGAATTGTTCGGTAAAAGGGATGGTAAAACAGGATAGGATCGTTTGCAGGTTCACTTCCGGAGCCCAGAACGCGTGTTGCACCTTTTTGAACTGAACAATAAACATAAAAATCCATGGCAGAAAAAGCAATACTGCTAAGAGTGATGAAATTCCATGACGAAGCCAGTTCCTGTTTCTGGTAAGCAACAGGTACAAAAATACAAATGCATTCGCCACAAACGCCGCTACCATGCTGTAATAATGGATATACATGGCCATCACGGTAAAAGCAAGAAGCAGGGCGAGGTCGCGGTTTTTCCCCGTGGTTAGGAATACGTAAGAATAGATAAATACTCCGGTTACTGAAAAGGCAGCCCAGGTGTACATGCGTGCCTGATGGGAGTACACTGCCAGCATGGGGATGGAAATCAGCATCAGGCAGAAATACAGGGCGCCCTGTTTACCAAAAACCCGTTGACCGGTAAAATACCCCAGCAATAGGGTCGATAACACCCCCAGAACGGAAAACAACCGCAACGTAATGGGATTAATACCGAACAATGTGGTGAATAGCCTCAATCCCAGGTAATATAACGGCGGGTGTAAATCGTTCCTGAATTTTTCATAAAAATCCGGTAAGGAACCCTCCAGCATGGCTTTTGTATAGACCTCGTCGCTCCACAGGTCGCTGAACCCGATATGGAACAGGTAAAACCCGGTGGCCGGAACAAATAGCAGCAGGAACAGGTACGATGTGTTCCTGGTGAGTCTGCTGAAAATCTTTTTCATTTCGGTTATAGCTGAAAAGGTGAGTTCCCGGATATTCTTCTTTTTCAACCATTGAATGACCACCCACCATCCGGATGGGCTTGTTATATAAAGATAAAATCATTTTTTGAAATAACTGCACGCAGCGGTAACGGTAGCCGTTTTTTTTTCGGAGCTTCCCGTTCCGCTTTTTTGCCGGTCCGGCCAGTTCGATCAGGATCCATGTGGCTGTGTTGTTTTTGGTGTACTTTTTCTCTGTACGGCATTATTTTCCGGTGAAAGAAGCCGTGTGGTATGGATAGCGCCTGGTGGCGGCGGGTATTTGTCCGTATTTCTCCATTGCAGAATGTACACGAAATAATGTTTCCTCACCGGCTACGGTATGCCTTTCAGGGTCCTGTATATTATTAAATTGTCAATCATTCAGTTTCTCAAAATCAATCCGGCAATCTTCCGCGGTCAAAATTAAAAGAAAATCGCTTCCCCGGCCGCGGGACCATGGTTTGAATTCATGCGGTGAATTTGTATTAAAATCACCAGTATATTTTATTTTACCACTCCGGGGATTAAACCAGTAAGCTTTTATTTTTTCAGATTTCATTTTTGACAGATCAACTTTTACGGGATTTCCGGTGGGTGTATATGCAACAATAAATTGTCTGCCTGAATCTATGGCGCTTAACATATAGGATTCATTCTCTGTATTATCATTTAAAATCAATGACTGATCAAGCTGCATTCTCTGCCGCGGGATCAGCTCGAAAATTTGCTTCATATAACCCATTTGAGAAGAACCGGGTAGCTGAAGTGCAGCCTGCCAATCGGTCCGTGCAGATATGACCGGTTCTTTTCCTGTTTCATACATTTGCCAGATATCATTGCAACCGTATGTATATCCTGCTGCACCGGCCATGATGCTCCAGTATGCAGAAACCCTGACATCTGCATCATCAAGCCAGACATCCTGTTTATTTTCCCAGAACCTGTCCGGTATGTTTTCATACCGTGCTTCTCCGTTGATGACCGGCCGTTTCGTTACTGACTTTTTACTCGCGGTCACGTACTGGTATTCTTTTGCCATTCTGCTGTGTCCGCTCTGGAACATATCCAGGTCCAGCCAGGGATCGTTCATGAAATAATCTGTTGCTTTTTTCCCACCTACAGGATGATAAGTCATTAAGTGGCGATTGTCAGTTTTTTTGATGCCTTTTGCCAGTCCACGAATGATTGCATAATGGTTTTCATTTTCAGGCACCCGGTCTCCTCCGAGAATCCAGATAATGTTGTTATGGGAAAGGTATCTGGCTGCCAGCAGCTCTCCATACTTTTCCGCGTTTTGTGGATTGAATATTTCAGGACCTGCTCCCCATTTTTTGTTGAATTTATCCCCCCAGGCAGGCAAAAGCCCGACATACAGTCCCAACTGCGCTGATTTTTTCACGACATAGTCAACAAGTTCGAAATACTTTTCATTTAATTCCAAAGGATCATTGTTTATCAAAGGTTTGACACCATAAGCATTAGGGGTGTTTAATCCGTCAAGCTCCGCAAGAATGACTGTCTGAATAACCGTAAATCCTTTTTTAGCCCGGTCTGTCAGGTATAAGTCAATTTCCTCTTTTGTCAACCGGTGAATTAACTCCCAGGCGGTTCCTCCCAGCCAGAAAAACGGTTTCTTGTCCTGAGTTACAATGTAGCGTTGATCCTCTGAAACCGTCAGAAGAGGAAGTTCCTGTCCCATTGCAGTAACCCGGAGGAGTCCAAACAGTAAAAACATCAATTTACTTTTCATACGGTCACTATTTTGTTATTTGGATACGTTTGTCGGTAGATCAGTTGCCGGAACCTGCGTTCAGGATGCTGATGTATTTTTGTCTCATCCCGGTTATTTTATCATATGTTTGGTTAATATCTATTTATTGATTATTTCCTTATCATTTTTGCTTACAAACTTATTTTAATTTCAAAACAATACTGTATTATTTATTAAACAATTTGCATAAAGTGTGATAGGAAGAATGGGTTAAGCGGACGGCTATCGTTACGGCGTGTGATATCAATTAATTATTCTGCCAGTTCATGGACAAGTCCTTTATTTTGTTTTAACTTTTGGGTTCGGAGCAGGAATCTTGGTTATTTGAACTTGCTTCCCCCAGGAAACTCCTCTTGTGCATTCAAAAAGCTTGACAAATGGTGTTCCGTTGAAAAATCCATTTAAGAGAACATGGGCTTCCCAAAGTAATTCAGCTAATTCTGGCGGTGCTTGACTGATTTTTAGGTCAAACTCTTCAATCTTTTTATATAGAAGTGGTCTTGAATGAAGTAAATGAGTATCGTAGTTAGAGAAGAATTTTACAGCCTTGTTAATTTTTCTAACATAGCCTTTCTTTCCTTCAAACATATATTCTCCTAACCAGTTCTTTACTAATTCTTTGGATAGTTTCTCTGAATCTTCACAAATTTCCAGTAGATCAAGGGAATACTTTTCAATTAAGGGTATATATGCAGGAAGGGCTTCTGGTCCTTCTTCAATAATTTTCTTTTTAGCATTTTCGAATCCTCGTTTTATTGATCTTGCAGGGATACCGTTTTTTTTGAGGATCTATTGGCCCGAGTGTTGCGCTGGGATGTAAAATTATTTCATTGCCAGACAAGGCTAACATAGTTGCGGCTGAATATGCTGAATGTGGAACTAAAAAAGTAACATGCTCATACTTTTCTCTAAGTATTGAAACAATCCTTTCTGTTGCGTCTGGTCTGCCTCCTGGGCTATGAATAAGGATATCCACAGCTTTAGTTTCATTTGTCGAGTTTACTAAATCCGTAAACCCATCAACATCAACAAGATCAATCAGGTTAGGGTTATCTCGAGATGTTCCTTCCAGGAATTTAGTTGCATATATTAATAGAGGTCTTCTTCGAAGTTCCTCAATATCATCATAGCATCTCTTCCTCAATAAAAATAGATCGGTACCAGATAATTTTGGATTGGAACTAATAAAATTGTTCCAGTCTTGAGTTGTTTTAAATCTAGGTGGTTGATTTGAAGACATTTGAATCTATAGATATTTCCTCAGTCGAACTACTAGAAGTGTAAATAAACTTATTCTTGCCTAGTGCAGTATTTGTTCTATAGATTAAGTCAGAAACCTTCTTGTAATAATCAAATGTTTTAATGGCCAGTTTATTATAATCAACAATTTCCTTACTGAATACTTTGTTAAGATTACTTTTCTTTTTCATGGCTCACAGGTTTCTATTATCTATAACACAAAGATATTAAAAATGTTGCATGTTGTCAAGTTTGACAGGGTCTTGGTCATATCCCTTAATACTTCCCTGATCTACAGATTATCCTTTCAGGTAGGTTTGGATACAATTTTTTGGCTAAATGTTTTTATGGTGAAACGTGCAAAATTTCATAACGGTTACCATTTATTTCTGTGACAGTTTTTCTACACATTAGGATGACCACCGGTTTTGGGATTTTATGGGAAGGGGGGAGACGGTGAGATTTAGAGACTCAGATAATCAGGGACTAAGATAATCAGAGACATAGGGGATCAGGGGTTCAAGGATTTGAAAGCTCCAAGATTTGGAGTGCACAATTCACAAAACCCTGCCATCCCGGCTAATACTCTATCCCCTTCCGGGCTTCCACGCCCTTGCGGTAATAATGCTTCACCTCTTTCATGTCGGTAACCAGGTCGGCGGCATGGATCAGCTCGGGCGGGGCATAGCGGCCCGTGACCACGATTTCCGTGCCTTCCGCCCTCAGGCTGATGAGCCGGATCAGCTCCTGAACCGTGAACAGATGATAATGCAGGGCGATGCAGGCCTCGTCCAGAACAATCACATTGTATTCCCCCGAAGGGATGATCTTTTCCAGCTCTTCCAGCCCGGCCTGTGCGGCCTGCCGGTCTTCCGGCGCGGGGGCGTTCACAATGAAGCATTCTCTGCCGTACTGTTTCACGGTTACCAGGGGCAGGTACTGTTCAACGGCTTTGATCTCGGAATATTCACGCCCTTTTACGAACTGTGCAATGAATACTCTGCGGCCGGCTCCGGCGGCCCGCAGGGCCAGTCCGAAAGCAGCGGTGGTTTTTCCCTTGCCATTTCCGGTGTAGACATGAACGTATCCTTTCATGGCTTATTCCTTTTGGTTCACGGTGCATACAAATCCTCCGTAAGGTTGGAGGGTGAGGTCCAGGCCGGATCCCTCCGGAACAGTTTTTACCAGGTCGCGCGGTCCCTCCCCGTCGGTGATCAGCACCGGGTTTTCGGTTTCACCCAGCACCGACAGGTCCAGACGAAAGGGCCTTTCGGTGTTTTCCCCGTTGATGCCGGCCACATACCAGGTGTTCCCGGCCCTGCGGGCCAGCACGGCCAGTTTCCCGGGATACCCTTCGATGAATTTCACCTCGTCCCATACCACTGGTACCCGGCGCATGAAATCGACCACATAGTCGGGCTGGCTGTACATGCCCCTCGGAATGGCGGCAAAATGCTGGATACCCGACTGGAACAGTACCGAGGTGGCCAGCTCGTACCCGTTGGTGGTGCGGCGACTGATGCGGGGGATTTCGGAAAAGCAAACCGGGGTGAAATCCATGGGGCCCGTGGCATTCCGGGTAAAGGGAAGCACGGTGCCGTGGGCAGGCGCCCGGTTGGCATTGGGCTGTTCAAAGGTGATGTATTCAAACCCCTTCACCGATTCCATGGTCATCAGGTTGGGGTAGGTGCGGGTCCATCCGCGGGGAATGGTGGCTCCGTGGAAATTGACCACCAGTCCGAATTTTGCGGCATCTTCCATCAGGTCCTGGTAATAGTTCATGAACGATTGCCCGTCGCCTCCGAAGAAATCGATCTTTAACCCTTTGATGCCCATTTCACGAATACGGGCAAATTCTTCCCGGCGTACCTCCGGGTTAGCCACCCGGTCGCGGGGAGTGAGGGGAGCGGTGTTCCAGGTTCCGTTGGAATTATACCACAGGATCAGGCTCACACCCTTCTTTTCGGCATGCCGTGCCAGTTCCCCAATTTTTTCGTATCCTATTTTGGTGTCCCAGTAGCAGTCGATCAGGCAGTATTCCCAGCCCATATCGGCTGAATAGTCGATGAACCGTTTCTGCACCTCATACACGGTGGAGTCGTCTTTCAGCAGCACCCAGCTCCACGATGAGCGGCCCGGCTGGATGAACGATGTGTCGCCGGTCAGCGAGGGTCTGCTCACATCAGTGGCCAGGGTCGATTCCACGATGGGCGCCAGGGTTTCGCCAAGGATGATAATACGCCAGGGCGAATGGAATGGCAGGGTGCAGGTGGGGTAGAGGGGTTCATCCGGGCCCATGGTTTCGGGTTCCTGAGGGAAGGCCAGTTTGTATTCCCCTTCCGGGGAAAGGTGCTCCAGGTGCGATCCGCAGTAGTGGCGCACCATATCGGTTTCGGATACCAGCACCCAGTGGGCATTCGAACGGAACAGGGCCGGGAATGACCATCCCTGGCCGAAGTTCGATTCCGTGCCCACGGGGATATCCATCTCATAGTTCTCTTCGTAGGAAGGCTGGGTGCTTTCCCATCCCGATTGAGCCACCTGGTGTGGATGCAGCCAGGCTGTGGCCGATTCCGGGAAGTTGAAGCTGGTGTTTTCCAGGGTTACCACACGGGTTTCGGGGCCTTCGCCGTTCAGCTCGTACCGGAAAGCCACTCCGTCGTTCGATACCTGGAAGGCAATGGAAAGGCCAATGCCCTCCCTCGGTTCGAACGCAATGACCCGCCGGTTGGCTTCATAGGTGCATTCGCGCTTCTTTCCGCTTACCAGCGTATAACGATCGGTAACTGCTTCTACGGTGCCTTCCGAAGCAATTTTCATGTGGCGGGTCAGATCGGTGTGGTCCACCACCAGTCCCAGCGTGGAAGGTTCCAGGATCTGCAGTTCGTTGTAATATACTGAATATACGGGTGTTCCCTTTTTATCCAGGCGGATATCCACCCGGATGCGTTCATCCGGACTGCTGACCGATACGGCCGGCCGGTCGACGGTACAGGCTGTCAGAAAAAGAACGAACATGACGGAAAATAATGCGGCTTTTTTCATTAGCAGGTAGTATGATCTGGTTTCGGTTTTTCCGTAAATTAAAAAATTCAGGGGAATAATGCCATGTTTGGGTTGAGAAAATTACTTCAGGGAGCGGTTGAATACTACGAAACTGCCTTTTTCCACCCCGGTCATTTCGGCCATGACTTCGCATTTAACCATGAGAAGGAAAAAAATGCGGGGATCTTTCTCGTAGATGAGCCCTTCCAGGTTGCCCTGACCCTTGGAAATGATCAGGTCGGCTTTCCCGTACACTTCCAGAAACTCATCGCTGCATTGTTCCAGTACGGTGGAGGGGGCGTCGAACCCGTTGGGGATGACCCGGGCAATACTGTGTATTCCGGCTTCCTGTGCGTCTTCCAGGGTGGCATCGTTCAGGGCATATCCGCCCCGCACGGCGTAGGTGATGTATTCCGGACGGATCACTTCGATCAGCAAACGGTCGAAATAGATCTCTCCGGCATTGTCGCCCAGGTAAAGGATGTGTTTTGCCCCGGCCAGATTTTCCTGCAGAAGCCGGCTGTGATCGATGGCAAACCGGGCCTGAAGCACCTGTTCGATGGTGTGGTGCACGTCAAACCGGCTGCCTGCCCCGTAATCCATGATATTTCCTGCAATGGAAAGCCGCAGGGCCAGATCGAAGGGGTCGGGAGAGGTTTTTACCTTTGATGTCCATTCTTGGTATAGCTTCCGGGCCATGCTGTTGCTCGTGGCTTTCTCTTCCCGGTAAGGGTCTTCTACCCCGGTGAGCTGCCTGAAAAGCCGGCTTACCTCCCTCTGTATTTCCGGTGTGGTGCGGATCCTGCCCGATTCGACCAGTTGATCCAGGTGTTTTTCAATTTCCTTCCGGGTTTTTTCCGGCACATCGTGGCGGTTGAACAACCGGCGGATATTGTTGGTGAGGCATTCCCTGCAGCGCGGATCGATGGTTCGTTCAGGCATCATGATCGGATTATTCAGAAAAAAGGCAAAGATAGGAAAATGGAGGGAAAGGAGCATGATCAGATGAGACAGGTAGTGGGGAAGGAGGTGTAGGGTGTGATCGGGTGATGGGGTAATGGAGTAATGAAGATGGGAGCGGGTTTTTGGTGAAAGCGATCATTCTAAACCCATTTTGCGCGGCGAAAGGGATGTGTATACCCCATTACGTAGGCAGCTACGTAGATATCTACGTAGTATACTACGTAGATATGTATATATTTTAAGTTCAAGAATTTAGCGCAACATTCAGTAAGTTGTACTATGAAAAAGCAAATCCCACATAGTCCTTCTGAAAGAGAAGCGGGGTTTCCCACCAACCACCCCGCCTTTCATGGTCGTCATAAATCCTTCCCCTGGCAGAGAAAGGATTATTTTTTTTATTATTACGTGGATTGCAGCATCCTTAAATTATTGAATCTTTTTGAAAAGAATGAATGCAATACAGTTATTCATTCAATGACAGAAAGAAAACTATTACCTGTCTGATAAACTAATTAAATTCGCTCCTGCCATTTACTTTTTGATTTATTCATCCCGCCGGCCAATGTTTCGCTCCGTTCCCGAAACGGAGCGACATGCTTTTTTGTGGGGCAAAAAAGCATGCAAAAAACCCTTCGGCTGCTGATGCTTTTATGGAAAAACTATGGCGGGGGAAAGCCTGCCGCGACCCAAACTCGCCCCTGACAGCGCCGTGCCTGTCAGGGACTCAGACAGGATCGCTGCACAGGCCTTCCCACTTCTTCCCCGCCTTGTTTTTCACATAAAACCCTCAGATGCCGGGCCTTTTGATGAAATACGTGGTAATTATGGAACATAGCTTCGCAGGAGAAGTCTGATGATATCAGAAATTAAGAACCGGCCAATTTTTCGGGCTGATTTGTTGAGGCCTGTTTTCAGAAATTTGATTTATTCATTCCGCCGGCCACGGTTTCGCTCCGTTCCCGAAACGGAGCGACATGCTTTTTTGTGTGGCAAAAAAGCATGCAAAAAACCCTTCGGCTGCTGATGCTTTTATGGAAAAACTACGGCGTGGGAAAGCCTGCCGCGATCCAAACTCATCCCTGACAGGGCTGTGCCTGTCAGGGACTCAGACAGGATCGCTGCACAGGCCTTCCCACTTCTTCCCCGCCTTGTTTTTCACATAAAACCCTCAGAGGCCGGGACTTTTGATGAAATACGTGGTAATTATGGAACATAGCTTCGCAGGAGAAGTCTGATGATAGTAGAAATTAAGAACCGGCCAATATTTCGGGCTGATTTGTTGAGGCCTGTTTTCAGAAATTTGA
>DSCJ01000023.1 GCA_011049175.1 Bacteroidota bacterium | reverse complement strand
TGTGCTCCCTTTGGTCGCACGGCCTTTTCCCATTTCCCGTCCCAGCAAGCAAGCTTGCGGCCGGGAAATGAAAAAAGCCCGCCACAGTGTGGCAGGCTTTTCGTTTGTAGCTCCACCAGGACTCGAACCTGGATTTCAAGTTTAGGAAACTCGCGTTCTATCCCTTGAACTATGGAGCCGTAAACCGGATGCAAATATACTGCTTTCCGGATTTTTATCAAAAAGAGACCGGTTTTGCCTTATCTAAGCCTCCTCGCGCCAGCCGTACGCTATTACAATCCGTACCTTGAGCTTTGAGTTCAGACCGAATCCGTAAATGTGTTCGTATTTAACGGGAATGCACTCGAAATGATTATGCCGCATAATTTCGGTACCCGGCGTCCCGTCGGTGGTTTCAATGATCGATATCGCCCGGTCATGATCGTTGCCGGTAACGGCATTGTATACCCAGGCAGAAATATCCTGACCCTCATTGTAATCACAGGTGAGGGTAATGGTCCTTTCTTCGAGGTTTACCTCAACGGCAGGTGTAAACCAGGTCCCGGTGGCAACCCCTTCAATCTCCACCAGCTTGTCGGTTTCCGGATTGTAAGAATACTCCCCTCCCAGTACACCATCCCAGAAACAACCGGCCACATTATCGGGAAGGCTGTTATGCACCATGATGAAACGGGTCCTGCCGTCGTTGCCGGCTTCATAGCTTTCAGGCAGGTAGCTGAAAAAAATCCAGCGACTGGTTTCTATTCCGGCCAGGTTTTTAATAATGATCGATGCATTACGGGATACTGCCGAAGGATCGTCAAACCAGGCCTTGATGTTGTTTGCGTCAGACTCACTGGTGGTTTCAAAAATCAGGGGATATTCCATGGTCAGGCCCGGTTCTTCATGATAGACCAGTTCGCCGCTGCCACTGTATCCGTTCGGGGTTGTGATGCGTTCGGTTTCATGGCCAATGCTGTTGATAATCACCACCTTGTCAGTTGTTGATATCCCTTCGATTTCCATTTCTGCCAGGTTGTTCAGAATATCCGGGAAATTCATGGTGTATCCTTCACCCAGGAGCCCGGAAATTTGCGATACATGCACGGTGTCAATTTCAATACTGCCGGTAAGCGTCCCATCCACCTGCAAATTCCCTGCAAAATAGGCATTTCCCTGTCCGTCGATCTTCACCCGGTCGGTCCAGGACCCTGAATATGTCCTGTAATACAAGGGATAGGCTGAATTAACCGTCAGATTGTACCCGGAGGTGGCAGTACCCAGGACTAACCCTTCTTCCCAGTTCAGGTTCAGGTTGTTCCCGTTCTCACCCCTGAAAAACAGGGATGCCGGTGTAAGTACTGTGAGGTAGTTGTACGGTGGGTTATACAGCTCCATTACCGGCGATGTTTCTTCGTCATACAATCTGAAAATATCCGTCCTTGGCCTGGATTCCGACGCCCATTCCGAGGATATGGCCAGAGCTATGTGGTTCTGTGTCTGCCGGTCGTAATCGGGCATCCGGATGTGCAGGCCCGGTGCGGGAAAATCATTCATTACCGCTACATCCAGCAGGGCTTGCGGCTCATTGGTGCCTAGGCCCAGCATGCTGTCCTTTCCGGTGATCCAGGCTCCGTCACTCCCGAGTTGGATACTTACCCGTGTGGAGTCCTCCCCGCCGAAAATACCCAGGGTGTTTGGCCGGTCAATGTCGGTAAGGTAAGCGTCATTACCGATCAGCAGGTTCCGTCCTCCGGGTTCAAAATTGTCCTGCAGCTCAAGCTGGGTGGTGCCGGTTTCATTCCCGATCAGCACCTTTCCTGCCGTGTAGCTGATCCCGTCCGGAGTGTTGGTCCACACGGAAGGCAGCTCCACTTCGTTGCCACGGCTGATGGATAGAAAATTTTCATTGAGAACCAGCTCCTGCAGTTCATTTTCAGGATCGGCATCGTCATCGTCGGTGTTTTCAGCGTTCCTGGCCAGCAGGGCATAGGGAACGCTCAGGATCCGGCTGCTGCCCATCAGGGTGTATTCGCTACCTCCTGCGGCATCCAGTGATATCTCCAGGTAATGAGACCCGCCACCCCAGTCAATGGTGTTCCATTCTCCGCTCAGTACGGTACCCTTACCTATTTCCAGTTGTACCACGCCAAAGGCGTCGGTTTGCACGTCATGGGCTTCGCAATAAACCGGGCTTCCGGTTTGGGATTCTGCAAGGATGCAGACCTTCAGGCTGATATCCTGACCGGCAAGAATCTGTCCCTGGTCGTTGCGGATCACTGCCTGATAGCTGAATGTTCCGGGAGTTTGGGCGGAAATGATTTGCACGGAGAGAAAAAGGCAAAACACCGGGATTATTTTTTTCATAGCGGAATGATATTTTATTAAAAAAATTTAAAGTAGTGGAAATGATTCATTCCTTCAAGGAAATAAAACGATTTTTTCACCTGAGCTTCCATTTTGAATTTTTGTCCGGGTTGCCGTACTTTTGTTTAATGCAGGAAAAATGCCCCGGCACAACCGGTAGGGGATCATCCCGGAAAAATCAATGAATAAAACCTGAAGCTATGCCGAAAAAATCATCAGGAACAAACCGGAAGAGATCTTTTGCGGAAGACCTGTACCGGTTGAATCGCACTTTTTCATCCGGAGTGCCTTCGATGAAAGAAACCCATGAGTTTGTAGACGACCTGGTATGCCTGCTGTTTCCCATCAAGGAGAACAGGAATATCAGCCTGCAGGAGATGGAGATATGTTATGAGAGGATGAAGCTCAGGCTGAAGGAATTGTTGATTCCACTGGAAAAGGAGCTGGCACAGACAAAAGAGAGAATTATCGGTAATTTTTTTCACGAATTACCCCGGGTTTTCCGGATGCTGATGGATGATGCAGAGACCTTCCTGCATTCCGACCCGGCGGCCCGAAAAATCGAGGAGGTGATCCTCTGTTATCCGGGTTTCTACAGCCTGGTGGTATACCGACTGGCGCACATTCTCTTCCGGATGCAGGTGCCTGTTCTTCCCCGGATCATGACAGAATATGCTCACGGGAAAACCGGGATCGACATTCATCCTGGCGCCCGGATCGGGGAAGAATGTTTCATTGACCACGGAACCGGTATTGTGATCGGCGAAACCACGGTGGTGGGGAACCGGGTCAAAATTTACCAGGGGGTCACTCTCGGAGCACTTTTCGTGGAAAAGGGGATGTCCAATACCAAACGCCACCCGACCATAGAGGACAATGTGATCCTGTATGCCGGCTGTACTATTCTGGGAGGGAAAACCGTGATTGGTCATGACACGGTGATTGGAGGGAACGTATGGCTGACAGAAAGTGTTTTGCCACACAGTGTGGTGTACAGGCAGCATAAAACCGTGATACACGACAGCAAAAGTTTCGAAGAACCCATTCATTATGTCATATAATTCAGAAAACGGTTATGAAAGCAAACCATATTCTCGAAACCATTGGTAACACACCCCATGTGCGTTTAAGCCGTCTGTTCCCGGAAAACTTTGAGGTATGGATGAAAATGGAAAGAAGTAATCCGGGAGGCAGTATTAAGGACCGGATAGCCCTGTCAATGATTGAGGAAGCCGAAAAGGCGGGAATACTGAAGGAAGGGTCGGTGATCATTGAGCCAACCAGCGGAAATACCGGAATAGGTCTGGCCCTGGTTGCGGCCGTGAAAAAATACCGGCTGATCCTGGTTATGCCCGAATCCATGTCAATAGAGCGGAGAAGCGTTATGGCGGCGCTGGGAGCCGAGATGGAACTGACTTCGCGCAGCCTCGGAATGAAAGGGGCCATTGACAGGGCACAGGAACTGGCCCGGGAGATACCGGGAGCCTGGATCCCCCAGCAATTTGAAAATCCGGCCAATCCGAAGATACATGAAATGACCACTGCCAGGGAAATCCTGATTGATTTTCCCGAAGGATTTGACTTTCTGGTGACCGGAGTGGGCACTGGCGGTCATATTACCGGCGTGGCCCGTGTGCTGAAAAAGAAATTTCCCGGTATGGAAGTGTATGCTGTGGAACCGGAATTGTCGGCAGTTCTTGGTGGAGGCGAACCGGGTCCCCATCCCCTGCAGGGAATCGGGGCAGGATTTATCCCGTCCATCCTCGATATAAACCTCTTATCCGGCGCCATCCCGGTGGGCAAGGAAGCTGCTTTTGTTTATGCTCGCCGGCTGGCGAGGGAAGAGGGCATCTTTGCCGGCATTTCCACCGGTGCCTCCCTGGCTGCCGTGGCCCACCTGATCAGTAACCAACCCCCTGGAACGCGGATATTGACTTTCTGCTATGACACGGGAGAACGGTATTTTTCCGTGGATGACCTTTTTCAGTAAAGGGAATGCTGTTTCCCGAAAACAATACCAGGCAAAGAATACCATATCAATGTATACAGGGCCTTTCTGTGGCCGGTATTTTACTGACTGCAATACACCGGAAATTCTTTGGATTAACCTACTACGTAGATAACTACGTAGTTTTCTACGTAGTTATCTACGTAGTAATAGTCAAATGATAAGGTTGTTACAATAATTATGTATCAGATAAAATAGAAATAGTTGATAAATATTTGTAAAATATCCCGTTCTTCCCCCGGAATTTTCCTTATTTTTGTCAAAACCGTTTTTATGAACTATCTCGATATCATTCTGGCCATTCCTCTTTTATGGGCTGTTTACCGGGGATTTACAAAAGGTCTGGTAATCGAGGTGGCATCCCTGGCGGCCCTGATCCTGGGTATCTGGGGCGCTATCCGGTTTTCGTGGTTTACGGCCGATTGGCTGACCAGGCAATGGGAATGGAGCTCACCCTCCCTTCCCGTGGTGTCATTTGCCATTACCTTTCTGGCGATCGTTATGGCGGTGCATCTGGTGGCCCGACTGGTCGACAAACTGGTGCGGGCCGTGGCCCTGGGACCGTTCAACCGGATCCTGGGGGTGGTGTTCGGAGTGGCTAAGATGGGTTTTATTCTGAGTATTGTCCTGGTCATTGTGAATGCCATTGACCGGTCGGCCCGTTTTATTCCAGAAAAAGACCGCGAAGAATCGGTGCTGTACGGCCCGGTGTCTTCATTTGCCCCTGCCCTGTTTCCTTACCTGAACTTTGAAGAGATCAGGGATCGTGTCCGCCCGGAGGAACACAGAGAAGAAATGCGGGTGTAAATAAACGGCCGGCGCCGGCTAATTGACCGCAATTGCTATCTTTGCAGAAATATCCGCAACCATGAATTTTGTTGAAGAACTGCGATGGAGGGGGATGATACACAACATGACCCCCGGTACCGAAGAGCTGGTGGAGGAAGAAATGACCACGGGCTATGTGGGGATCGATCCCACAGCCGATTCCCTGCACATAGGCCACCTGGTGAGCGTGATGATGCTGAAGCATTTCCAGGCCTGCGGACACAAACCCATTGTGCTGATCGGCGGGGCTACGGGAATGATCGGCGATCCTTCGGGAAAATCGCAGGAAAGGAACCTGCTGGATGAAGATACCCTGCGGCATAACCAGGAAAAACTGAAACAACAGCTGGCCCGGTTCCTCGATTTCGATCCTTCCCGGCCCAATGCGGCCGAAATGGTAAACAATTACGACTGGATGAAAGAATATACCTTCCTGGGGTTCATCCGGGATATCGGCAAGCACATCACGGTGAATTATATGATGTCGAAAGATTCCGTGAAAAAACGCCTGGGAGAGGATGCCACCTCGGGGATGTCGTTTACCGAATTTTCCTATCAGCTGGTACAGGGAACCGATTTTCTGCACCTGTTCCGGGAAAAAAACTGCAAACTGCAAATGGGGGGAAGCGACCAGTGGGGGAATATTGTGACCGGTACCGAACTGATCAGGCGAAAACTGGGTAAGGAAGCCTATGCCCTTACCTGCCCCCTGATCACCAAATCCGACGGGGGAAAGTTCGGGAAAACCGAAGACGGGAACGTGTGGCTTGATCCGGAAAGGACTTCACCATATAAATTCTATCAGTTCTGGCTGAATGTTTCCGATACCGATGCGGAAAAATACATCCGCATCTTTACAGGCCTTGGCAAAGAACGGATCGAACAGCTGGCTGAAGAACACAGCCAGCAACCGCATAAACGGGTTTTGCAAAAAGAGCTGGCCCGCCAGGTAACCACCATGGTGCATTCGGCCGAAGAATATGAAAAAGCAACGGAAGCTTCTTCCATTCTTTTCGGCCAGGGTACTACCGAATCACTGCGCCGCATGGACGAAGACACCTTCCTGAATGTTTTCGAAGGGGTACCCGTGGATGAAATCAGCCGGTCCCTGCTTGAGAAAGGGGTTAATGTGGTGGACCTGCTGGGAGAACATACGCATGTTTTTCCTTCCAAGGGCGAGTGCCGCCGGATGATCAAAGGAGGCGGGCTGAGCCTGA
The DNA here is from genome assembly GCA_011049175.1 of Bacteroidota bacterium. GTDB lineage: Bacteria > Bacteroidota > Bacteroidia > Bacteroidales > VadinHA17 > HyVt-105. The sequence goes on along the minus strand of DSCJ01000023.1, from coordinate 19,739 downwards.
ACAGGGAAAAGGTGGTATCTGCCGAATTACCGGTTACCGCCGCCTTCCTGCTGAACGGTAAATACATCCTGGTGCAGAAAGGAAAAAAGAATTACCACTTACTAAAAGTGGCCGGCTGACGTTATATAAGCATTGAACCAATCCCTTTTCCCATGAACCAGGATCCTTTTTCCTTCAGTTCACGGAACCTGCTGGTCTTTATCTGGAAAAAACGGGTTCCCCTCCTCATTCTCACCGGTGTTGCCGCGGTTGTGTCGGCTGTCGTTTCCCTGATGATCACTCCCAAATACGCATCCACGGTGGTCCTTTTTCCTTCTTCATCCACCTCTGTGTCGGAGGCCCTGCTGTCTGCCAGCCAGTTTGCCACCAACGATCTCCTGGAATTCGGCGAGGAGGAGGAAGTGGAAAGGATGCTGCAGATACTGTATTCCGACCGGATCAGGCAGGAACTTGTTGAACGGTTCGATCTGTTTGCCCATTATCAGATCGATCCGGATTCAAAATACCGGTACACAGAGCTCTATTCCGAAATGGACGACAATATTTCCTTCCGGAAAACCGAGTTCATGTCCATTGAAATCAGGGTGCTGGATACCGATCCCCGGGTGGCCGCCGATATGGCCAATGCCATTGCCGCCCTGATCGATTCCACCATCAACGGTATGCAGCGTGAAAAGGCGCGGGAAGCTTTTCTTCTGGTAAAACGGGAATATGAAAACCTGCAACGGGAGATCCGGATCATGGAAGATTCCCTGAACACGCTGAAGAAACTGGGTGTGTACGATTACGAAGAACAATCGAAAGCCCTGAGCCGGGCCTATGTGAATGCCCTGGCATCGGGGGATCATTCAGTTGCCGGAAGAATGGAAAAAAAGCTGCAGGAACTGGCAGGCTACGGCCAGGCCTACCAGGGATTGCAGGATTATATGAAGCTGGAAAAGGAAAGGCTCAGTCACCTGAAAGCCAGGTATCTCCAGGCGAAAGTCGATGCCGGGCAAACCCTGCCGCATACATTCGTGGTATCGAAGGCCTGGGAGGCTGAGAAGAAAGCCTATCCCCGCCGGAGCATTATCGTGCTTTCGGCCATGCTGAGCACCTTTGTGCTGGCCCTGTTATTGCTGGCCCTGGCGGAAGGGGTCAGAAACCGGAAACAATAGATCCTGCCGGTGAACCCTGTTATCCGAAACATACTGGTTTATCCGGCCGTACTGCTTTTTCTGGCCGTGAACCTGTGGCTGATGACCCGGGATGTGTATGTGCTGAACCTGCTGCCTGTGGTTCTGCTGCTGGCGGTCATCGCTTTCTTTTCCATCGACAGGCTGCTGCTGATCATTGTTTTTTTTACCCCTCTTTCCATTCCCTTACGACACCTGGCCGGTGATGCCGGCGCTGACCTCTATCTTCCCACCGAACCGCTGCTGGCAGGTGTCATGATCCTTTTTATTTGGAAAGTGATCAGGGAAAAGAATGCCGATCTGCGTATTCTCCTTCATCCTCTGGCTGTGGTGATCTATTTCTATCTGTTCTGGATGGTGGTGACCAGCCTGACCAGCACCCTGCCGCTGGTTTCCTTCAAGCACACACTGGCACGCATGTGGTTCATTGCCGGTTACTTTTTTGTGGCGGCGCATGTGTTTACCGATTTCCGGAACATAAAAAAATACCTCTGGGCATATATCCTGTCGCTTACTCTGGTAATTTTCTACACCCTGTTCCATCAATACCAGTACGGTCTTTTCAACCAGCAGGTTTCGCATTCCACTGTCCATCCCTTCTATAATGACCATACCGCCTACGGGGCCGCTCTGGCATTCCTCATTCCGGTTCTGGCAGGTTTTGTTTCCGGCCGGAAAGAAAAAAAAACGCACAGGATGTTCCCGTTGATCTTTCTCATAATCTTTCTGGCGGCCCTGGTGTTTTCCTATACCCGGGCGGCCTGGGTGAGCCTGGTGGCAGCCGGTGTGGTATTCCTGCTCATCAGGTTCAGAATCTCATTTACTTCTGTTGTTTTTTTCCTGCTGGCGGGAGTGGCATTCCTGTTTATGTACCGGACGGAGATCATGATGGAACTGGAAGCGAACAAGGAAACCTCTTCCACCGATTTTGCCACCCATGTGCGTTCGATTACCAACATAACGAGCGATGCATCGAACGCTGAGCGGATCAACCGGTGGAAATCGGCCCTGCGTATGTTCAGGGAAAAGCCGGTGTACGGATGGGGCCCGGGGACCTACCAGTTCAAATATGCGGGTTTCCAGATGAAGAAGGAGCGAACCTACATCAGCACAAATTTCGGTGACCTGGGGAATGCACACAGTGAGTATCTGGGCCCGCTTTCGGAATCGGGTTTACCCGGCCTGCTTGCCGTGCTGGCCCTGGTCGGCGCATCGGTTTTTACCGGTTTGCGGGTGATACACCGGGCAAGGGAGAAACCGGTCAGCGCCCTGGCATTGACCCTCCTGCTGGGGCTGATAACCTATTTCACCCACGGTTTCCTGAACAATTTTTTGCATACCGACAAGGCATCGGCACTGTTCTGGGGATTTATGGCCATGCTGGTGGCTCTGGATATCTATCATACCCGTGGAGTAAGCACGGAGGTTGCACCGGAAGAAAGCAGTAAGGATTTATGAAAAAACCAGGATATCTCAGGAACTGGGAGGGGCTGGCCCGGACCGATCCCTTATGGTCTGTCTGTACCTGCCCTGACAGGAAAAACGGGAAATGGGACAGGGAGGAATTTTTCGAAACCGGGAGGAAGGAATGGGAGCGTATTGTACGGTATCTGTCGGAACAGCATATCGACCTGCCCCGCAGTGGGGCAGCCCTGGATTTTGGTTGTGGGGTGGGCAGGCTGAGCCGGGCCATGGCCGGAACATTTTCTATAGTGACCGGGCTGGATGCATCGGCGGGCATGATCCATCTGGCCCGGAAATACCATGCCGGTGAAAAAAGCCCCGTCAGGTTTGTGTATCATGACCGGCCCGGTCTGTCCCTGTTCGGGGATCACACCTTTGATTTTATACTGGCTCTACTGGTGCTGCAACACATTCCCGTGGAAGAAGGGTTGCATTATCTGGGGGAACTGGGCCGGGTATTGAAGCCCGGAGGGATCCTTCTGCTTCAGGTGCCTGTGGCTGACTGCAGACGAAGAACAGTGTTTCAGCGGATTCGCTCGGTGTTGCGGATCAGGCAGCGGCTTGCCCTGGCCGGGATAGGGAAGGGGTATGGGATGGACATGCATTTATATTCCCCCGATGCCGTGGAGGCTGTTTTATCTGGTCGGGATACCGGGGTCATTCACCGGGTACACACCAATCATACCGAGCCGGGATATGCCGGTGATTTTCGGGTCATTTCCCCTGAACAGGCCGGGGATTATCTCAGTGTGATGATGGTGGGAAGGAAAGAAAAGGAGGGCGGTTAAAAAAACTGGGCCCCGATCAGGGTGATGTCGTCAAAAATGTTTTTATTGCCGGTCAGAATGTTCTGGCTGGCAATGATCCCTCTGATATTCTCCTCGATGCTCTGCCCGTCGCTGATGCAGGCTTCAATGGCCCGCGTTCCCATTTCCTGGTCGTTTTCATCGTGCAGTTCTGAAAGTCCGTCGGTGTAGCAAATGATCTTTGACCCCGGGCTTACGGTGAATTCTCCGGTATCGATTCGGGGAATATGATCGAGCATACCCACACCCAGGCAGCTCGTCTCAAGTTTTGTGAGGTTCTTGTTCATCCCGTCGAAGAAAACCGGTGGATTATGTGCGGCATTGATGAATTCGAGCTTCCGGAAAGCGGTATGGTATTTGGCAACAAACAGGGTGATGAACTTTTCCCCGTTGGCATTTTCAATAACCCGCTGGTTGAGTATCCTGATCATGTCTTCCAGAGGGATATCGGCTGTGAACAGGGCCCGGAGGTTGGCCTGGAAGTTCGACATGAGCAGTGCGGCGGAGATACCTTTTCCCGACACATCGGCGATAAGAAAACCCACCTCGTGTTCGCTCAGGCGCAGGCAGTCGTAATAGTCACCCCCCACGTCATAATGCGGGTGATAAAATGCTGAAACCCATATTTTATCGGTGCGGGGAAGGGTTTCGTTGTTGGGAATGAGCATGGTCTGCATTCTCGAGGCCAGCTCCAGCTCTTTCCTGATGGCTTCCTGCCGGAGGCTTTCATTGAACAGGCGGATATTTTCGATGGCCACCATGATGATATTGGAAAGGGTCTGGATAAAATGCAGGTGCTTGATGGTGGGGCTCATCCCTTTCTCTTCTTCGTCAATATCGCCAATCAGCACATAAGCCAGGGGCGAACCCTTGTGTATGACGGGAATGGTAATATCAAAATGGCGAAGGTAATTTTCTTCGTAATCTGAATTATAGGTGATTTCCCGGATGGGGATCAGGTCTCTGTTCACGTCGATGTCGCGGTACATGTCTTCGGTACATCCCGCGGTCAGGATCAGTTCCCAGTCGGTGGAAAACTTGAAGATCAGGATTTTGCCGATATTCAGGTCTTCCCGTAATAATCTTTCATACCTTTTGAGCAGCTCCTCCTGGGGAAGGTTTTCATTGATGGCCATGGTAATGTCAAGCAGGGCGCTGAGCTTGAATTTGGATACCTGCAGCCTTTTTATGGAGGGGTTCTCGCTCATGGGTTCTGAGTGAATATGCTTTTTCAGTCCTTGGCCCTTTCCGAGTAACTGTGATCGCGTGTATCGACCCGGATTCGGTCGCCCGTATTGATAAACAACGGGACATTCACCTCGGCCCCTGTTTCCAGGGTAGCGGGTTTCAGGGTATTGGTGGCCGTATCTCCCTTCACCCCCGGTTCGGTATAGGTGACTTCCAGATCAACAAAAGGAGGGAGTTCGCAGCTCAGGGCCGTTTCTGAATCGGCATGGAATACCATTTCCACATATTGTCCTTCTTTCAGAAGATCGGGAGCGCTGATGAGATCTTCGGGAATGGCAACCTGTTCGAAGGTTTCGTTATGCATGAAGTGGTAGCCCATATCGTCTTTGTACAGAAACTGGTAGGGTCGTCTTTCCACCCTCACCGTATTTACCTTGACGCCGGCAGTAAAGGTATTGTCGATCACTTTACCGGTGGTAAGGCTTTTCAGTTTGGTTCGGACAAAAGCTCCGCCTTTTCCCGGTTTTACATGCTGGAACTGGACAATGGTATAAATGTCGTTGTTGAATTCTATGCACAGGCCGTTCCTGAAATCTGCTGTTGTTGCCATAAATTCGCTCTCTGTATTGGTCCGATGGTGCAAAAATAACTGAAAATTCGGTTAAAATCACAGCGTGTACAGGAATTATCTCAATCCAGCCGGGAAGAAAGGGGATACTTCAGGCCGCTGTATTCCACCAGGTCTACTTTCATGGAACCCACCCACATGTCGAACTGGATGCGGATGGGGATAAAGTTATCGTCGTCGGTGAACCACATCAGCATATCGTCTTCGGTTTTGAACACCCTTCCCGGTTCGGTTACCGGAGCAAAAACATGGCACCGGAAAGTACCCAGGCGGGTTTTCAGAGTTTCCATCCCCCGGTATCTTACCGGAAGGGGATAGATTTCATCGGCGAAATAGGTAATCAGATCGATCTTATCGCCAATGGCCAGTTGGTTGCGGTCAACCAGTCTCAGATAATACAGGGCCGAAACCATGTCGATGATTCCCTCGGGAGTATCATGATAACCCGATAACTGGCTATAGACCCGGTTGCTGTCGCGGTTGAAGAACGTCTCATTGTAATACTGGTACCTTCCTTCGCGGATGTTTCTGATGGCCTTGACGGGAAGGCCGGTCAGGGGATCCATGAAACTTTCGTACACATCTTCCACCTTGTACAGCTTGTCGGCCAGCCCGATGGTATTGGCCCGGGCCACAGCATGATATATGGCTTTCCCGTCAAGGGTTGATTTATTCACCTCAAGGGTTCCTCTACCTCCGTTGAGGATTCCGTAATGCAACAGGTAGGTTAGTTTTTCGCCAACCAGGAAAGGAGGAGTGTATGGGTTATTCTGCCCCTTGCCTGTTTGCAGGTTAAGGAGGAAGACGCATGCTGCTGCCAGCCATTTCATTTTCATAACCGGGCATTTAAGAACATCTACCAAACACCGTGCCTGAATGGATCAGGCTGTATATAAAATCATTACCTGAGTTTGTTGCGTGGAACGGTTGGAATAAAATCTTTCAGATAAAAGGGTTCGAAATATGCTGTGTCGGCAAATTCCTTTTTTTCAAAGAGTTCACCGGCCAGGGGAGCCAGATGCCCGGCCGAGGCATGCAGCTGATCGAGGAATACGGCCCCTGGGTGGGTGATCAGCTTTCTGCATTTTCCGGCTCCGTCGCCTCCGAAAAACAGGATGCGGTCTTCGGGGAGTTCCCGGAACGATCCTGATTCCACCACCAGGGCATGAGGTTCTTTGAGGGTTTTCAGCCGGCGGGTATACCGGGCCGTATACACTTCCAGCCGGCGGGCATCGATCATGGGAACAAGAATATGTTGTCCGGGGCAGGATTCTTTTTTTTCCCTGACCTGCGGCAGGTTCAGGGCTCCCTGTGCCAGGGCTTTGAGGGTGGATATGCCTGCCATGGGGACGCCTGCTCCGTACGACAGCCCCTTGGCTACCGAAACCCCGATTCGCAGGCCGGTATAGGAACCCGGGCCCATGCTGACGGCGATCATATCCAGATCACCTGCACGGATACGCGCTTCTGCCAGTACTTCTTCAATAAAAAGCGTGAGCCGGGAGGCGTGGTCGCGAAGCCGGGTGCTTTCCCGCAGAATTACCGGAATTCCTTTATCCGACAGGCAAACGGAACACACCGGGGTGGCCGTTTCAATGCACAGGATCATAGGTGTTTCATCAGTTATTCTTCTTCTTCCCGGAACAGGGCATCTTCACTCACGATTTCCACCCCCATGCCGTGTTCCAGTTTTCTGGCAATGGCCGAATAGGGAGCTTTCACTACCCGGCAGGTATCTGTAAGCCCTTTGAGTATTTCAATATACCTGTCATCCTGAATGCCCGTTTCCACTTCCTGCATAAAAGCGGTATCCCTTCTTACCACAAAAACCACCTCACGGTATTTTTCCTCTTTCCCGGTTGATTCTTTTACCTTTCCGGTGGAATCAATCCGGGTGGTAACCGACTGGATGGGGACCGAGAGGACATGATGCCGTGTTTCTGTCTGGATATCAACGGTGGCCGACATACCGGGGCGGAACGGATTTTTCGTTGTTTCGGTAATCAGGTCCTGGTAGGATTCTCTCAGAAGCAGTATTTTGACATTAAAACTGGTTACCTGGTCGGTAGCTACTCCGGTGGTGGTTGCCGAGTTGGCGATTTCGGTCACCACACCGCGGAAGGTTTTGTCGAGGTAGGCGTCCACTTCCACAAAGGCCGTATCACCCTGATTGACCCGGATAATGTCGTTCTCGTTGACTTCCACCACCACTTCCATCCGGTTCAGATCGGCAATGCGCATCAGGTCCGTGCCGCTCATCATGGAGGTTCCCACCACCCTTTCGCCTTTTTCCACCAGCAGCATGGAGATGGTTCCCGACATAGGAGCATAGATGGTGGTTTTCACCAGGTCTTCTTCAGTTCTTTTCAGGCTGGCTTCCGCGCTTTTCACCGAAAATTCGGCGGCGCGGTATTCGGCCTGTGCCATTTTGTAGCTGGCTTCAGTGCTTTCAAAGTCGGCCTGTGAAATAGCATTCTGCTCAAAAAGCTGCCGGTTTCTTTTAAATGACAGTTCGTTTTGCAGTAGCTGGGCTTCAGCCTGTGCCAGGCGTGCTTTGGCTGTATTCAACTGAGCCAGTGCCTGGTCGCGCGCGGAAATATAAATGTCGGGATTGATCTTGATCAGCAGGTCCCCTGCCTTTACTTCATCCCCTTCCTTTACGGGAAGTTCGACAATTTCCCCCGAGATTTCCGGGCTGATCTTGACCTCGGTTTCCGGCTGGATTTTCCCGTTGGCGGTGATCAGTTCCACAATGGTACGGCGTTCGGCTTTTTCCACAGCCACTTTTAACCGGTATTCCCGGCCAAACCATCCCAGACTTTTTCCCACAACTGCCAGTATCAGAAGCAGGATGACGGCAATCAGAATGTAACGGAAAGGTTTCTTTTTCATGGATGAGGGTTTGAATAAAGATTCTGTTTAAAGTTCCAGTGCTTTCCCGGTATAAAATTGCAGCACCTTCAGCTGGAAAATATATTCATATTTAGCCTGTAGCAAATCCGATTCGGTTCGTGTCAGCTGGTTCTTGGCCGTATTGTATTCAACGGAAGTGACCAGCCCCACGTTGAATTTCTGTTCGGTATAGCGGAACGATTCCTGCATGGAGGAAAGGGTTTTCAAACTCGCATTGTATTTTTTCAGTGCAGCCAGCGCATCGGCATATTTCTGCTGTATTTCTTTGTATAATTGCTTTTTGGTGTTTTCAAGGGCCAGCTGTGCGTTCATTACCCCGATGCGGGCGTTGCTGATGCTGGTATTGGTACGCATCTGGTTAAAAATGGGAATGCTCAGGCTAAAACCGAAGCCATAGGTGATGTTATCATCCAGCTGGTCCCAGAAAGGATATGGTTCATATGTTGGCAGATTGGTCACCGGGTCGAGCACCGGCATGCCGGTCTCATCGGTAACCATTCTTTCCCGGGCATCGGAATAGCCGGTACTGCTGAACAGGTTCATGGAAAGGGAGGGGCTTCTTGCCCCCCGGGCAATTTTCAGTGATGTTTGAGAACCCATCAGGGAATATTCGGCGCTTTTTACCTGGGGCAGTATAGCTTCAGCCCTGGCGTAAATATCACGAACAGAAAGGGATAGCTGATCTTCGTCGGGCACATCCAGTTCGGGGCGGGCAATGGTAAAATCACCTACGGAATCCAGTTCCAGAAGCTGGGCCAGGTTCAGAAGGGAAATATCGTACTGGTTCCGGCTGTTTACCAGCTGGAGTTCCTCGGCGGCTTCCTGAGCCTGAATTTCCAGCAGGCTGCCATGCGGCAGGCTGCCGGCTTCCACCAGCTTGCGTGTCCGTTCAACCTGTAAACGGGTTACTTCGAGCTGATTGTGTGCCACTTCCATCAGCTCTTCATTGAAAAGTATCTGAAGATAGGCCAGGGCAATATTCAGGGAAATGTCGTTTTTCATTTTATCCAGGTCTTCCCGGCTGGCCAGCAGGTCGTAACGGTTCTGCTTTATGGTGTTGATCTTCTGCAGGCCGTTGAACAGGGTAATACCGCTTCCCGCCTGAAAATTGTTGGTTTGTATCCGCTCGGTACCTTCAACGAAACCGTAGGTGGTTTCGTCCAGGGCCCTGCCAAAGGAATAATTGTGCGAGGCTGAGGCATTCAGGCTGGGCAGCAGGTCGTACCGCGACTGGTCAAAGGCATTTTCCTGGTACCGGGTATTCAGTTCCTGCTGTTTGATCTGGATATTGTTTTCCAGGGCATGGCGTATGCACTGTTCCAGTGTCCAGGGTTCGGTCTGGGCATAGGCCCATATTCCCGGCATAAACAATACCAATATGCAGAAAATATTGCTTTTTCGCATGAATCTCATGAATTTCCATTTAACAAAAGTTCAAAGTTAAACCTTTCTGAAGTATATCCTTCAGGCACGGAATATTTTTCTTGGGAAAATCCATCTCTAACCAGGGAAAATGAACGAAAAGCTTGTATTTTTATTACCATGAACGATATTTTCCATGCAATTGACACAGGCAAACAACATAAGCGTAGAGGGGATCGGGAAGATCAGGGTGGTCAGAACGCACCGGGGCAAATACCTCCGGTTGCAGGTAGACCGTGAAGCCGGGGTGAAAATGACCGTGCCGGACAGGGTAAGCATGAAAGAAGCCGAAAAATGGCTGGAGGGGAAGAAACCCTGGCTCAGGAAGAAGATTGGAGAAATCAGAAGGCAGCAGGCATCACAAACGGTTTTTCTGCCGGGTAACCGGTATTTTACCCGTGCCCATTTTCTGTTGCTGGAACCCTGGGGTGGCCGGGGTATGCAATTTCGTATCCGGGGAAGAACAGCCGTACTGAACTTTCCTGAGAATGCGGATCCTGCTTCCGGAACGGTGCAGCAGATCGCCCGCAGGTCCATGGTCCGGATGCTGAGGAAGGAAGCCTGTGAATACCTTCCGGAAAGACTGGGGTTTCTTGCGCGAAAGCATGGCTTTTCCTACCGGAAGGTCAGCATACGGGAAAACCGGACCCGCTGGGGAAGCTGTTCGGGGAAAGACCATATTAGCCTGAATCTGCATCTCATGAGACTTCCCGATCACCTGATCGATTATGTGCTGATTCATGAACTGGTGCATACGGTACACCGTAACCATGGTCCTCTTTTCTGGGCGGAACTCGACAGGCTGACGGGAGGGGCCAGAAAACTCGACAGGGAACTGAAAAAATATCCGATCGGGTATTTTTAACACTTTCTTTTAAGGGAAAGGCGACGAACCAATGGACCCGAATAAGCGTATACTGTACTGGATGATGATTTCACGTGTAACAAAACAATTCGTGGCAGGTCTGGCCTTCCTGCTGACGGTTACCGGCGCCGCGGGCCAGACCCGGGAAGAGCTGCCTGTACGTCCGTATACCCGCTATATGGATTCCCTGGAGGTATGGCCGGCTGTAACGGCCGAAAGAAAGATCCGGTTTTTTCTCGATTCGGTTATCCAGTATGATTATACTCCCGCAATGGGTGAGTGGTTACCCCTGCAGAAAAATACCTATACCTATCACGACGACGGTTCGCGAAAGGACCTGACTGTTTATGCCCGGCAGGACAATGGATGGACACCTGCCTGGCGTAACCTGTATGAGTATGATGACGGCCGGCTGATGCGTATCGAAGCCCAGGACTATCAGGGGGGAGTCTGGACAGTAACCCGGCAGGTGGTATATACCTATGACCTGTTTGTCAATGTCACCGAGCAGCTTACGCAGAACATGGTTTCCCCGCCGGGGGACTGGGAAAACAGCCACCGGTATCTTTATGAATACGATGAATCGCAGAACAGAATATCACGTACCTACCAGCAGTATGCGGAAGATCAGTGGGTCAACAATCACCGGTACCTGTGGGTGTATGACCATGACACGGTTCTGGAAAATATCCGGCAGAACTGGGACAACGGCCTGTCTGCCTTTGTGAATGATTATAAATTCCTGTATGAATATAATATACATGGGTTGTGTGTGAAAGAAATCCAGTATAACTGGGTGGAAGGAAATTCCTGGGAATCGGTTTCCCGGGTTGTGTATGAGCATAATCCACTGGATGTGGTGATTAGGAAACTGTATGAAAGTTATCAGGCGGAAGGTGATTCCTGGAACCCGATAGTGGATTATCTGTACTTTCAGAACAAGGAAAACCGGGACACCCTCATTCTGTACAGGGTTTGGAATAATACGGTACAGATATGGGATGAAGAAAAAAGGTATCTTTTCGATTATGACCCGTATGGGAACCTGCAGAGGGAAACCTGGCAAAAATGGGAAGGTGAATGGATTCATGATTACCGGATCGATTATTATGTGAGTGTTTCCGGTATTTCTCCGCTGCGTGTGGATATTGTTGACAGCACAGAAGTGACCTGCTATGGCTACGCCGACGGGGGCGCTGTGGCAGAAGCTTCGGGAGGGCAGTCTCCCTACAGCTACCGGTGGGATGACCCCGCACAAACCACCACGCCCGGGGTAAGCGGCCTTTCCGGTGGTATCTGGTACCGGGTGACAGTAACCGATGCAGCCATGAATGTGGCTGTGGACAGTATCCGGTTATCCCAGCCGCCGCCGGTTATTACAGGCGATATATCGGGACCGGATGAGGTGGATCCGCGGGCTACGGCTGTCTATTCCGTTCCCTGCGAAGAAGGAGCGGTGTATTCCTGGAAAGTGGAAAACGGCCTGATTATGTGGGGGCAGGGCAGTTTTCAGATAGAGGTGAAATGGAGAAGGTGCGGTTCAGGGAAGGTATGGGTAACCAAAACCGCAGCAAACGGTTGTCCGGGCGACACTTCCTTGCTGGAGGTGGAGATCAGCCCGCTGGGTGTGGAGGAGCTTCCGGGTGGGTTTCGTGTGGCATATTTCCCCAATCCTGCCGGTCTTCCGGGCAGAGTCACTTTCCTTTTTTCCGTTCGCCTGACAGCAACCTGGTCACTAAAAGGGATTTCGGGTCAAACTTTTTTGCAGGGAGAAATGCGGGAAACCGACAGGCTGGAAGTGGACGTTCCTGTCCTGGTTCCGGGAATGTATTTCTGGTACTTCGAGAGTAACGAACAGCTGGTTCTTCCCTGGGTGGTGAAATAGGGGTTTATTGTTTCAGGCTTGAATCGAGCATGTAGTGATACAGTACTTCATGCAGGCTGTTGACATATTTTTCAGCCACTTTACTGCCGAAAATTTTATCGAAATTTTTCAGGAGGAACTCCCTGATATCTTTTTCCCATTCGAAATAGCTCAGGATGGAAATTTTGCCGGGATCCATCTTTTCGAATCTGCGCCTGATGATTTTCACCTGGGTGCTGAAAGCCATATAGGCTTTTATGACTGTTTGCAGCTTTTCGGAGAAAAAATTTTCAATAAGTTTCAGCCCTTTCGGCATTACTTCAAAAGTGGTTTCGTAAAAACCCGCGAAGGAATTGTTCCAGTTGATGTAGTGCACAAAATAGTTGCATACCCTGAATACTTCCTTGCTTTTCTGGGGGTCGACATTCTTTGCAAACAATCCCTTCACTTCGGCAAGGTACAGTTCTTTCAACCGGTCATCGAGCAAATGGGAAATTTCCGTGGTATGTTTGGCATATTCGCGGGAAAAGTTCCTGGGGGTAAAATGCTGTATTTCGAAAGGTTCATTAAACTCAATGATATTGTGTATCAGCCTGGCTTCATCCACCAGAAGGTCGTAGATGGGGAATAACCTTTCTTTCATGATCCGGTCGAAAATTTCCGTGGTAAAGTACCCCGTCATGATATAGTTTACCTGCTGCAGGTTCTCACGCGACAATTTTTTCACATCACTTTGATAAAACCTCAGGTATTCACAGATCCTGCTTCTGATCCTGATGATTTCATTCCGGTATGCAATTCTGACATCCAGCGGGTGAAAACCACCGTTGCCGTATGCAGGGGTTGCTTCCTGAGGATTCAGGAAGTGGCTGATATGTGCAGGTTCCTTTTTCATTGCCAGTCCGGGATTGACCGGAATAATCCGATGGAAATATTAAGCAAGGTACGAAAACCAATGATTATTCCCAATAATCCCTCCTGAATGAAGCCGGAAATTTTATCCACAGAAAATTTTTTTTTTAACAAACCGGTATCTGGGTGCAAACGTTTGAAACAGGCCTTTTGCGACAACACCTTAAAATGCCTATCAATTAAGCGATTAAGAGTGTTTTTTATTCGAAAATTCTGGTTATTTTAATCCCCTGTTTGGAGAAATCGGATGTTAAAAATTATGCTCTCATGAAGAAGAAACCTGCATTGAGTTTCTGGCAGATATGGAACATGAGTTTCGGTTTTCTGGGTATACAGTTTGGATTTGCTCTTCAGAATGCCAATGTAAGCCGTATATTTGAAACCCTGGGTGCCAGCATTGACAATATACCCATTTTGTGGATCGCTGCACCCGTTACCGGCCTCATTGTGCAGCCCATCATCGGGCATATGAGCGACCGTACCTGGAACAGGCTGGGCAGGCGCCGCCCGTATTTCTTTACCGGGGCCATCCTGGCTTCTGCCGCTCTTTTTCTCATGCCCAATTCTCCCGTATTGTGGGTTGCTGCCGGTATGCTGTGGATCATGGATGCTTCCATTAATATTTCCATGGAACCGTTTCGTGCCTTTGTGGGTGATATGCTTCCTTCCCACCAGCGGACCATGGGGTTTTCCATGCAAAGCTTTTTTATTGGTACGGGGGCTATTATTGCTTCGGCTCTTCCCTGGGTGCTTACCAACTGGTTCAATATATCGAATGTGGCTGCTGAAGGCGAAATACCGCCTTCTGTGAAATTCGCTTTCTACATCGGAGGGATGGTTTTCTTCCTGGCGGTATTGTGGACCGTGGTTAGCAGCAAGGAGTACTCTCCGGAAGAAATGGAAGCTTTTGAGGCTGCCGACGAACAAAATCATCAGGGCAATGAACGGGAATCCCTGCATCCGGTGAAAGATACCCGCCTGTTCCGTAACGGGCTGATCTGGTTGCTGACCGGACTGACCCTGTTCTTTCTGTTCGATACTTTCATTTACATGGATTACGGGCTGGGAGTTTTTTTCGGTGGCATTGCCCTGTTCGGGCTGTTGCAGATACTGACCGGTCTGTTTACCCGTCAGGGAAAAACACAGTTGGGGCTGGTCACGATCATTAACGACCTGTATTACATGCCCGGAACCATGAAACAGCTGGCCGGGGTTCAGTTTTTTTCATGGTTTGCCCTGTTTTCCATGTGGATATATACCACGGCGGGGGTAACCAGTACAAAATACGACATGGCCCTTAGCCGCTCCATGGTCATGGAACTGGTCAGTGAATTCGAAAGGCTGAGCCGTCTGGATGAATCGGCTCAGTGGAAACATACCCATGAGGTAGGGAATGATCTGGGAAAATACCGCAAAAAACTGGAATCCGGAGAAGAAGAGGTGATTTCCACCGTCAGGTTGGCCGGGTATTTCACCGATCCGCACAAAGCCGATCTGCTGATGCTGAGCCCGGAAACCACTGCCCGGCTTTTGCACATACAGCAGGAATACAACCGGGGGGCCGATTGGGTGGGGGTGCTGATGGCCGTATATAACGGATTTGCCGCCATGATGGCTTTTGTGATCATGCTGATGGCCAGAGTGATAACCCGGAAAAAGGTGCATTTTATATGCCTGGTGGTGGGCGGCCTCAGCCTGATCAGTTTTTACCTGATCCCTGATCCCCGCTGGCTGCTGGTTTCCGAATTGGGGATAGGCCTGGCCTGGGCTTCCATCCTGGCCATGCCCTACGCCATACTGACCGGATCCCTGCCACAGAAGAAGCTGGGAGTCTATATGGGGATATTCAACTTTTTTATAGTAATTCCCCAGATCACCGCCGCTGCCATGCTGGGATTTGTGGTTCGCACCCTGTTTGACCAGCAGGCTATCTATGCCCTGGTTCTGGGAGGTGTTTCCATGATCGTGGCCGCCGTCCTGGTTTTGTTTGTACATGATGTGGATGAAGGATTAAATCATGAAACCCCTGTTCGGGTGAAACTGAAAGCGTAGCCGATGAAAAAACTGGTAGAAACTGACCGGTGGAATATTGTGGAGAATGAATTCCGCCCGCGCCGGCAAAGAGACATGGAAAGCATTTTTGCCCTGGGGAACGGCCATATGGGGCAACGGGCCAATTTTGAGGAAACCTATTCCGGTAACAGCCTACAGGGGAATTACCTGGCGGGAGTGTATTACCCTGACAAAACACGCGTGGGTTGGTGGAAGAACGGATATCCCGAGTACTTTGCCAAGGTGATTAATGCCCCTGCCTGGATCGGGGTACGGATCCGTATCGGGGGAGAGGAGCTGGATCTGGCACGTGGCAAAGTGGAGGAATTTACCCGGATTTTGCATATGCACGAAGGGTACTTGGAGAGGAAATACCGGCTTACCCTGCCCGACGGAAAGAAAATATCGGCCCGGGTGATCAGGTTTCTCAGCATAACAGAACCGGAAGCCGGAGCCATCAAATATACCGTTACCCCTGAAAACTTTGACGGCAAAATGGATATCGGGTTGGATATCGACGGGGATGTGAGGAACGAAGATGCCAATTACCGTGAAAAATTCTGGGAGCCGGTACATCCGGAAATAAATATTCCCGAAGCTTTTCTGGTAATGAAAACAAAAAAGCTGGGCTTTTATATTTGTACTGGGATTCATGGCGAGGTCCTTATCGGCGGGAAGCCCTGCCCGGCGTCCCCTCATCCGGTACTGAAGGAAAAATATGTGTCCCTGCATTACCGGTGCGAAGTGAAAAGAAACCAGCCGGTAACCGTGGTGAAATATGGCTGTCAGCCTACCAGCCTGAACCACACACCGGAAGAGATACTGGAAGCTGCCGGAAAGGTGCTGAAACGCTGTGTGAGCAAAGGTTTCGACCGGATGCTCTCCGAACAGGCAGAAGCCTGGCAACGGAAATGGGAAACCAGCGATATCGTGATCGAAGGGGATGATGAGGCCCAGCAGGGGATACGGTTCAATATTTTTCAGCTTAACCAGACCTATACCGGAGATGATGAACGCCTGAATATCGGCCCGAAAGGATTCACGGGCGAAAAATACGGGGGCAGTACGTACTGGGATACCGAGGCATTTTGCTTTCCGTTCTACCTGAGTACTTCCGACCAAAAGGTAGCTCGGAACCTGCTGCTATACCGTTACAAGCATTTGCAGAAGGCCATAGAGAATGCCGTGAAACTTGGGTTCTGCGGCGGGGCGGCCCTTTACCCTATGGTGACTATGAACGGGGAGGAATGCCATAATGAGTGGGAGATCACATTTGAAGAGATCCACCGGAACGGAGCTATTGCTTACGCCATTTACCATTACATCCGGTATACCGGCGACAACCAGTACCTGGCGGATTTCGGCCTGGAAGTGCTGATCGCCATCTCCAGGTTCTGGGCCCAACGGGTCAATTTCTCCGAACCCCACCAGAAATATGTTATTCTGGGGGTTACCGGTCCGAATGAGTACGAAAACAACGTGAACAACAACTGGTACACAAATACCATCGCGGTATGGTGCCTTTCCTATACCCTATCGGCCATTGATTTTGTGAGGAAGGAACATGCCGGACGATACCGCCAGGTGGTGGAAAAAACCGGGTTCAGGGAGAAGGAGGAAACAGCCCGCTGGAAGGAAATTATTGAAAACATGTATTTCCCTTACGATGAGGAGAAAGGGGTTTTTATCCAGCAGGACGGATACCTTGACAAGGAACAAATGACAGCCGCCAACCTGGATCCGGCCATCAGACCCCTGAACCAGCACTGGTCGTGGGACAGGATCCTGCGTTCCTGCTTTATAAAACAGGCCGATGTGTTGCAGGGTCTGTTTTTTCTGGAAGATCAGTATGATACGGAAATCATCCGGAGAAATTTCGATTTCTATGAACCGCGGACCGTGCACGAATCGTCCCTGTCGCCCTGTGTGCATTCGGTGCTGGCCGCGCGGATCGGTTACGAGCAAAAGGCCTATGAACTTTACCTGAGAACAGCCCGGCTTGATCTGGACGACTACAACAAGGAAGTGGCAGAAGGATTGCACATTACCAGTATGGCAGGAACCTGGATGGCTATTGTGCTGGGTTTTGGAGGCATGCGCACCCGGGAAGGAAGGATCTTTTTTCATCCCATGATCCCCGATAAGTGGGAGAAATATTCCTTCTATGTGAGGTTCCGTGAAAGCCTGCTACAGGTGACCGTAAGCCGGAAGGATGTGATTATTGCAAATAAAAGCCAGGTGGGTGTGAAAATCAGTGTGTACAGCCAGGAAGAATGGCTGTCGGCAGATGAAACAAAGGTTTTTCCCGTGAAGTAAGGGAAAGTTTTTTTTCTTTCCCTGAAACGAACTAATTTTAACCCTTCAGAGGGAAGTACCTTTAATAACTAAAAAAGCTGATTATGAGTACACCTAAATTTAAACCGGGAGTGCTTTTCGGACAGGATGTGAAAGACCTTTTCGATTATGCCAATGAGAACAATTTTGCCCTGCCTGCCGTGAATGTGGTGGGAACCAATTCGGTCAATGCCGTACTGGAAACAGCCCGTGAAGTCAATTCCCCCGTGATTATCCAGTTTTCAAACGGAGGAGCGGTGTTCTTTGCCGGGAAAGGCCTGAGCAACGAGAATCAACAGGCAGCCATACTGGGAGGGATTTCCGGAGCCCAGCATATTCATGCCCTGGCTGAAGCCTATGGAGTACCGGTTGTTCTGCATACCGACCATGCCGCTAAAAAACTGCTGCCCTGGATCGACGGATTACTCGATGCCGGTGAGAAATTCTACCGGCAGCATAAAAAGCCCCTGTATTCTTCTCATATGCTTGATCTTTCCGAAGAAACCCTGGAAGAAAATATTTCTATCAGTAAAAAATATCTGGAACGGATGAGCAAGCTGGGAATGACCCTGGAAATTGAACTGGGAGTGACCGGAGGGGAGGAAGACGGAGTGGATAATACGGGTATCGACAGTTCACGTTTGTATACCCAGCCCGGAGAAGTGGCTTATGCTTACGAAGAACTGAGAAAAGTGAGCGATTTCTTTACCGTGGCGGCCGCATTCGGGAATGTCCATGGCGTTTATAAACCGGGGAATGTCAAGCTTAGCCCCGTGATTTTGAAAAATTCCCAGGAGCACATTCAGAAAAAATTCAACACCCGGTCCAATCCGGTGAATTTTGTGTTCCACGGAGGTTCCGGGTCGGAAAAACACCTCATTACCGAAGCCATTCAATATGGTGTCATTAAAATGAATATCGACACCGATATGCAGTGGGCTTTCTGGATCGGGGTGAAGAAATATTACGAAGAAAAGAAAGATTACCTGCAGTCGCAGATCGGTAATCCCGAGGGCGAGGATAAACCCAATAAGAAATTCTATGATCCGCGGGCCTGGCTGAGAAAAGGGGAGGAAGCTTTCAAGGCCCGCTTGATCGAGGCTTTCGAAGACCTGAATGCCCTGAACAGGAACATTTAGTACATCCTGTTCCGTTTTGGAGAAAACGCCGGGATGGCCGGGCCCTGCAGGCTGGCTGTCCCGGCTTTTTATATTTGGAAGTGAAACGTGAAATTAATATAATTAAATGCAACATTAATAATATTAATATAAGGTTAAATAAAAATAAATAATATTTATGGGAAAAACAATAGGAATTATCGCCGGGATTGTTCTCCTTGGTCTTTTGTTCTGGAAAGCCTACCAGTGGATTACACGACCTGCTGAAGTACCGGAAAAGCTCTTCAGGTCGGAAGTGGTTCATCCGGAATGGACAAAAAACTCCGTGTTGTATGAAGTAAATATCCGACAATTTTCGGAAGAAGGAACCTTTGGCGGGGTATTGCTCCATTTGCCGCGCTTGAAAGAACTGGGGGTGGATATTCTGTGGCTCATGCCGGTTCATCCCATCGGAGAGGAAAATCGCAAGGGAGAGCTGGGTAGTTATTATTCCGTGAAAGATTACCGGGATGTGAATCCGGAATTCGGGACGATGGACGATTTCAGGGAATTGGTAGATTCTGCAAGGAATATGGGTTTTCATGTGATCATGGACTGGGTGCCCAATCACACGGCCTGGGACAATCCCTTGCTGGAAGAACATCCGGAATGGTATGCCAGGGATTCGGCGGGGAATTTCATATCTCCATATGACTGGACCGATGTGGTACAGCTCGACTGGAGCAATCCGGAGCTGCAGGATTACATGCTGGAATCGCTGAAATTCTGGGTGGAATTGGGAGTGGAAGGGTTCCGGGTGGATCACCCGCACAAAACACCTTATGGCTTCTGGGAAAAAGCCCGTGCGGAACTGGAGAAGATCAGACCGGTATTCCTCCTGGCCGAGAATGAGGATCAAACCCGTTTTCTGGAAAAGGCTTTTGATATGAATTATTCCTGGGAACTTCACCATCTGATGAATGCCGTGGCACAGCGGAAAGACAGCCTGAAAAGCATTG
>DSCJ01000011.1 GCA_011049175.1 Bacteroidota bacterium | reverse complement strand
ACTTTTGGTGAAATGCGTAGTAATTATGGAACATAGCTGCGCAGAGACGGCCTGCCCACAGGGATCCATGATTTGTCCCGGCTCGCTTCACGAACTTTCTAATTTATTCAGCCGTGTGAATATACATAATCCGTAACCCGCACCCTGTAAAGATTACCATACATTCCGGAAATTATTTTCGTTTCCCTGCAGCGTTTCAGCCCTGGCCATCGTATCAATTAAAAAAGGCACACATGTATCCCAACCGGAAATACATCATCAAATAAAAAACCATGAAAACACACATCCTTTTGCTCCTGGCCCTTACCGGAATAATGCCTGGAGCTTCCTGCACAAAGGAAAATCCCGACCCGGGTGTAAATCTTACCCCGAAAAACATCGAACTCACCGCCGAAGCCCCGCAGGTGATCCAGACGAACAATGCTTTCGGGGTGGAACTGTTCCGCAAGGTGGCTTCCGCGGATAACAAAAACCTGATGCTGTCGCCTCTCAGCGCCGGCACGGCCCTGACCATGCTGCTGAACGGATGCGGCGGCGATACCTACGATCAGCTGAAAGAAACGCTGAAGTATCCGGAAAATCTCACAATATCCCAAATCAATGAAGCCTGGGGATCGCTT
This sequence comes from Bacteroidota bacterium, assembly GCA_011049175.1. Taxonomy (GTDB): domain Bacteria; phylum Bacteroidota; class Bacteroidia; order Bacteroidales; family VadinHA17; genus HyVt-105. Next base: position 26,474 of record DSCJ01000011.1, on the reverse strand, counting down.
ACCGGCCAGTTGCTGGAAGCCGACCCGAAAGTGACCCTGGCCCTGGCCAATGCCATTTTTTACCGCCAGGGATTCACTGTGAAAGAACCTTTTCTCAATACCATGAGCGGGGATTACGGGGCACAGGTCGAGGCCCTCGATTTTTCGCATCCATCGGCACTGGAAACCATCAACGGGTGGGCCAGCGACCATACCAACGGGAAAATCCCGAAAGTGCTGGATGAAATTTCTGCCCAGGCGGTGATGTTCCTGATGAATGCCCTGTATTTCAAAGGCGACTGGAGCTACCAGTTCGACAAGGCACTGACGCAGGACCGGCCGTTTTATCCCGATACCGGCGAACCTTTTGATGTGCCCACCATGAACGGGGAGGTTGGAGCCAGGGTGGTAAACGGGGATCAATACAATGCCATTGAGCTGCCCTACGGCCGCACCAATTTCACCATGGTGGTGATAGTACCCCACGGATCGCTGGGAGGGTTTATCGAATCGTTTACCCCGGGGATCTGGAGTGATATTACCGGCGGAATGGACGGGCTGATGGATTATGCCGATACCGAAGTGTTTATGCCGAAGTTCAAATTTTCGTATGAGAAAGTACTGAATGACCAGCTCAGAAGCATGGGGATGATCGATGCGTTTGATCCGTATGTGGCCGATCTTTCGGGAATATCCGACGCGCAGATCTATGTGGATTTCGTGAAGCAGAACACTTTTGTGGACGTGAATGAAGAAGGTACCGAGGCCGCAGCTGTTACCACCATCGGCGTGGAATTAACCAGTATGCCCCCTCAGCCGCAGGTTTTCCGGATCGATAAGCCCTTTGTATTCGCCATCCGTGAAAGAACCACCAATACCCTGCTGTTTATGGGGCAGGTGTTACATCCCGTGTATGAATAGACCGGAAAGAGACCGAACCGGACCACTTAAAAACCCTGTACCATGAACCATTTTCTGAAAAAAATGAGATTTGTTCTCTTGCTGGTTGCTTTGCTGCCGGCGTGCGAAGACAATACGTATGTATTGGTGACGTACGATGCCAATGTTCCCGTGGTGATGCCATATGCCGAATTCCGCGGAAGCTTTAAAAAGAGCGGAGCCACTGAAATATCAAATCCCGGGAAGATGTACTTTAAAGATAACTATTTGTTTGTAAACGAATATCAGAAAGGGATCCATGTGATTGACAACTCCGATCCCTCGGCGCCGGTAAAGATCGCTTTTTACGGGATCATGGGAAATGTGGATATGGCCATATCGGGAAATATCCTGTTTGCCGACAGCTATATCGACCTGGTAGCCATCGATATCAGCGATGTGAACCAGCCGGTGGAGATCGGCCGGCTGGAAAATATTTTTCCGGATATCGTGCCGGAAGGGGATAACATGTACCCCTACACAACCGATAACAAACCGGAAGGGGTAATTGTGGACTGGGAAGTGAAAACCGTTACCGAGAAACGGGAAGCCGGCACATACGGCGGCTGGTTTCCGCGCAGTGATTTCATGACCATGGACGGAGCACTGAATACAACGGGAGGAAGCTGGTCGGGTGGCGTCGGTGTGGGTGGTTCCATGGCCCGGTTCATGCTTCATGATCAGTACCTTTACCTTATCAGCCGGCCCGAGAAGCTGAAAACCGTGGAGTATGGTAACGGTACGGATATGACCCTTGCCGACAGTGTGGAAGTGCCACGCACCATGGAAACCCTTTTCCTGCTGGAAAACAAATTGTTTGCAGGCACCACCACGGGTATGCTGATCTTCGATCTGAGCAACCCGGCCAGGCCGGAGCAGATATCCTCATACGACCACATTACCGCCTGCGACCCGGTGGTGGCCGACGATCACTATGCTTATGTCACACTTCGTTCGGGCACGGCATGCGGAAGCACGCAGAACCTGCTGGAAGTGATTGACATATCGTCAATCACCCATCCGTACCTGGTCAAATCGTATCCCATGTACCATCCGCACGGACTGGGCATAGACGGCGATCTGCTGTTCATCTGCGACGGCGGGGCCGGGCTGAAGATCTATGACCGGTCTGACCCCCTGGCCATTCTTGCAAACCAGCTTGCCCATTATGCCGATATCGATACATACGATGTGATCCCTTACCAGGGTGTTTTAATGCTGGTGGGAGATGACGGAATCTATCAATACGATTACAGCAACCCGGAAAATATTTTTGAGTTAAGTCATCTGGACATTGTGAACGATGAATAACCGGATCCATACGGCCGCTTTGGTTTCCGGCATAGAAGAAATGAATTCGCCACCTGGTTTCATTATTCAGATAAGCGCAAAAATATGGAAAGAACCAACACAAAATCTCCTGAATTAGGTTATATTAAAGTGCTTAACCGGGAGAAAAGAGATGGGCAGCAGAAAATTTTCTGCAGAGGGAATACCTGATCAGCAACTTGTACAAGGTTGCCTGGAAGGGAAGGAATACTGTCAGGAGGTTTTGTATAAACGTTACTTCTCCTATGCCATGTCGGTTTGCATCAGATATGCCGGAAATCAGGACGAAGCCATGAAAGCGGTGAACGACAGTTTCATGAAGGTGCTGGAAAGCCTGGAAAATTACGATCCTTCGAAGCCTTTTAAACCCTGGTACGCAAAGATCCTGGTCAACACGGCCATTGACCGTTACAGAATCCATTTCAGATACCGTTCGAAATTTGCCGACGAAGATATTTCAGAAGACCGGGAACCCGAAGCGGAAATGGATATGGATCTGGCAGTGAACGATATCCTGGAACTATACCGGCATCTTCCCGAACAATACAGAGTAACGTTTAACCTTTACGAAATGGACGGGTATACGCATGAGGAGATCGCTCAGATGCTGGGGATCACCGTTTCCACATCGCGTTCGAACCTGGCCAGGGCTAAAAAGATGTTACGGGAACTGTACAGGAAGAAATTTGAATCAGTGAGCAAAGCGCCATGAACCGGTTTGATGACATATTTCTCAAGAAGGTGAAGGAAGCCTTTGACAGCTACGATGCCGGTCATCTTGCCGATGAGGGATGGAAGAGGTTTGTGAAGAACCGCAGAAAGAAACGGGGGCTTACCCTGTTGATCCCCTTCCGGGCCAAAGCGGCTTCGGTGCTAATTCTGCTTTTTGCCGGAAGTGCTGTCCTGTACCTTACGTTTCAACGCCAAAAAGAGACAGGGCCTGTGGCGGTTCGTACCGATACCGTTGATATGAAGGAGACCGGGAAGAAAACAACCCGTGAGACGATTGCCGGCGACAGGAAGGTGCCGGCGCAAACCGCCACGTTTGCCGAAGAAGCGAAATCAACCGCTGCGGTTCGCACCGACATGGAAAAAGCTTCCGAAACAACTGCGGGAACCCGGCCCCGTGAGAAGGCTGCCCGGCGGCCTGACACCGACAGGTATGCCTACCGGTTTGTGCCGGCGCCGGCAAAACGGAAAGGCGGCATCTTATCTGTTGCGGATAGGAAACCTGAGGCGCTTGATGTGCCGGAAACAGAAGAGAGGATGATGTTCCTGCCGGAAGCGGATGCCGGGTCTTCCGGAAAGACCAGCTTTATGGCCGGCGTGTCGGGTTTGATGGCCAGCGTGGAGGATATGGTGGCCAGCGCTCCGGGTGTGGCAGTGGGGTTTTATATGGAGCACCGGCTGAACCGGTCGGTGGCCATTCGTCCCGGACTGGCCCTGGCCCGTCACAATTACAGCCTGGGTGACAGATATGTGGGAGACCGCCTGGTGGAGTCTTCCCATGATATGAGCAATCTGGCGGGAACAATCGATACGTACGACAGCCACATGGAAATGCTGACGATGGAAGTTCCGGTAAACCTGTTGTTTACCCTTCTGGAGCGGGGTGGAAAACGATTTTTTGTTTCCGCAGGAGCTTCCACCGTATTTTACCTTGATCAGCGGTTCAGCGGAAGTTACCTGAGCGTAACCACACGGGAAAACCTCAACACCTACACCGGAGAGATCACGTACGACACCAGTTACCGGACGGTATCTGCCGAAAGCGATCATCCGGCTTTCAGTCATGTTGACCTGTTCGGGCTGACGAACTTTTCGGCTGGGTATGCTTTCCCGATGGGGAAGAACAGCTTCATGCTGGTCGAGCCCTGGGTTCAGCTGCCGGTAACCGACCTTACCAGCCTTCATTTGCGTATGAGGTATGGCGGACTGTCGGTAAAGGTGCAGTTCGGGAAATAAGCGATTTTGTTTTTCCTTTCCGGTACTCAGGTTGCCTGCACCGTTCCCGGATTTTACTCGTACCGCAGGGTTTCGACCGGATTTTTTGATGCAAATTTCCAGCTTCTGAGGGTTACCGTTACGAGGGCAATCAGAATGGCTGCCAGTCCGGCCAGGGCAAAATAGATCCACGAAAGGGAGATGCGGGCTTCGAAATTCTCCAGCCAGCGGTGCATGATGTACCAGCTTGCCGGAAAGGCGGCGAGCGTAGCCACCAGCACCCATTTCTGGAAATCGGTATTCAGCAGAAACAGAATCTGCAAAGTATCCGCCCCGTTCACTTTCCGGATGCCGATTTCCTTGATGCGTCTGGATACCAGCAGTCCCGTGAGACCAAGCAATCCCATAGCAGTGAGGAAGAGAGCTATCGTTGCCGAGGTTGCTGTTACCGTGGCCCAGCGGTCTTCGTTCACATACTGCCCGTCGAGCATATCGTCCAGGAAGGCATATTCGTAAGGGAATTCAGGCACCACCTCTTCCCATGCTTTCTGTATGTGTTCCAGGGCCGCCTGCCTGTTTTCGGGTTGTATTCTGACAAATACCGTCCAGATGGCATTGAAGGGAAACGGCACAAGGATCAGGGGATCGACCGGGTCTTTCAGTGAATCGTAGTGGAAATCCCTCACCACACCTGTGATCTGCACATACCGGCCGATGGGGTCGAAATAAAGTAGCTCTCCCAGCGGTTCTTCCAGGCCGAAGGTTCTGACCAGTGTTTCGTTGACCAGTACCACCGGCACGGTGTCGCCCGGCTGTGTTTCCCTGAAATTTCTTCCTTCCAGCAGTTCCAGTCCCAGGGTGGCCACGTAATCTTCATCCACCCGGAGGATCCGGGTTCTGATCATTTCGCCGTTTTTTGTTTTCAGCGTGCTGGCACTGCTTCCCGACACAAAATTCCGGTCGCTCATACTGACTTCTTCCACAACCGGGTTATCCAGCAATCTGGTTTTCAGGGCATGGATTTTCGACATGGGAAAATCGACATTCAGCACCACAATATTTTCCCTGTCAAATCCCACATCCTGGTTTTTCAGGTAATGCAACTGGCGCACGATGACCAGGGTACAGACCAGCAGGCCTACCGATATAAAATACTGCAGGAAGATAAACACCCTGGCAAAGCGGTTGCCACGGCTCAGGGGGTTTTCTTTTCTGAGAACGGAAAGGGGGTCATTGTGCCTGAAAAGAAAACGGGCAATGTACGAACTGGTGGAAAAAATGATCAGCAGGATCAACAGGAACAGGAAAACATAGCTCGACCAGTTCTGATAAAGGGTGAACGTTAGGGTTTTCTGTGCAAACCGGTTGAACAGGGGCAGCAGCTGCTCTGCCAGAACGATCCCCAATAAAAGGGCCATCACAGACATAAGGAACGATTCCACCCAGAACAGCCGTACAATATCCATGCGGCGGGCGCCAACGATCTTCATAATCGCCAGCTCCTTCATTCGGTCTATGGAATGCCCGATGGTCAGCATGATGTAGTTGAAACAGGCAATAAACAGGATAAATGCCGCTATCAGCGAAAGGAAGTACAGTACCTGGGCATTTCCCTTTCTTTCGTAGGAATAGCGAATGTGTGCCGAGTCGAGGTAGATATCTTTCAGGGGTTGCAGCTCCCAGGTGAATGAATATTCCCCTTCCTTCAGCGACATGTATTCGGCCAGCGACTGCAGGGTTTTTCCCATGTATTTGCCGATGAGCGACCTGACGGACTGTTCTGCTGCTACCGGATCGGTGCCTTCCTGTAAGCGGATGTACACGGAATTGGCCCCGAAAGGATCGTTCGACCGCGGATAAACATGGCGGTTGTCGAAATGGGTGAGGGCGGTGAAGCGGATGGACTAATTTGCCGGCTGGTCATCAATGACAGCCGTCACCATAAACTGGTTGGGCTGTTGCTGAGGGAATTCAACGGCCTGCCCGATCATTTCCTCGTAATTTCCGGCCATACCGGGAAAAATCATGTCGGCTTCGTTCCGGCAAAGAATAACCGACTGTGGCTTTTCCAGGGCAGTTTCCAGATTTCCCGCCAGGGGAACGAGCGTGAATATTTCCAGGAAGTCGGGGTTTACAAAACCCACATTCAGCTGGTATTTTCTGCTTACATGGCTTACCCAGATGCTGGTTCTTCTGAAAGAAGTGGCTTTTTCCACGAAAGGCAGATCCTGTTTAAGACCCTCCGGCAGTTCGTCGGGCTGATACGGGGAATAATTCAATCCCTCGTCCCGGATGGAATATTTGTTCACGATCCGGTAGATGGTGCCGGCGTTTTCATGGTACCGGTTGTAGCTCAGTTCGTGCTGAACAAAAAGAAAAATAACAATGGTACAGGAAATGCCGAATCCCAGGCCCAGGATGTTGATTCCGGAAATCAGCCATCTTCTTATCAGGTTACGTAAAGAAAGCTTTACATGGTGAAAGAACATACCGTTGAATTTTATCCTTACCAATAAGCAATCCACATGCCATGATCCAGTATAATTTGATTGTCAGTTAAATGGATATTTTCTGTACTCGTAACGAAAGCCGGCCTGTTTTGCAACCGGACAGGATATGTAACGAAACCGGACAATTATTCCACAGATCATGAAAAATGTTTCTTTTTCAGCAATCCGGCCAGGGTTTTTCCCAGTTCGTCGAGCTTTTCCAGGGGTTCGAGCAGCGAAGGGTTGTTCAGATCGAATTTGCGTCCGCCTGCCACGCCGGTTTGCATTGGATAGATCAGTATGAAACTGTTTGAGCGGAAATGTTTGTTCAGGTATTCCGGGATGGCGGCCATGCCGGGATGGTAGGAAGGCTTGTTACGGCGGCTCATCACGATGATCAGACTATCGTCCAGTTTCACATTCCTGGAAAGGGCCATGAAATCGTGCCAGTTATCGAAGTGGCTGAATTCGGCTTCGATGGGGTGTTTGGCATGGATATCCCGGATGATGTCGAGGGTAGAAGGCCTGCCGTAAAAAAGGATCTTTGTGCCCGTATTCCGGGCGATGTTCCAGATTTTAAGCAGCCAGAAAGGAAAACCCGGCTCTTTTTCGGCTTTGCGCGACATGATCACAAAATGCCGTTTGATGGTGGAGATGGGCTGGGCCGGCTGGTAAACCAGGGTGGTGACATTGCTTTTCTCCAGGATTCCCTCGGTGAGGTTTCCGAGGAAGGATTCGGAGATGCCTTTCGACACGTGCAGTCCCAGCACCAGGTCGGTGATGTTGTGCTCCCTGATCACCCCGGTAATGCCGTTTACAATGTTCAGGTCATAACGCAGGATCTCCTTCAGGAAAAGGTCGGCCGAGGAAGCCGTAACAGCCGCTCTTTTCAGAAGCTCCCGGGCCTGCTCGTCCATGTCGGATTCTTCGGGATGTTCGAGGTTGGGGATGATGTTCAGGGCATAGATCCCGGTTCGGTTCTTTTCAGAACGGATCATGGCGCTTAACTGGATCAGCTCGTTCACCGTATCGGGATTGCTTACAGGGATCAGGATCCGTTCATCGGGTTCCGCTTCTTCCATGCCGGCATTTTTTTCCCGGGCGATGTTCTGTGCTCCCTTTTGCGTTTCAAACGAGGCAATGGTACAGGTGATCAGGATCATGATGATGGTGCCGTTCAGGATGCTTTCTCCCAGCAGGCGGATGGGTTCCCCTGCTGCCGTTTCCCCGATGATCACATTGTATCCCACCAGTACGGCTGCCAGAGTGGCTGCGGCACGGGCATTGCTGAGCCCGAAGATCAGCCGGCGCTGATCATGGGTGAAACGAAGGGTTTTCTGGGTGATCCAGGCGGGTATGTATTTCCCCACCGTGGCAACGAAGGTAAGAATCAGGGCTACCACCAGGGTTTCGGGGTCGCTGACGAAAGCCCGGTAATCAATGAGCATACCCACCCCCAGCAGAAAAAAGGGGATGAAAATGGCGTGCCCCACGAACTCGATGCGGTTCATCAGGGGGGAAGTTCGCGGAATCAGCCGGTTGAGGGCCAGCCCGGCCAGGAATGCCCCGATAATTCCCTCAATGCCGGCCAGCTGTGACATTACGGCTGCCAGGAATACCAGCACCAGCACGAAAATGTATTGCAGGATATTGTCTTCCGTTTGCTTGAAAAACCACCTGGAGAGAAGGGGAAAAACCAGCATAACAACCGAGGCAAACAGCACGAAGGCAATGAGCAGCTTTGCCATGAAATACTGTTCCATATCGCCCGACGACATGCCCACAATAAGCGCCAGGACCAGCAGTACCAGTATATCGGTGATCAGGGTGCTGCCTACTGTAATGGTTACAGCCCGGTTTTTTACCAGGCCCAGCTTGCTGACAATGGGATAGGTGATGAGGGTGTGTGAGGATATGAGGCTGGCCATCAGAACGGAAGTAGCCACGGAATAGTTCAGCACATAGATCCCCGTAATGGTTCCCAGGGCCATGGGGACGAGAAATCCTGTCAATCCCAGGAAAGTGCTCTTTCCTGCATTCTTCCGGAACTGCCCCAGGTCGATCTCCAGCCCTGCCAGGAACATGATGTACAGCAAACCGGCCGTTCCCGAAAGGATGATGCTGCTGTCGCGGGTGATGAGGTTGAACCCGTGCGGCCCGATAACTGCACCGGCCACGATCAGTCCCAGCAGGGGAGGAATTTTCAGCCGGTTCAGAATGATGGGAGTGAACAAAATGATCAGAAGGATGATCAGGAATTTCAATACCGGATCGGTCAGGGGTAAAGAGGTATCGGGAGAAGCCAGCAGGATCATATCGTTTCACCGTGTAAGCAGCAAAGATAAGAAACTGTTTTGTTTCTAATGCATGTTCCGGGCGATACGCCAGTAGAACCTTAATGTAAGAATAGGGTTTATGAAAATAAAATAAACCCCTCTTCGCACTGCCTGAGGTTTTTCTGCCGGCGGAAAGAAAAATCATTCCAGCGTAAAATGACTACCTTGGGGTAAAAATCCATTGCATGGCAATCATCAACTCATCCATTCAATCAGTATTCCTCCTATGAAAAAGCGAACCATTTCCCCTTTTATTATTCTTACCGCCCTAATGCTGCCGGCACAATGTACTTTTCGTGAATTGCCGGCCTATGATCCATTACCCGGGCACGACCTGGTATTTTCCTCTCCCGCTACCGTGTGGGATGAAGGGATCCCGCTTGGTAACGGCCTCCTCGGGGCCATGGTGTGGGAAAAAGAAGGCAGGCTGAGGGTGGCGGTTGACAGGTCCGATCTGTGGGACCTCAGGCCCATGAAAGGCCTGGAAGGTCCGGAATTCCGATTCGGGTGGATTGTGCAACAGGTGCTTGACAGCAACTACCGGAAAGTGCAGGAGCGCTTCGATGCCCCTTACGACCGGGAACCCGGACCCACGAAAATTCCCGGCGGTGCCCTTGAGTTTGAAACGTCTGGCCTGGGTAAGGTGAAAGAGGTAAGGCTTCACCTGCGGGCCGCCCTGTGTGAGGTGGTGTGGGAATCGGGGGTGCGTATGCAGTGTTTTGTACATGCCACCTGGCCGGCCGGATGGTTCCGTTTTGAGAACCTGCCCGATACCCTTGCCCCCATACTGGTTATGCCAGGCTTTCACGAGGCGGAAGGCATGCCGGGCAGCAGCCTGCAACGGCTGGGATACCCTCCAGCCGAACTGATCCACACCTTCCGCCCGGTTACCGCCACTCAGGAAGGCTGGGGCGGGTTTGTTTACCAGGTGCATGTGGCCTGGGAGCAGCCTGATGAGGGAACCCTGGAAGGGGTGTGGAGTATCGATGCTTCACTGCCCGGCAGTCAAAAGAAACCCGATGCTGCCGGTCTGGTGGTTGCCGCACGGGAGCGTGGTTTCGAAACCGACCTGAAAACACACCGGCGGTGGTGGCGGGAGTACTGGGACCGTTCGTCGGTAGTTCTGCCCGACAAAGTACTGGAACGCCAGTGGTACCTGGAACAGTACAAGTTTGGTTCGGCTTCACGCCGGGGAGCGCCCCCCATTCCACTTATGGGGGTGTGGACAGCCGACAATAACGAGCTGCCGCCCTGGAAAGGGGATTACCACCACGACCTGAACACCCAGATGTGTTACTGGCCATGCTACAGCGGAAACCATCCGGAAGAAGGACAGGCATTTACCGACTGGCTGTGGGAGGTCAAAGAAACGGCGGAAAGGTATACCCGAACCTATTTCCGTACCGGCGGGTTGAATATGCCCGGGGTAACCACCCTGCAGGGAGAACCCATGGGAGGGTGGATACAGTATTCCCTTTCACCCACCATCGGGGCCTGGCTGGCACAGCATTTTTACCTTCACTGGAGGTACAGCATGGATACCGTTTTTCTGAGAGAACGGGCGTATCCCTACATTACGGCCGTTGCCCGGCATTTTGACGGGCTGAGTGTGAAGGAGGGAGGAAATTTCCGCAGGCTGCCCCTGAGCTCGAGCCCCGAGATACACGACAATTCCATCCATGCCTGGTTCAGGCAAACCACCGGGTTCGACCTGGCGTTGATCCGGTGGACGTATGAAAAATCGGCCGAAATGGCGGAAGTGCTTGGGAAGCGGGAAGAAGCAATGAAATACCGCACAACCCTTTCCGAATGGCCGGGGTTTGCCGTATTGGCAGAAGACGGGGGTTTACCCGTTGCTCCTAGGGAACCCCTCAGGCAGTCGCACAGGCATTTTTCCCACCTGCTGGGGATCCATCCCCTGGGGTTGATCGACCCGGATCACGGGGAGGAAGAGAAGAAGATAGTGGAAGCCAGTTTGAAGCGTCTCGACAGCCTGGGAAGTGATACCTGGAACGGGTATTCCTATTCCTGGCTGGGATGCCTGCAGGCCCGGGCGGGGAACGGGGAAAAAGCGGCGGAAGCCCTGCGGATCTTTGCCGAATGTTTCTGTTTGCCGAACAGCTTTCATGCCAACGGCGACCTGTCGGGAACCGGTAAATCCCTGAACACCGGAAGGGTATTCACCCTGGAGGGGAATATGGCTTTTGCCGCCGGGATACAGGAAATGCTGATCCGGAGCCATACGGGGACGGTGGAGCTGTTTCCCGCCGTACCCGGAGATTGGAACGATTTGTCTTTCAAACAACTCCGTGCCGAAGGGGCTTTCCTGGTCTCGGCCGGAAAAAAAGAAGGAACGGTGCAATGGGTGGAAGTGGAGTCGGAAAGGGGAGGGGAGCTGAACCTGCTTGATCCCTTTAATCAGGCCGGGTTTACTTCCACAAAGGAACCTCACTGGATGACGGTGAACGGGAAGCGTATCCTGAGGTTTCCCATGAAGGCCGGCGAAAAGGTCAGGCTGGAAAAGCGGTAAACAATGCCCCGGCAAATGATGGTTCAGGCAAAAGCCCCTTAGCTTTTAAACTGATGATCCCTGTGTTTTGCCGCGATCTTTTCGGCCAGTTCATCCAGAGCGCGGAAATCGCTTTCTTTCGGATGCCCTTTGACCACCACCGGATCGATCAGTTCCACTTTCAGGTGCGGGATCATTTCCGCAATTTTTTCCACCACACTGGTACCCCATCCATAGGTGGCAATCACTGAGGCAAACTTCACCTTCGGCTTCAGGAGATCGGCCAAACGGGCGGCATAGGCTACCATGGGATGCGGCTCTCCCAGCACCGTAGGCGTTCCGATCACAATGGTGGCCGCATCAACCAGGCTGATAGCCAGTTTCCCGATATCTGTCACGGTGAGATCGAAGGGTTGAACAACCACCCCCTTTTTCCCAAGGGCATCCACCAGGGTTTCCACCATTTTTTCCACGCTGCCGTGCATGGATATGTAAGGCAGCACCACCAGGTTCCCCGGCTCATCGGATATCCATTCTTTATAGGCTTCGATGATGAACTCCGGCTTATGGTATAGCGGACCGTGACTGGGTGCGATGATCCGGATGTGGTAATCATTCAGTTTGCCGAAATTCTTTTTGATGATCTTTCTGAAAGGCATCATGATCTCTGCATAATACCTTTTGGCAGCTTCGTATACCCGGCATTCGTCACTTACATAGGTTTCGGAAGTAGCCAGATGGGAACCGAAAAAATCACAGGTAAACAGAATGTGTTCCTCTTTCAGATAGGTCAGCATGGTTTCCGGCCAGTGGACCCAGGGATAGTGTATGAATTTCAGTGATTTGTTGCCCAGCGATAGTTCTTCCCCGTCGGCCACGGTTTGGATTTTATCTGCAGGTATCGGAAGATGATCGATGAGCAGATCTTTTCCTTTCGGGGTGGCAATGACCTTAGCATCCGGATATTTTTCCAGCACATGGGGGATGGCGCCGGAATGGTCCTGTTCGGCATGGTGTGAGATTATGAAATCGATCTTTTCCACCTCTTTTAGCTGATCGAGCAACTGGTGGGCCATGGAAGGGTCCACCGCATCGAGCAAAACGGTCTTCTCACTTCCCCTGATCAGATAGGCGTTGTAGCTTGTTCCGTCGGGCAGGGGGATCAGTGAATCGAATAACCGCCTGTTCCAGTCAATACCTCCCAGAAAAAAAACATCCTTGGTGATCTCTTTTGTTATCATGATATGCCATTTTTTACATTGAATGTTACCGTAAAAATAGAAAAAACAGAGGGATTGGTAAAGGGCCGGTTGCCTGTTTTTAAACAGCCTGTGTGTTGTGCGGGGGATGTTACGAGCGGAGGCGCGAAAAGAGGAAACGGCCCCCGGCAATCGGGAGTGATTGCCGGAGACCGTTCCTTTGACAAATACCGTCAGCTTTTTTGTTACATGGGGGCCGGCCTTTTTATCTTACCTCCAGTTCATACAGCGTGATGCTCATGGGTTCGACGGTTACCGGCGACCTGAATCTTGTTTCGCTTTCCTGCACTTTCACCGGATTTTCAAGCTGATTCCGGCGTTGTTCGCGGGTAGGCGGTATCAACGTCCATACCCTGGCCTGGTTGCCAACATTGGTCCCTTCAATACGGATATTCAGTTGCTGAGAGGTTTGCATGGGGTTGACAACAGAAATGGTCAGTTTGCTTTGGTCTTCGTTCAGAGCGGCAAAAACATCGAGCGGGGAAGTGGAGCTGCCCGGGGGGGTGGTGGGTATATCCACCAGCGGCGTTCCCTGCAGTGGTTGTACGGGTGAGTTGCCGGTGACTTTCAGCGGAACGGTTCCCAGATGATTGCGGTACAGCCTGTACAATTGTCCGGTGGAGCTTATCACCGAACTCACATCGTTCATAGCATAGAGGCCGTTAAAACCTGTATATCCTGCCATGCTGATATAATTGGTGTTCCTGAACAATTCATGCAGGCAGGCGGCGGTACCCAGATCCCCGCCCGAGATCCATTCGTCGAGCCACAGGGTGATGTGCTTGTCTTTCAGTCCGGGAATCCTTTTTTCATATTCCTTCATGCATTCCACTGCTCCTTTGATCCTGCCCGGGGTAATCCGGATGATTTCCTGCATCGTCCGTTCTGCCTGTACCCATTCCTGTTTTTCACTATCGAAATACATGTTGAACGGGGGATAGGCATGTTCTGCCAGGTAATCGATATTCTGGTAAGAACCCGAGAGCAGGGTTCCCGACCAGTCATCGGGAGACAGGAAATCATACGGCAAACCGGAAGGGGATTTCTTGCGGTCATGTCGTGCCACCGTGCTGGCTTCCAGGATTGTTGCCCCGCAACCGATGATCTCGATCGTGGGGTCTTTTTCCAGCATGGCTTCCGCAAAGAAGTTGTGCTTGATGGAATACTGGCCGGCCGACATGTGACCCATTTGCCACACACCGTACATTTCATTTCCTATTCCCCAGTATTTTACCCCATAAGGTTCGGGATGGCCGTTTGCTGCGCGCAACATCCCGTTTGGCGATTCCCGGGGTCCGTTGACATATTCCACCCACTGGGCTGCGCAATAGGCATCGCCGAACCCGCTGTTGACTACCAGATAGGGTTCTACGCCAATGAGTTCGCACATGGTGATCAGTTCATCGGTCCCTACATCGTTTGACTCAACGGTATTCCAGGCATAGTCGTACCGGGGAGGCCTTCGGTCGGGATCACCGATCCCATGCCGCCATTCGTAATTGGAAACGAAATTGCCTCCCACCAGGCGGTAAATCCCGGAATTCATTTCTTTCAGGATGTTGATCAGATCGGGCCTGAAGCCATGAAGGTTATCGGCGGGCATGAGAGACACGGCGCCGATGTGAAATGAACCTTTGCCGGTGCCGGTAATTTCCAGGGTTCCGTCGTTGGTGTCCCCGCCGGCAGTAAAATGAAAGGGATATTTCATGTAATTCCCCGTAAGGTGGTCGATCACAACGGTTTCTCTTTCCGAGGAACCCGGTCCCCATACCAGGCTTACTTCCACCTTTGTTTCCGGATCCCCATACAGGATTATCCGGCCGGTGTATTCTTTTCCGGTTCTTAACCACATTCCCGCCTGTTTGATGCCGATGGGGGATGTACCGTCAAGGATGATCTGCGGCGAATGTTTTCCTACATAAGCCTGGTCAGTGTCCATTACCACATTTTTTTCCGGTCCCACCGGCCTCCACCGGTTCTGGTGCCTCCGGGTGTTTCTGGGCACCAGTTCCTCGCTGTTGTCCACCGGGTAAAAGAATTTGCGGTCGCTGAGCATTTCTGCCCAGATGCCGTGTTCAAACATGTTGTGCAGAAGCTCGGTGAACATTCCATACATAAAGGGAGGAATGGGTTTCCCCGTTTGATCTGCATGGATGGTGGCCGTAAGATCCTCAGGGGCTTCCTGCGCCGCACCGTTTGTTCCTGCAGAGAACAGAATGAAGAATACCATACCGGCAAGAGCCAGGCGGGTTTTCTTAAGATCAGATTTCCAATGCATTTGTTTCATGGTGATTTTCATTTTTGATGAGGTGATTAGCATGATGTTATTTTTCCCTTAATAGTACCCATTTTTTTGGTCTTTCCGGTTATCTTATTTCATTTATTTTCTGGCGGATAGTGCATAGCGTAAGCATTTCAGTACATTAACCCGAGCGTATTCTTTACATCCCGGTGTACAGAATTAAGCAAAAAAATACCCGGAATCCTGTTTACCATCCTGCCAGCAGAAAGGCACCCCCTGTGATGAGACCGATTCCCATATTAATGGCTTTCACCTTTAAAAAATCTTTTCGTGATTCAGCCAGCAGGGGAAGAATGCCATGTCCGTCTTGCACAATGGAATTGGCCAGTAAAATACTGAAAGGCAACAATCCTTCAGAGAACAGCGTGACAAAAATAAGGTGGGGGCCCGACTCGGGTACCAGGCCTATGAGCACGGCAATGAGCAGTACCATGTACAGGTTGTTTTCCAGCAGGTGGGTGAGGGACAGGTTCGACCGGATCAGATACAGGGCCATAAAGGCTCCCCAGGTCCACAGGAACAAGCGCAGAAGGTGCTTTTTTACCACGTGGCGGTACAGGTGCTCTTTCAGAAAATGTTCCGGTACGGTGAGGAAAACGAAAAGCAAAAAGCCCGCACCTACCAGAAAAGTAATTTTTTTCCAGTCCCACCCAAGGGTACCCACGGCACCCAAAAGCAGGAGAAACAGAAAGAGAAAGGTTCCCAGAAGCAGGACAGTCCGTTCGAAAGAAAGCTTTTTCAGCTGTGGAATAATGGAAGAACGGGAAAAGCAATGGCAAATGTCCGCTTCATGTACTTCGAACCCGTGTGGGATGGCAGCATCTTTATCAGGAACGAACCGGTGCACCAGCCAGCCGCTTCCTACGGCGATGACCAGAAGAACTCCCTGCAAAATCAAGGCTTTTCCGGGGAACAGCGAGAACATGACAAATGCCTCATCCCCCGAGGTGGCAATCATAACGGTGACCAGTCCGGCAAATCCAATCAGCCGGTGGGTATAAAGCGAAACCACCGTGAATGCTCCCAGGCATCCCGGGGTAATTCCCAGCAGGGCCGAGATCAGAATCTGCATGAAGGGTGACCGGTGAAGCTGCCCGGCCCACCTGTTCCGGCTCTGCACATTGATGTATTCAATCACCACCATCATGAACAATACGAAGGAGGTGATCATAACCGATTGTTTCAGAGAGGGTATCAATACAGATTCCATAATAGGACAACAGTTTTATGGATCGAATATGAAAAATTTCTTTAAAATTAGTCTAAATAATTTTATTATGAACAAATGTTCATTTAATTTTATAACGTTTTTCAGAAAGCAACTCCTGGATACTCATGACCACCACGGAGAAACTAAGAAAAGTGTTTGGCCGTCGTTTTACGTTGGTGAACCTGAACGGAGAAGTATTCGAACACATCAACGTGCCGCAGAAAGAGCTGAAATTCTGTGAAGCGGTCCATTATTCTTTCGATGTCCCCATTCGCCTGAATAGGGTGAACCTGTATTGTCCCGGTGCCAGGCGGAGTATGGGGTTTGATGAGAATGACGGAATGCTGGCCGGAACCATTGCGAACAACCACCGTCTGCCCGTTTCGGAAGTGGCCGAAAGTTTGCGGAAAATACCCGTCATAAAAATGGTGAAGCACATCAATCTGGGATTGACGGAAGCTATGACCGGCGATATAACTCCCGATCTGTTGATTGCCTATCTGCAGCCTGAAAAGGTTACCGGGCTGATGCAGTGGCTGGCACGGAAAGGTGTGGGTTTGAATATACGTCCTTTTTTCCTGCTGTCGGTTTGCGGGAGCGTGGCGGCCGCCTGTTATACCGAGCAGGAGGCAAGTATTTCGTTCGGATGTCAGGATTCTAGGAAATTCGGTGGTTTGCAGGCCGACGAGGTGGTGCTGGGTATACCCTGGAAAATAGCGCTGGAAATGATCAACCCGGAAGAAACCGGGCCGGAAAAGCGGCAGGAAACATGCGAATGAAAACCATCCTGAAACAAATTATGGTAAAGCAGATGCATTTTTACCGGAAAGCATATCCTGTGATTCTTAAATACGGACTGATCCTGGCGGGTGTAAATGCCTTGATCCTGTTTCCGGATGTATCGGCAACAACCCGCTGGTGGTGTGCTGGTGTGAGTATGGCAGGTTTTCTGTTCATATGTTTTTTCTTTCGTGTTCCCGGAAGGAAGCCGTCACCCGACGACCAGTTGGTATATGCTCCGGCAGATGGAATCGTTGTAGCCCTGGAGGAAGTAATGGAAGAGGAATGTCTCCATATGCGTTGCATGCAGGTTTCCATTTTTATGTCGCTACTGAACGTGCACTGGAACAGCCTGCCGGTTTCAGGCCGGGTAGAATATTACCGGTATCATCCCGGAAGGAACCTGGTAGCCTGCCATCCCAAGTCGAGTATCTTCAATGAGCGTACTTCCATTGTGATCGATACGGGTACGGCGCGGATCAAGATCTGCCAGGTAGCCGGTTTGATTGCCCGCCGGATCATTTGCCGGTTAAGGGAAGGCGATAGGGTACAGCAAGGAGGGGAGCTGGGTTTTATCCTGTTCGGTTCCCGGGTGGATCTGTTCCTGCCGCTTTCTTCAACGGTAGTGGTGAAGTTGGGTGACAGGGTAAAGGTGAACCGGAATGTGATTGCCAGGCTCCCGTTGGAGAAGGAATCCGACAGGGAAGAGGCTGGATCATCAAATAAAAAGGCTGGATTTGTTTAATATAAAAAAAGGAGGTGTATTATGGCTCTCATAATCAATGATGAATGCATTGCCTGTGCTGTTTGTGTTGACGAATGTCCGAATGAAGCCATTTCGGAGGGAGATCCCATTTTTGTGATCAATCCCGGTCGTTGTACCGAATGTATGGGTTTTTATGACACACCGCAGTGTGTTGAGGTTTGTCCGGTTGATGCGATTGTTCCTGATCCGGAACACAAGGAGACAAAAGAAGAGCTGCTGGCTAAAAAGAAACGTCTTCACGGGGAATAATCCAAGGTTACTTCCGGAAATAACCGGAATGTCCGGATAGAAGAACAGAAATTCTATCCGGTAATCCCATTTTCGTTTAATTCATGAAAAAGGACAGGAGGAGTATGTTATGAAACGACTGGCTTTGCATGTTCCATGGTTGAAAGATATGTTGCCCGATGGTATTCAGATTCCGGGTTCCACTCTGATCAGCGGACCGGGAGGGACGGGCAAACCTCTGGTTGAATTTGCTTTTGTTAAATCGTGGCTGGATGCCGGCGGTTCCCTGATCGGGATTCCCCTGCAATATCCCACCGGAGAACTGGTAAGAAAGTCTTTGCACAATCTGTATGGAGTGGACATCCATCGGTTCAGGGATCGTTTTGTCATGGTGCAGTTCGATCCCGGGCAAAAAAACTGCCGTCAGGCAGAAGATCATACCCTGATGGCCAATCTGTTGGATCCGGAAGCATGGGATGAAACCATTCGGGCGGCTGAACAGTTGCTTGGCCACACCAGCGGTCCGGGAATCATGGTTTTTGGTTCCGCCTTGAATTTGCTGCTTTTTTCTCCTACCTACAGGGAGGCTATCCTGAAAAAAATGCGGGACCTGTTGCGTGATGATAAAGAACGTTCGTATTTTATTGCTGTCAGCACAACGGTGTATGAAGACAAGATCAGGTTTCTGGAAGAAGCGGCCGATAACCTGATGTTCACCCGTATGGAAAAGCCCATGCGGTTGTTTCTTCAGATAAAAAGAATGAAGGGAGTGCGGTTTTTACCGGAAGAAAGGGAAGTCCCCATATCAGAAAAGATGCTGCGGGAGATCAAACAAATAGCCGAATCGACCCGTACGACACGGATCCCGGAGATCAGGAAAATTTAGGATTTCTCCGGGTAAGCAAGCGTGAACCGGTTCTGTTTTTACAGGTTGAGAGCCCATTCGCAGGCACTGTAGATGGCGTCTTCGGCTTTGCCTACCGTCCGGGCATCGCCTATCGTATGCACCGGAATCCCGTCGGGGATATGAAAAGGGACATAGCTTTTCATTCCGGCTGCCACAATGATTTTCCCGATGCCTTCAACGGTGGTTTTCAGGTGTTTGTCCGATTCGATGATCACCAGGTCATTCATGATTTCTACCACGCGGTGGTTGGTATAAATCTGGGCTCCTTTGCTGGTCAGACGGTCCAGAGTGTATTTCTTTTCCATGATTTCCATACCCCGGCCAACTTCACCAAGCATTTCAATTATGATCACCTGATTGTTTCCATCGATCAGTTTGGAAGCAATTTCCAGGGCAATCAATCCTCCTCCCACGATCAGCACGGTTTCATTTTCAGGCAACTGTTTATCATTGAGAAATTCCGTCCAGTAATATTTATTCAGGCCTTTTACGGGCGGGATGACCGGAACGGCCCCGGTAGCCATACATACCTGGTCGTATGCTCCCTGCCGGATGTCTTCTTCCGTGGCTTCCCGGTATTCTACCGGTATGTTCAGGCGCCGGATTTCCTTCGTAAAATAATCAAGGATTTTTTTCAGGTTCTCCTTCCCCGGGGGAAGCCAGGCCAGGTTGAACTGACCTCCGAGACGGTTCTTCTCAAAAAGGGTGACCAGGTATCCCCGTTCTTTTAGTACAATGGCCGCCTGCATGCCGGCCAGCCCGCCTCCGATTATGGCAATATGCTCTTGCTTTGTGGTCTTGGCCGGTTCTGGAAGCTGATGATTAACCCGTGGGTTGACCACACAGCTCAGTCCCTTTCCTTTTCTCACATTGCCCAGGCATCCTTCCGAGCATGCCAGGCATGGCCGGATGGTTCCTTTTACTTTTCCCCTGACCTTTCCAACAAAATCAGGATCGGCTACCAGAGCCCTTCCCACTGCCATGTATTCGGCGCCGTAGATTTTTTGTAACCAGGAAATATCGTTGCGGTCATTGATTTGTCCCACAAAAATGACCGGTATATTTACCTCATTTTTGATCTGCCCGGCCAGTTCCCATGTTTTTCCCTTGGGTACGAACATATGCTGGAAAAACCAGGGTGGGGTGGAACATGTGGAACCGGCCGAAACATGAATAGCTGCCGCACCGTTTTTTTCGAGCATCCTGGAAAACCGGATCATCTCTTCCAGGTGAAAACCGCGGGGCATCATTTCATCCCCGCTGATACGGGCCACAATGGGCATTGTGGTTGCCTGTCTTAGCGCCTTCAGCACTTCCAGGGGAAAGCGGCTCCGGTTCTCAAGATTTCCGTTGTATTCATCGTTTCGGTCATTAACAGCCGGAGAAAGGAACTGGGCCAGGAGGTATCCGTGACCGAACTGCAGTTCAATGAAATCGAAACCGGCATCTTCGGCCCTTCGGGCAGCTTCCCTGAAGAGGCCGGCCACATGATCCATCATATCACGGTCCATGCTTTTGGGGGTGGCGCCCCCATTTTCACAGGCGGTTCCCGACGAAGACCAGAAATAATTCCCCGGAATAGCCGGGTTGGCCATCCTTCCGGGATGGTTCAGATGGGCTATGGCCTGGGTTCCGTTTTTATGCAGTAAACTCACCAGGGAGGAGAGACCCGGTATTTTATTGTCGTCATCTATTCCCAGCTGGGTGGGGATTTCCCGAAGACCAGGATCCATGTAAAGAGGCTCCGGCGTCACCGCCCCCAGGTAGCGGCTTCTCCGTTCGTAAAATTCGAGATGCCTGGTATTGACCGTTCCGTCGGAAGCATAGCCCAGCTTGAGGGGGGCCATAATAAAAGGGTTATTTAAAGCAAACATGTTTTTATTTTATTAATCATCGTTCTCATTTAAAGAAAGTGGAATCGTTGATAAAATCTTCATCGTGATGTCCCAGCTCTTCTTCCATCATTTCATTCAGTATACTTTTCGGACAATCAACCGAAGGCAGGTAAGGTTTGATATCGAGCACAGGGGTTCCGTCAAAAGCATCCACCCCGGAAACATACAGTACTCCGTTTTCAATTCTTTCCAGCTTTACAATGGAAAGCCCGATGGGATTCGGCCGTTTGGGGCTGCGGGTGGAAAACAGGCCGAAATCATGTGTATGATCTGAAGCAGGTGGGTTTACCACCGGTTCCCAGCGTTCCACTTCATGGAAATGGAAAAGCACTATGATGTACTCGAACAGGCCGAGGGTATTCAATGCCTCAAGGTATGGAGGGAATATCTCAATGGTTGCGGTAGTTTCGGGCATCAGTATCCCCTGGCGGGGTGCACCCGTTGCAGGAGTATAGGAAGAATGAAACACCCCGACTGGGTGATAGATGATCTCATGCGGTAGTGGGTTTTGGCCGCTGCCGGCTGCCTCTGTGATTGTAAACAATATGGCAGGCATCATCGTATGTAAAAAGATTCGTTTCATTTCTTTACCGGAAATTTCAGGATCCCTTTTTTTATTTTAAACAAACGGTATGCCTCCGGCCGAGAGGTCAACTCGTCATGAATCCACTGAATGTGTTTCCCGATAACATGCATTACCTCATCGGGATCGGTGTGGCTTACGATAACCGGAATGAATTTCCTGTGAACCAGGCGGATATTCCCGCCGAATTGCCTGGATACCAATACATCCACACCCGAGCTCTCCAGATATTCCATGATTTTCCTGCCTTTCTCCGGCAGGTTGTGGACAGGGTTTTCTTCCTCTTCCCTGAAGATATTGAGCTTTTCATGAAGAAAAATCCATTGCCTGCCATCCCATTCGTAAACCAGAAACCGGCTGGCATCGCCAAAGTGCCTTTTTTCAAAGCGGCCGTCCCGGTTCACGGCCAGGGCAAAACGTATTCTCCCGGTGCTTATGCGGCGGGTATCAGAGTTCATCGGGATCGGGTTTCAGGTGACCGTTCAGGAATTTTTCCATGATCTCTTCCGGAGGTTGTGTGTGAATACCCACAAAACAGTGTACTTTCGCTGACGTTAGTCTTCGGATGAGTTCCTGGCTGGCGTGGTTGGCTATCATATCGGTAATCCCTTGCTCCGAAGCCCATTCGGGCAGTTGTTTCCTGCGCTGGTGGGGCGGGATCCGGATTATGGCCCCCCGGATGTTTTTTCCGTCAATTTCAAAGATCATGCAACGCGTGCATCGGTCGAGGTTTTCACCCAGTTTGCCGTTGACCACAGGAATGGCTACTTTTTTCATGACCGGCTGCTTTTTATTCAAAGGTATTTCCGATAGCTGCCGGAAACAATGAAAAGGGTTGGAGCGATGCAGGTTCCGGGGCTGAAATATCGCAGGATAAAGACTGTTAAAAATCACTGCGGGTATAGCATTATGGGCTCTGGGGTTTCCGGAAGCAGGGGACGTATGCATGAGGGAGGCAGAACCGGGATAATACCGGAAGGAATACTATCTTTATACCGGGAACCGGCCGGATTATTTTCAGCAGTACCGGCAGGAAACAGGGGACAAGGCATGGAAAATGCAAAACATATCAGCTGCAGGGAATGCGACCGGGCATCGCAGTGTTTTCAGCACCTTTATCCCGACGAGCTTGAATTCATCAACAGCAGGAAGATAAGGCTGACTTACCTTCCCGGTGAGAATCTGTTCAAGCAAGGGGCCTTTTCACCATACATCATGTACATAGTGGTGGGCCTGGCCAAAGTATTTCTGCAAACGGGCCGGCACAGGCAGGTAAATATCCGTCTGGCCGGAACGGGAGAATTCCTGGCTTTTCATTCTCTTTTCGGACGGAATGTGTATGCCTGTTCGGCTGCGGCTTTAAGAGAATCGACTGTTTGTATGATCGAAAAAAAGGGATTATTGCATCTTCTGGAAAAAAACAGCAATTTCGCCCTGCGTATGATCAGTAAAAATTGCCGGAATGAAAATCACCTTCTCGGAATGATTGAGAACATCACTTCCAGGCAGATGCGGGGCAAGCTGGCTGCAGCACTCATGTATCTTCACTCATATGAAGAAAAGGCACAGTCCGTTTTTCCGTACCTTACCCGGCAGGATATTGCCGATTTTGCCTGCATTTCCCATGAAAGCGCCATCCGTTATCTGAAAGAATTTGAAAAAGACGGACTGATCAGGGTCCATGGCCGTAACATTCAGATAACCGATAGAGAACGGCTGGAAATGATCGGGGAGAAGGGGTGACCTGTTTTGAAACGGGTGTGTAAAAAGGAGATATTGACCGGGTAAATGAGTAATGGAGTAATGGAGTAATGGAGAGGGGGAGTGGGTTGGAATCATCGCCTTGTCTGTTTTTCTTTGGTAGTTTCCTCCCACCGGCCGCTGTTTCGCTCCGTTCCCGAAACGGAGCGACATGCTTTTTTGGGGGCAAAAATGCATGCAAAAAACCCTTCGGCTGCTGATGCTTTTATGGAAAAACTACGGCGGGGGAAAGCCTGCCGCGATCCAAACTCGCCCCTGACGACGCTTCGCCTGTCAGGGACTCAGACAGGATCGCTGCGCAGGCCATGGCGCATTTTCCCCCGCCTTGTTTTTCACATAAAACCCTCAGAGGCCGGTCCTTTTGATGAAATACGTTGTAATTATGGAACATTGCTCCGTAGAAGCTGCCTGTTTTTCTTTGATTTGTTCACCCAGCCGGCCGGTGTTTCGCTCCGTTCCCGAAACGGAGCGACATGCTTTTTTGGGGGCAAAAAAGCATGCAAAAAACCCTCAGAGGGCAATTCTTTTTAATAAATATGTGTACATCCGAAAACAGAGCCCCGTAGGCCTGCTTATTATAGAAAACTTACTGAAACAGAAACAGGAAGGGAAAACCAAAGGTTACCACCATAAACCATACACCGTATACGGGCAAAAACCCTGTGATGCTTCGAATCACCCGGTCAATTTCCCCGGGTTGAGTTATGGACCGGAATAACCGGTAAGTAACCATCAGTAAATTAATCAATATCAGGATATTGCTTCCCAGAACGGCCAGGCGGTTCGGTGTAATGCCCCAGGCCGACAGTCTGAAAACAATGGCTGATAACGCAATTCCGTTTATGATAATGGTTACCGCCGAAAGAGCAAACAACAGGATACGTCCGGCCCGTCCGGCGGCATTTTGTGATGTTTCAGCAACAGCGAAAAATATGATGGCCAGCACGCCAACCAGCAGCAGGTTGAACACCAGCAGGAATTCCCTGTCATTGTAAGGGTCTTTTCCTGTATAGATCACTGCTCCCAGGTAAATTACCAGTGTGGCTAATACGAGGGGAGTGAAGACCCTGGCAATAACGGGGGATACTTTGCCCACCAGATGAGGGTTGTTTTGAACCAAATAGGTTCCCACAATCGGAGAGGCCGCAATACCCCATATAGCTATGTTCCGGAAATAAAACTCTTCAATTTCCAAATCGATCAGGGAAAACAACCCCAGGGTAATTCCGGTGAGCAACCCCCCTGCTGCAAGAATAAGGGAGGTAATGACAACCAAGTCGCCGTTGTACTTTAAAAAGTCCAGGCGTTTCTGATGGTCCCGGATGTCCTTTCCCACATAAGTGTAGCCCAGCACAAACCATAAAAACAACGGCAGGTGAAGGCAGGCCAGGATCAGGGTATCGCTGTGAAGTTTATCGGGAAGGAGATTGATGTAAAAAACTGAAGCGATGACCACTATGGAAACGGAGACCAATTTTTTCAATTTGGAATTTTGTTTCCAGGCGAAATAGGCAATCAGTAACGGGAAAACAATGAAGGCTATATTCCTTGGGTAAAAGAAATCTTCTGTAATTCCTGTAAATGCAGGGATTTTGGCCACCAGGCCCGCCAGAATGGAAAGGATAATTACCAGGAACCATTCATTCCGAAAGCCCCAGTCAATTTCCTCTTTTCCGTAATTCAGCCTTTCGTACCATACCTGTGCCGTGGGATGCTGGCTGATATCGGGGTAAAGAAGATGGAATGCTTTCCTGAAGGCTGATCGGTTGTTCCGGTACATTTCTTCCAGTTTTCCCGGATCATGCAGGTTATTCAGGATCTTTTCTTTCATGTTTCCCGTAATTTAAACGCCAGGGGCCGGTTACAGGCATGCTTTTCTATGCCATTCCTGTGGGGCAAGTGCATGCAGTATGTTAATATGAAACAAAACATTCCGGGTGGCAATTTACGAAAAAATTAACTCGGTGATTTCGTAAGCATCATGGCGAGCGGTACTGATCCATTCAAGGCGGTTATACCTTCGTTATGCCCGTGAGAACCTAATAACCCACGAAAATAAACGGTAGCTGTCACATAGCCATATTTCATCAGCCTGCCTGCAGTTCCCGCGCAGTGATCACCGGTTAATTTTTTTCTTCAATATTTAAAGTGATACTTTTTGTATACCTCTTAATTTAATAAATTTTACAGTTCAGGATGCAGGTGTTTGGCAAAGAACTCTTCAATGGCAGGTTCCGTAATTTCCAGCCTTTCGTTGTATGCCACCCCATGGCCCGCTCCTTCGATTTTGAGGTATTCGATATTTGCCCCGGCTGCTTTCATTTTTTCAACAAAATCTTCTGTCAGTTCCGCACGGACAATCCGGTCGTCGCTGCCCTGAATAATGAATATGGGAGGATGGTCGGCAGCAATGTATCCAATGGGCCACCATTCCGGTTTGGCCATGGGGACATCGCGACCCAGTTCGGTGGGGGTGGAGCCGCCCACGACCACATTGAGTCTGCTGGAATACTCGTCCCAGCCCCCGTCACCTTCCAGGCCTGCTGTATCGGGGCACATGGCTAGCATCAGGGCCAGGTGGGCGCCCGCCGAATGGCCGTATCCACCGATCCTGTCGGGATCAACCCGGTACTTGTCGGCGTGGGCCCTAAGCCAGCGGACAGCGCATTTTAGATCTTCAATGCATGCCGGGAACGGAGCTTCTCCTGTAAGCCGGTATTCGACATTGACGGTGACATAGCCTTTGCGGGCGTAATCAAGCATCATTTTCTGGTAAACATCGACCGATTTTGAACCGGCAGCCCAGCCTCCGCCGTGCACAATCACAAGGGCCGGACGCAATTCGCTGCCATAATTGGCCGGCATGGCCATATCCAGTACCCATGACGGACTGTCTCCTTCGCGGTATCGAATATTGTCGGTTACGGTAAGGGTTTTGTACCCGGAGTTCATCACTTCATCCGCTGAAGGATGGATTTTACTGTCAGAACTGGAACAGGCCATAAATGCCGTTGAAAGGAGTGATACCAGTGCAAGGTTTAAAACAATTTTTTTCATGAGAATGGCAGATTGATTTAACAAACAGATGAGAAATTTTGCGTGTAAATTATACATTAATTAATATCTTCTAAATATATCAGTAGTGTCCGACTAAAAAAATAAAGAGAAGGGTACTCCCCTGAGGTTTCCCCTTCATGTTGTAGATTTGTTTTTTGCGGAAACAAACAACAACATGAGTAAAAATACGGAAATTAAATT
>DSCJ01000012.1 GCA_011049175.1 Bacteroidota bacterium | reverse complement strand
TTTTCTTTAAATATATGGAAAAATTTACGGAGGGAAACCCAGGAGTGTACTCCCTATCAACCTAACGAATATCATGGGGGTATCATGGACAACTATGGTTCATTTTACTATTTTTGTATTTTCTGTAATGATTTGAAAAGTGAAGATACACCACGACTTTGAGCAATGGAAGGTAAAAAACCCGGTGATTACTGTCGGTACTTTTGACGGGGTACACACTGGTCATCGAAGTATTCTGAAAGAGATGCGGCGATCGGCTGAACAGCTGGGGGGTGAAACCGTGGTTTTTACTTTCTGGCCACATCCAAGGATTGTGCTGGGAAAAGCTCAACATGCCTTCAGATTACTGAATACCCTTGAAGAAAAAATATACCTGTTTGAAAAGTCAGGGGTTGATCATTTGTTGGTTTATCAGTTTACTCCGGAATTTTCAGGTTTGCCGGCAGAAACCTTTGTGGAAGAGTACCTTGTCAGGAAATGCGGAGTGCGGATGCTGGTGATGGGTTATAATCATCATCTGGGCCGGAATCGTGAAGGAGGTTTTGAAATGATCCAACAGGCGTCCGACCGATTCGGGTTTGAGACGAAAAGGGTGGAAGCGGAAACGGTTACCGGAATGAAAGTCAGTTCCACCAGTATCAGAGAGTTCCTGCAAAAGGGAGATGTGGAACAGGCTAACCGGATGCTGGGAGAGCCTTATCCTATCCGTGGAACGGTTGACAGAGGCAACGGCGTGGGCAGAAGCATGGGATTTCCAACGGCAAATATCCGGATAACCGATGAACGGAAACTGATTCCGCCCGATGGAGTGTATGCCGTACAGGTGTTCCTTGGCGGGAAAAAACGGTATGGAATGATGAATATTGGGTTCCGGCCAACCCTTCATGAAATCAGTTACGGACGAACCATTGAGGTGCATATCTTCGGACTGGATAAGGATATTTATGGAGAAAACATTGTGGTCTCCCTGTTTAAGCGGATCAGGACAGAGAAAAAATTTGACGGCATGGAAGCCCTTCGGGAACAGCTGTTTCATGATAAAAGAGACATCATGCGCTATCTTGGTGAAGAGGCTGCAGGTTGAAAGAAAACAACTCCGGATCGGCTAAAATTGCTAACTTTGTAAAAAAAACAAAATCGTGGAAACACTGGTAGAAAGTTTGCCATATAAGGTCAAGGACCTGAGCCTGGCCGGCTTCGGAAGAATGGAGATTGAGATAGCCGAGAAGGAAATGCCCGGTCTGATGGCCATCCGAAAAAAATATGCTTCGGAAAAACCGCTCAGGGGCGCCCGCATTACCGGTTCACTGCATATGACCATTCAAACGGCCGTGCTGATTGAAACATTGGTTGAATTGGGAGCCGATGTGCGCTGGTCCAGCTGCAATATCTTCTCAACACAGGACCATGCTGCCGCTGCCATGGCGGCTCGCGGTATTCCGGTTTTTGCGTGGAAGGGAGAAACCCTGGAAGAGTACTGGTGGTGTACCAACCAGGCACTGACCTTCCCGGGAGGAAAAGGTCCGAATCTGGTTGTAGATGACGGAGGTGATGCCACCCTGCTGATCCATAAGGGATATGAGGCCGAGAACGAACCTTCCCTGCTTGATAAAAAACCCGAAAACAGGGAAGAAGCCATTGTCCTGCAGCAACTGAAAAAGACGCAGAAGGAAGATCCCGGAAAATGGCACCGGATTGCCGGTGAATGGAAAGGTGTGTCTGAAGAGACCACTACCGGGGTAAACCGACTGTACCAGCGGAAAGAAAAAGGCACCCTGCTGGTTCCGGCTATCAATGTAAACGATTCGGTAACCAAGTCGAAGTTTGACAACCTGTACGGTTGCCGGGAATCACTGGCTGACGGGATAAAAAGAGCTACCGATGTGATGCTGGCAGGGAAAGTGGTGGTGGTGTGTGGATACGGTGATGTTGGAAAAGGTTCGGCCAAATCCATGCGGGCTTACGGTGCCCGGGTGATCGTAACCGAAATTGATCCTATCTGTGCCCTTCAGGCAGCTATGGAAGGTTTTGAAGTGAAAACCCTGGAAGATGCGCTGGATGAAGGAAGTATTTTCGTTACCGCCACCGGGAACCGGGATGTCATTACCGTTGAACACATGTCGAAAATGAAGGACCAGTCGATTGTATGTAACATTGGACATTTCGACCATGAGATCCAGGTGGAAAAGCTGGAAGAGTATCCCGGCATTGTGAAAACCAATATCAAACCGCAGGTTGACAGGTATACTTTCCCCGGAGGGAATTCCATCTACCTGCTTGCGGAAGGACGCCTGGTGAATCTGGGTTGTGCTACCGGACATCCTTCTTTTGTGATGAGCAACTCGTTTACCAACCAGGTTCTGGCCCAGATCGACCTCTGGCAGCACGATTATAAAATTGATGTATACCGTTTGCCCAAGCATCTTGATGAGGAAGTAGCCCGGTTGCATCTGGAGCAACTGGGTGTCAAACTGACACGGCTTACGCCGGAACAGGCTGAATATCTCGGTGTGCCTCTGCACGGACCGTATAAGCCCGACCATTACAGGTATTAGAAAGTGCCGAGCCGTTTGACAGCCTTAGAAGCCTGACTTACAGATGAAAGCGCAGACCGTTATGCTGTGAAACTATCCTTTTTTATTTTTATGATTATGTTTGTATCATGACCCGAACCAGGATCATCGGAGCCTGTTTTCTGATCCTTTTCGGAAACGTGCTATTCTCGTGCCGCCAGGATGAGCCGTCTGAAGAAATGAAGAAAATACAGGAACTGAAAGACATGGCAATTGAATTGCAGCAGGTGCTTTCAGCGGAATATCTGGATACCCTGTACCGTGAATACGAAAGAATGAAAGAAAGAGTTGGTGTGCTGGAGGAAGGAATATATGCCGGACCGGATGTTCAGGATTATTACCGAACAAAAGAAAGTTACCGGATGGTTTTTCAGATGATGGACAGTTGTATTCATTCGTGTACCGGTCTTCAGAAGGAGATATCATTCCTGTTGAGTGAACTGGAAATGCTGGAGCAGAAGGTGCAAAATGATATCCTGTCTTCCGAGGAGTTCCAGTCGAAATACAGAAAAGAAGCTGAATTGCTCAGGGGAATATCCTCCCGGATACATCGGGCTTATCGGATATCGTACGAACAGCTGGAAACCTACCGGGAATTAGAATCTGAAATAAAGAAATATATGCCGTTTTTCATGAAAGTGACTGCCACTGATCCTGATAATGAATAACCAGGCCAAAGCATATCTGTATGCCGGTATTGCCATTTTTTTCTGGTCGACCGTGGCGTCAGCCTTTAAAATTGCCCTCCGGCAACTTGATTTTCTTGAACTGGTATTCTATGCCAGTGTGGTATCGCTTCTTTTTCTGGGTGTTGTGCTGATTTTCCAGGGAAAAATGAAAAGAATTTTCCATTTTTCCCTTGCAGAATACGGACGCTCGGCCATCCTGGGGTTTTTAAATCCTTTTCTGTATTACATCGTTCTGCTGAAAGCCTACTCCCTTTTGCCGGCCCAGGTGGCTCAGCCCCTGAACATGATATGGCCTATTATCCTGGTTTTTCTTTCTGTACCCTTATTAAAACAGACCATTTCTTCCCGCAGCTTCATGGCACTTTTCATTTGTTTTGCAGGGGTTTACCTGATTTCTTCCCAGGGAAATGTGTGGAATATTGAAAAGTCAGATCACCTGGGCGTGGCTCTGGCCACCGGCAGTTCGCTTATCTGGTCCTTATACTGGATCTTTAATGTTCGCGACAGGAGGGAAGAAATTGTAAAACTGTTTCTGAATTTCTTTTTTGCCACCTTCTTTCTTCTGGCCCTGAACCTGGCATTGGGAAAATTCAGAAATGTTTCGTTTACTGCACTCCTGCCGGCTGTGTATGTAGGCCTTTTTGAAATGGGGGTCTCCTTTTTTTTCTGGATGAGAGCCATGCAACTGGCACGTACTACCGATACCATCAGCACCCTGGTTTATCTGGCTCCCTTTCTATCACTGGTATTTATCCACCTGTTCGTGGGAGAACATATTTATGTAACCACGGTAGTGGGATTGATTTTTATTGTGATGGGAATAATCTATCAAAAATTCCGTTTAGGGAATAAAAACCGTATTTTCGTAAAAAATCCCAAATCATGAGAAGAGCCATATTCCAGTATATAATGTGGGTGTTGATCGTACAGTTCC
The DNA here is from genome assembly GCA_011049175.1 of Bacteroidota bacterium. Classification (GTDB taxonomy): domain Bacteria; phylum Bacteroidota; class Bacteroidia; order Bacteroidales; family VadinHA17; genus HyVt-105. Next base: position 23,032 of record DSCJ01000012.1, on the reverse strand, counting down.
CTTTGATTACCGGTTGTGAGAAAGGAAATAATAATGACTCCCCTACCTTTGATGAAAAGGCAAGGGACGACTTTTATGAACTGATGCAGGAGTGGTATTTGTGGTACAATCAAATGCCCGTAGTCAATCCTGAAAACTATAATTCTCCGTATGATCTCCTGGAAGCGATCAGGGTTCTGCCGGTTGACAGGTGGAGTTATGTATCCACCTGGGAAGAATTTATGCAATATTATTCGGCCGGAGAATACATCGGTTTCGGCTTCGGCAATGTTCTTTTCAACGGAAAGATTTATATCACTTTTGTTTTCAAAGATTCTCCTTTATACGATGAGGGCATCGGAAGAGGCTGGTATATTACTAAGATCAATGGCCAGACAATCAATAGTTACGAGGCGTTGTTTCAGGCTATGGGGCCCGATGAAGAAGGTGTGGAAAGGACTATTGAATTTGTGAGTCCGGAAGGGCAGACCTTCACGCGTACTTTTGTCAAGGAAGTGATTGAAATGAATACCCTTCTGCATGCCGATACCCTCCACGTAGCCGGGAAAGTGGTGGGTCATATGGTGCTGAAGAGTTTTATTGAGCCGACCTATGAAGAACTTGATTCGGTATTTCAGGTGTTCGATGATCAGGGGGTGGAGGAACTTATCCTTGATCTGAGGTACAACGGAGGGGGGGCCATGGATGTATGTACCTACCTGGCCAGTCAGATCAGCGGACCGGCCACCAATGATGAAGTGTATCTGACCTATTCGTACAATGATAAGAAAAGTGAATGGGATGCCGACGTATTGTTTACCGATCCGGAGCAACCCGATACCTATCCTCTCAATCAGCTTGGACTGTCACGCCTGCTGGTACTGGCTTCAGCCGGAACGGCTTCGGCCAGCGAAGCAGTGATCAACGGCCTGGAGCCTTACCTGGAGGATGTGATCATTATAGGCGATGACACATACGGGAAACCGGTGGGAATGAATGTATGGAATTACTATGATGCCTATGCTTTCGCTCCGGTCACCTTCAAGCTGGTAAACAGTGAGGGGTACGGCGAATATTATGACGGACTTCCTGCCGATTCATATATTCCCGATGAACCTATGTATGATTTTGGTGATCGCCGGGAAACCACGCTGAAAGAAGCCATTTATTACCTGGAAACAGGCTCATTTACCGGTGCCGGTGCCAGGAAAGCGGGAATCCGGGCGAACCTGCCACCCCTGAAAGGACTTAAGTTTGAAATCGGAGCGTTATAACCGGGCGTGATCATTACCAGAGAAAAAATCATACTGGGGATTGATCCCGGAACCAACATCATGGGGTACGGGATTATTTCAGCCACCGGGTCCAGACCGCAGCTAATGGTTCTCGGGGTGCTGGATATGAGAAAAATAGATGATCCTTACCTCAAGGTCCGGAAAATTTTTGATACCACCATCAGGCTGATTGAACAGTATCATCCTGATGAACTGGCGATTGAGGCTCCGTTTTACGGGAAAAACGTGCAGTCGATGCTCAAGTTGGGCAGGGCTCAGGGAGTGGCTATGGCAGCAGCTCTTTCCAGGGAAGTCCCGGTATTTGAATATGCCCCGCGCAAGATCAAAATGGCCATTACCGGACAGGGGAACGCTTCCAAGGAGCAGGTGGCTGCCATGTTGCGTATTATTCTCGATTCGGAGGAGGCGGAAGGACAGCTCGATGCCACCGACGGACTGGCAGCGGCGGTGTGTCATTTCCTGCAGCCGGAAAAAACGGAAAAAGGGGAAAAGCATTCAAGCTGGAAAAGCTTTTTGAGAGACCATCCCGACAGACTTCATAAAACCTAGTTTCCTGCAGCTGCCTTTACGGAAGGCGAGAACGGTAAAACGGGGAAGAAGGGAGTTTTCTGGTGAACGGTATTATGCCAGTCCCTTCCTTATTTTCCGCGCAATTTCCTCAAATTCTTCCTGCGTAAGTTCCAATTTCGGCCGGGAGAAACTGATATCCGCTTCCGAATTGATCGGGATCAGATGGATATGGGCATGGGGTACTTCCAGGCCAAGAACCACCATTCCGATTCTGGCACAGGGAATGGCATTTTCGATGGCCAGGGCTACCCTTTTGGAGAAAACACTCATCCCGGCCAGTGTCTCATCATCCAGATCGAACAGGTAATCCACTTCTTTTTTGGGTACTACCAGAGTATGCCCCTTGGCAAGGGGATGTATGTCCAGAAAGGCATAAAAATTTTCATCCTCCGCAATTTTGTAGGAGGGGATTTCGCCGCTGATAATTTTTGAAAAAATACTTGCCATGATCAGTGGAATATTAAATGTCTATCGGGTAATTTCCATGATTTCGAAGAGCATGGTGCCTGAAGGCACCTGGATATTCACCTGTTCTCCCGTTCTCCGGCCGAGCAATCCTCTGGCAATGGGACTGCTGACAGACAATTTACCGGCCTTCAGATCGGCTTCCGTTTCAGAAACAATGGTGTATTTCATCACCGTATTATTGTTGATATTACGGATGGTAACGGTGTTCATGATCTGCACTGTGTTTGTATCAATGCGCGACTGATCAAGGACCCTGGCTGAAGCCAGCGTATCTTCCAGTCTGGATATGCGCATTTCAAGCAGCCCCTGTGCTTCCTTGGCCGCGTGGTATTCTGCGTTCTCCGATAGATCTCCTTTGTCGCGTGCTTCTGCAATCTGCTTTGAGATGGATGGCCGTTCAACCGATTTGAGCCTGTCCAGTTCTTCCCTCAGCTTCTGCAAACCTTCTTCCGTAAAGTAGGATACTTTTGTCATAACATTCCAGAAACATTATAAAAATAATAGAGTTTTGGCAAAAGAAGTACGGTTCAAATGATTTCCTGGCCGTACCCCTCATGTTGAAAAAGAAAAAAGAATCCCGCAACCGGAACTCTTTCATATCGCAAAGATATACAAAAAATTATAATTAAAACAATCGTTTCTCAATACCCGTCAGAAGGTGAGATACGAATGTATTTTCTGTTTAGAATCTCGCTATATATAACGGCTTTTTTCAATTCAGAGCGGAAGAAATATTTTTGTTTCGGCTTTTTCTTTCCGTCATCGACGTCTCCAATTTCCGTTGCGGAAATTTCATCATAAGTATATTCATTATCAGGAAGTTCTGTTTCGGTTATCCTTTCTCCTTCTTCCTGTACCTTAGACAGTTCCGTTTTCAGGAATGGTTCTTTCCCGCTCATGACCGGAGTTTTTACTTCAATGGGCACCGGTTCTTCAAGAACTTCCTCCTCGGTCTCATCATGTTCCTGGTAAGATATATCCGCCGGGGATTCCCGAAACTTTTCTTCAGAATCTTCAGGCTTGTATATTGGGGTGGCACCCGGTTGCGATTCTTCTTCCTCTTCATCAATCTCAAACCACGATTTCCATTCACTGAGTGGTTCACCGGCCGATTCTGCAGGGGTGGAAGGAGTGGCGGTTTTTTTCTTCTGCCCGAGGGCCCGGATTACTAAAATGATGGTAATGCCAACTACGTATAAAATGATCTCAATAATCTCATCCATGGCGTTTAAATTTTAATTTCTTTAAAAGCCTTTTGAAAAATGGTTCCCGGTTTTGACGGTTGAATTCACGTGCCTTTTTTCTCGATTCTTTCATTCGCTCCTGAACTTCGGGAGCTTGCATATTGAAGCGGCGTTTGATTTCTTTTTTTCGTGCTTTTTCATAGGCCTTTTTTTGTCGCTCTTCCACTTTCTCGGCATTTCTTACCGCCTGCCTTACCTTTCTCGATTGATGCTGCGTGGAGAAACATGCCGGAAGCATCAGGAGCAACAACAGAACCGGTATATTTCTTAGTTTAATATTTCTTACCTTTATTCCTGATTTGGATTTTTGCTTTGCCATATATGTTTTCAAAAATAAGATATTTTTTACTACTTATCCCAGCTATTTTTTTCTTTCTTTCCTGCAGCGATAAGGAAGAATGGATTCCTTATGTTCCGGTCAGCAAAATTATATACCTGGACGATCCTGATTATATTGACCTTTTGCCAGTAGGGAATGCCATTGTCTTACCCAACGAAGGTTATGGAGGAATCATTGTATACCATAAGGGCGAAGATGAATACCAGGCTTTTGACAGGGCCTGTACTCTGGAGATTGACAGGGATTGCGTGGTATCGGTGGGAGAAACCCTGGGCATAGCCCGATGCTCCTGTTGCGGTTCCGAATACTATCTGATTCTTGATGGAATGGTAAAAGACGGACCTGCGGAAAGGCCTTTGAAACAGTATCATGTTGATTACGATGCCCCGGGGCGAAGACTAATGATCACCAATTGACTTTTTCATCCTGACGGGGAAACCCGGTCATTTCACCCTGGCAGCTCAATGCGGTCAAAACCGGTGTAGGGTATTAATACCTCAGGGATGATGATGGCGTCCGGTTTCTGATTGTTTTCGAGCAGGGCTGCCACGATTCTTGGCAAAGCCAGGGCACTGCCGTTCAGTGTATGGGCCAGGATGGGTTTTTTGAAGCCGGGATCTCTCAAGCGCAGCTTCAGCCTGTTTGCCTGAAATGACTCAAAATTCGAAACCGATGATACTTCCAGCCATTTTTGCTGGGCGGCGGCAAATACTTCAAAATCGTAAGTAAGGGCCGAAGTAAAACTCATGTCTCCTCCGCAAAGCCTGACAATGCGATAAGGTAAGGCAAGCTGCTTTACCAGTTCCTCCACGTGATGAACCATCTCTTCCAGCGCTTCATACGAACGGTCGGGGTGCTCTATCCGAACAATTTCCACTTTGTCAAACTGGTGCACACGGTTCAACCCGCGCACATCTTTTCCGTATGAACCTGCTTCGCGACGGAAGCAGGGAGTATAAGCCGTATTTTTAACGGGCAGTTTTTCCGCATCCAGAATCATGTCGCGGTAAAAATTTGTAACGGGTACTTCGGCTGTGGGAATAAGGTAGAACCGGTCCTGGACCAGTGCATACATTTGTCCTTCCTTATCGGGTAGCTGGCCGGTGGCAAAAGCTGAATCCTCATTTACCATCAGGGGTGGCAGGTATTCTACATAACCGGCTTTTATGGCTTCATCCAGGAAAAAGTGAATCAGTGCTCTTTGCAGACGGGCGCCTTTGCCGATAAAAACCGGAAATCCGGCACCTGTAAGTTTATTGCCCAGCTCAAAATCGAGGATACCGAACCGGCGGCCAAGTTCCCAGTGGGGAAGGAGGCCGTCGGTTTTTTCCGGCAGGTGTCCCCCTTCGCGTACCACAACATTATCTTCGGATCCTTTACCCGGGGGAACGGAATCGTGCGGAAGATTGGGCAACTCCGTCAAAAGGTTTCTGAGCTCTTCCTCTACTTCTCCGTGCCGTTTCTGCCTGTTCTTTATTTGTTCTTTCAATCGGGTTGTTTCCTCACGGGCTTTTTCCGCTTCTTCATTTTTCCCGCTGCGTATGTATTCCCCAATGGATTTTGAAAGCCTGTTCAGTTCCGATTGCATCAGATCGTTACCTGCCTGAAGTTCCCTGCGCTCACGATCCAGGGAAAGAATCTGTTCAACAAGTCCGGCTGCATCGAACTGCTTGATCTGTAATTTCCGGATGACTTCTTCCGGATGTTCCTGAATGGTTTTTAAGGTAAGCATGCACCTGTGGCTTTATGGGGTAAAAATAAAAAATCTCCTGCATTCACCCGGCCTGAATACAATAAATACCGGTTGCAGGAGACTTCAAATAATTTGTCCGGGAAAATCAGTTTGTATTCGGAAGTACGTTAACAACCGATTTGTCATTCTTTTTCCGTGTATACTCCACCTTCCCGTCAATCAGTGCGAAGAGGGTGTGGTCTTTTCCTATTCCCACATTGGCTCCGGGATGATGTTTGGTTCCTCTCTGTCTTACCAGGATATTCCCGGCTTTGACTTCCTGGCCGCCGAATATTTTGATTCCCAGCCGTTTGCTGTGCGATTCGCGTCCGTTTCTGGAACTCCCTGCTCCTTTTTTGTGTGCCATAATCCAGAAGTTTAATAGAATATTGTAATGCTACTTTTCTTTTTTATCGATTTTCCCGGGTGTAGTTTTCTTCCCTGTATCTTTTTTGGTAGCAGCCGGTTTTTTTGCTGTGGCCGTTTTTTTACCGGCAGTGGGTTTTTTTGTTGTGGTTTTGGCGGCAGATTTTGTTTTGCTGGTTGCCGGCTTTTTGGTTGCAGCAGCTTTTTTGACCGGTTCTTTTTTTCCGCCAGCTGCTTTTCCTGTTTTTTTCTCTTCAGTGGTATCAGCTGATTTTTTTGCAGTTGCCGGTGTGGCTGCTTTTCCGGCTGCTTTTTTCTTTTCGGCTTCCGGGGCTTCTTTTGGAGTTTTTTCCGTTTTGGCTCCCTTTACTGCCTTCTTTTCCTCCCTTTCTTTCTTTACATAACCCTTTTCTACGATATTTTCAATCAGCAATTCGGTATAGGCCTGCCGGTGACCTTTTTTTACTTTAAATCCCTTTCTCCGTTTTTTCTTGAAAACGATGACTTTGTCACCCTTGGGGTGTGAAAGGATTTTTCCGGCTACCATAGCTCCTTCAATGACAGGCTCCCCTACAATGATCTGTTTGTCGTTGTCAATCAGCAGGACTTTTTCGAATTCTACCTGATCGCCTTCGTTTCCTTCCAGCCTGTGAACAAAGATCTTTTTGTCTTTTTCCACCTTGAACTGCTGGCCGGCTATCTCAACAATTGCGTACATTCTATGCTTATTAACAGGGTTTGAAACTTTCGGACTGCAAAAATATAAAAGTTTAACAGATTAACAAAGCATTTATTACTTATAATATACCATACCTGTACCTGACATGAAGGAGATTATGAGTATTTCTAATCGTTCTGAGCGCCGGGCTCGGCCTGCCTGAATCTTGTAAAGAATCTTATGGATTCCCACTCTTTAAAGAATGAAGATTATATTATATTTGTAAACAGGTAAAGAACGAATTAATAACCTTTTCGGGTTTCATGAAGAAAATCAAACTGAACGTTTTAGGGATATCCTACAGTCAGACGCAGTCCGGTGCTTATGCTCTGGTACTGAATGAAGAGGATGGGAACCGGCGGATTCCTATAATTATTGGTGGATTTGAAGCGCAGGCAATTGCCATCCAGCTGGAAGGGCTTACCCCCCCCCGGCCGCTGACTCATGACCTTTTTCTGAATTTTGCCACTGCCTTCAGAATTCATTTACTGGAAGTGACCATTTACCGTCTGGAAGAGGGAATCTTTTATTCGAAGCTGGTGTGTGAAGACGGAGAGAAAGAGGTGACCATCGATGCCCGAACATCCGATGCCATTGCCCTGGCACTCCGTTTCAAATGCCCGATTTATACCACGGAAGAAATAATGGAACAGTCGGGGATAGTGATGGATGTGGAAACAGAATCGGAAGATTCTGAATCGGAATCCAAAAAATATACCTCACCTGGATCAGGGGATACATCGCGGAAATTTGTTCATTTTACCCTGCAGGAACTCCAGGAAAAATTAGAGGAAGCTGTACGGAATGAAAACTATGAAATGGCTTCCATTATCCGCGATGAGATCAACCGCCGAAAAAAATCCACTTAATGATTTCGAAATGGTCCGACGTATTCTGAGGTTAGTGGTTTTCCCCCTTCTTCTGTTTACTTGTCTGTCGTTTTCTCTCAATGCCCAGGATTCTGCTCTTGCTTCTGGAAGAGGAAGCCCCGATACGACGCGGATAGAAGCTCCGGTTTCCGGTTCTTCTGCAGAAGGCCTTCTGGAGGAAGGGTCGGGCCAGCTGGTTTCATCGGAAATGGGAGGAGGTTTTACCCTCACGGGAATGTTGCGCGGCCTGCTGGGTATGGTGGTCCTGGTAATTATTGCCTTTCTTTTCAGTACCGATCGCAAGGCCATTGCCTGGAGGGTGGTGATTACCGGCCTGGCTTTTCAGATTCTGCTGGCCGTGTCGTTGCTGTATGTGCCCTTTGTGCGTGCTTTTTTCGAATTTGTCGGGAAGATCTTTGTCAAGATCCTCGATTTTACCAAGGCGGGGAGTGAATTCCTCTTCGGTGAATTTATGGATATGGACAAGTACGGATCGATCTTCGCCTTTCAGATACTTCCTACCATCATATTCTTTTCTGCCCTGATGAGCTTGATGTTCTACCTGGGGGTCATTCAAAAAATTGTATATGCCCTGGCCTGGCTAATGACCAAATCGTTGAAATTATCGGGAGCAGAAAGCCTTTCCGTGGCGGGGAATATTTTCCTAGGGCAAACCGAATCGCCCCTGATGATCAAAGCCTATCTTCCGAAAATGACACCCTCGGAGATCATGCTGGTGATGACCGGAGGTATGGCTACCCTGGCCGGAGGAGTCCTGGCTGCCTATATCGGATTCCTGGGCGGAGGCGACCCGCTCCAGCGCCTCATTTTTGCCAAACACCTGCTGGCTGCTTCGGTGATGGCAGCTCCGGGAGCCGTGGTTATTTCGAAGATAATAGTACCCCAAACCGAGGATATTGACAAAACCATGGAAATATCACGCGACAGGGTGGGCAATAATGTACTCGATGCCCTGTCGAACGGAACCACCGAGGGGTTGAAACTGGCTGCCAATGTGGCGGCCATGCTGCTGACGTTTATTGCCATGATTGCCATGCTGAACTTTATTCTGTTAAAGGTGGGGCAGTGGACCCAGTTGAATGAATGGATCGGTGCAACCACCCAGGGACGCTATGAAGAATTATCCCTCCAGTTTTTGCTGGGTTATCTGTTTGCTCCCCTGATGTGGCTCATCGGAGTTGCTGCTCCTGATATAACCGAGATGGGGAGGTTGTTGGGTGAAAAAATCATAGCCACCGAATTTGTCGGTTATATCAGCCTGGCAAATTTGAAATCCCAGGAGGTGTTTTATTCTTACCGATCGGTGATTATGGCTACCTATATGCTTGCGGGATTTGCCAACTTCGCTTCTATCGGGATACAAATCGGCGGTATAGGTTCTCTGGCGCCAAACAAACGGGTTTTGCTTTCGAAATTCGGTATGCGTGCCTTGCTGGCAGGCACACTGGCATCCCTAATGTCGGCCACCATCATTGGTATGATACTGGGTTGATCCCGGGTATTATTGATTGGTAGATGCTGCAGGTACCTTTCGGAAAATAAGAAAACAGGGAAAATGAACGGCAGGAAAAAAATCACTGTACTGGGGGCCGGACTGGTTGGGCAAGCCATTGTATCCGATCTGGCAACCCGCTTTCAGGTAACCGCCGTGGATTGTGATCCGAAACGGCTTGAACGTTTGAAAAACCTGCCTGATGTAATACCACGGCAGGCCGATCTTTCAAAGCCCGGGATACTGGAACAAATTATCGGGGATGCTGACCTGGTAGTGGGGGCTCTTCCCGGATACATGGGATTCGGTATTGTGAGGGATGTGATCTGTGCAGGGAAAAACATGGTGGACATTTCTTTTTTCCCCCAGGATCCTTTCCCGCTGAATAAACCGGCTGAAGAAGAGGGTGTCAGCGTGGTAATGGATTGCGGGGTGGCTCCGGGAATGGGCAACATCATTCTGGGCTATCACCAGGCCCAGATGGAGGTGGAGAGGTATGAATGCCTTGTCGGGGGATTGCCGTTCAGAAGGGAATGGCCCTATCAGTACAAAGCCGTATTTTCACCGGTAGACGTAATAGAAGAATATGTACGGCCTGCCCGCTACGTGGAGAACGGGCATGTGGTGGTCAAAGAGGCTCTTTCCGATCCCGAACTGGTGGAATTTGATGAGGTGGGTACCCTGGAAGCCTGGAATTCTGACGGGCTTCGTACTCTGATTGATACCATGAAAATTCCCCATATGATCGAAAAAACCCTGCGCTATCCGGGAACCATTGAATACCTGAAAGTGTTAAGAAAAAGCGGTTTCTTTTCTGCTGAGGAAGTGGATGTGAAAGGTAAACGGATACGCCCCGTGGACCTTACTGCCAGTTTGCTGGCCGGACTCTGGGAATTGAAACCGGGGGAGGAAGATTTTACAGTGATGCGGATCAGCATATCGGGATATGAGAACGGGAAGGAGGTGGAATATATGTATCATCTCTTCGACAGGTTCGACCGAGAAACGGGAACGATCTCCATGGCCCGCACAACCGGTTACACCTGCACCGCCGCCGCCGGTTTGCTGCTGGAAGGAAAATATACTCAAAAAGGCCTGTCTCCTCCCGAGTACCTGGGAAGAGAACCCCAACATTTTCAATACATACTTAACTACCTGAAGGAGCGGGGGGTGGTATACCGGGTGGAAAGACACGAACTATGAATAAGCTATGGAAAATTGTACCCGTTATTCTGCTAATGGGGGTTTTCCGTCAGGGAATCTCGCAGGTGCCCGGGTCGAAAGTGCATACAGCCTGTCAGTTTCTGGAATATTTTTCGTCGGGGAGAACGGTTGAAAGCTACGAACTGCTGGACCCCTCCGTACGCTCGAAAATATCGGTAGAACAGATGGAACAACTGTGGCAGTCCATCGAATTCCAGATGGGTGAGTTGGAATCAACAGGAGCTGTACGGACAGAAATACAGGAAAGGTATGAATTTGTTTATATTTCCTGTGTGTTTGCCCATACATCGGTCGATCTCAGGGTTGTTTTTCCAACATTGGGCGAGCTGATCACAGGATTCTTTTTCGCCCCTCCGGCAACCGGTGCTTCCTATACAAGGCCTTCCTATGCCGAAGAACTGGATTATACCGAAATCAATACGGCCGTGGTAACCGATACCTTTCGCCTGCCGGCTACCCTGATGCTGCCGCCGGGAAAAGGTCCTTTCCCGCTGGTGATCCTGGTGCACGGATCAGGCCCTGCCGATCGCAACGCTTCCCTGGGCCCGAATAGAATTTTTGCCGATCTGGCTTACGGACTGGCATCAAAAGGAATTGCCACCCTCAGGTATGAAAAACGAACCCGGGTGTACGGAACGGCCCTTGATGTCAATAGCCTTACCCTTTACGAAGAAACCATACAGGATGCCGTCTCGGCCATCGACTCTTTCCGGGAACATCCTTCTGTTGACCCGGAGGAAATATATGTGCTGGGTCATAGTCTGGGGGCTTATGCCGCCCCGTGGATAGCCGATCTGGCAGGTGAACGCCTTGCGGGTATTATCCTGATGGCAGCCAATGCCAGTCCGCTGGAAGACCTGGTTCTGGAACAGTACCGCTACCTTTATGCACTCGACGGGATAAGCCAGATGGAAAAAGAGAACCTGGATGTTCTCGAGGAGCAGGTGCAAAGGGTAAAAAGGAGGAAGCTGGATGAGGATATTCCGGCCGTTGACCTTCCCCTGGGTCTTCCTGCGGCTTACTGGTTGGGCATGAAAAAGTACGATCCGGTGAAGAAGGCCAAAAAACTCAGAATTCCTGTCTTGATTTTACAGGGTGAACGCGATTACCAGGTTCCTCTTTCCGAGTACGAAAAATGGAAAAAGGGACTTGAAAAAGAGAAACATATTACCTTCAGGCTGTTTTCCGGCCTGAACCATTTATTCCTGGAAGGGGAGGGTGCTTCTGAACCGGCTGAGTATCTTATACCGGGGCATGTTCCCCTGGATGTGATTTCTTTCATTTCTGACTGGATCCTGTAACAGATCATGATGATTGAGTACATTTTTTTAATTTTATCCCCGGCCTCCTGGTTTCCCCGGGATTGAAAAAATCGGACGATATGATACAATATCTTGAATTGCTGGACCATGTTATGACGCATGGTGTAAAGAAGGAAGACAGGACAGGAACCGGCACCCTCAGTGTTTTCGGATACCAGATGCGTTTTAACCTGGAAGAGGGTTTTCCACTGGTGACCACTAAGAAACTGCATGTGCGGTCAATTATCCATGAGTTGCTCTGGTTTCTGAAAGGAGACACCAACATTGCTTACCTGAATGAGAACGGGGTGAGTATCTGGAACGAATGGGCCGATGAGAAGGGTAACCTGGGACCCATATACGGGCATCAGTGGAGGTCATGGCCTGCCCCTGGCGGAAAGCACATTGACCAGATCAGCGAGGTGATCTCATCACTGAAAAACAAACCCGACTCGCGCAGGCACATTGTCAGCGCCTGGAATGTATCCTCCCTTAATGAAATGGCGCTCCCACCCTGTCATATTCTTTTTCAATTCTATGTGGCAGGTGACCGGTTGTCCTGCCAGTTGTACCAGCGAAGTGCGGATATTTTCCTCGGAGTGCCTTTCAATATTGCTTCCTATTCCCTGTTGCTGATGATGATGGCACGGGAAACCGGTCTGCGCCCGTACGAATTTATCCACACCCTGGGCGATGCCCATATCTATCTCAACCATATCGAACAGGTGAAGCTGCAACTTTCCCGCAAACCCTACCCTCTGCCGCAAATGAAACTGAATCCGGAAAAGAAACGGCTATTTGATTTTGAATATGAAGATTTTGTGCTGGAGAACTATCAGGCACATCCGCACATCAAAGGAAAGGTGGCGGTATAACCGAAGAAAAGGAACGGGTCATGTCAAAAACCATTTCTATTATTGTGGCCATGGCACAGAACAGGGCCATTGGGAAAGATAACCGGCTTTTATGGCATATTCCCGCGGATTTGAAACGTTTTAAAAAACTTACTTCGGGCCATGCAGTGATCATGGGAAAGAGAACCTATGAATCTTTGCCTGTCAGGCCACTTCCCAATCGCACCAATATTGTGCTGACCGATCATCCGGAAGAACGGATCGATGGATGTGTAATGGCTTTTTCCCTGGAAGATGCTGTTGCAAAATGCCCGGAGAACGATGAATCGTTTGTGATCGGTGGCGGTTCCGTATACCGTCAGTTCATGCAAATGGCCGGCAAACTCTACATCACCCTGGTGCACCGGGATTATGAGGCAGACACGTTTTTTCCGGAAATTGATCCGGCGATGTGGAAAGAAGTCAGCCGCGAACATCATGAGGCGGAAGGGAACCTGGATACAGGTTTTTCATATATCATTTACGAACGAAGAGGCTGAGATACTTTTCGTACAGTTATTTTTTCCCAGATCATTTAAACCTTTTTTACCCTGAGGCATCAAAAGAGGTGTAGTACAATATATGTTACACCTCAAAAACATACGAATATGAAAAACAGAAAATTACTGGTCTGGCTTGCCGTGGCAGGGATGATCGGAATCATGGCTGTTTCATGCGAAAAGTCGGATATGACCGATATGGCCGATATCGAAGAAGAAACGCTGGTTGAGAACATTTTTAACGATATTCTGGCCACCGTGAACGATGCCGAGGCCAGAGCCGATGAGTTGGTGTATTCACCAGAGCTAAAAAAATCGGCATTGGCCGATTCCTGTCCGGTGATTACAATCGATAATCCCGAACCGGGTGTCTGGCCGAAAACCATTACCATCGATTTTGGGGAGGGTTGTGAGGGATTCCCTGACAGGATAAGAACCGGAAGGATTATTATTATGGTTACCGGAAGGTACCGCATGGAAGGATCTGTAAAAACCGTTACTTTGGAGAATTATACTGTGAACGGGATCAGTGTGGAAGGAACCAAAACCATTGTGAACGAAGGCCGGAATAATGCAGGCAACCTGGTTTATTCCATCTCCCTGGCAAACGGGAAAGTGACCCTGCCCGACGGCAAAGTGGCATTCCGCGAAGTGTCAAGAACCCGCGAGTGGGTGTCGGGGGAGGATACCTTTAATCCATGGGACGATGTGTATTTTATTACCGGACAGGTCACAGGTACCAGCTTCAAGGGAGTATCTTATACCCACACCATTCTGACTCCCCTGGAGGTCGATGCTGCATGCCGGTTTATCAAAAGCGGCACCCTTCGTTTCGAAGCCGATGACCGCATGACCCGTGTGCTGGATTACGGGTACGGAGATCCCTGGGGTGGTTGTGATGCCCTGGCTCTGTCCACACGGGAAGACGGAGAAACGAGGGTGATAACCCTTCGCTTTCGCCATCCCAGTTTCCTGCGATAAGAAGATTGGGTAAAAAAAAGCGGTCCCGGGCGGGACCGCTTTTTTTATCAGGCAACCTTGAGTCGGTTCAGGTTTACCTTTTCGATTTTTTCCCGGGCATAATCCAGGTTAACAATAACTTCCTTTTCATGTTTTGAAGGCAGGTCGTACATCAGGTCGATAATAATCGATTCCACAATGGAGCGGAGCCCCCTGGCTCCCAGCTTGAATTCAATGGCTTTGTCTACCACAAAATCGAAAACTTCTTCCTGAAACTCCAGTTTTATGCCGTCCATATCGAACAGCTTTATGTACTGTTTGATGATGGAATTTTTCGGTTCGGTGAGTATTCTTCTCAGCGTGGTCCTGTCAAGCGGGTGAAGGTATGTAAGAATGGGCAGTCGACCTATGATCTCGGGGATCATGCCGTAGGCTTTCAGGTCCTGGGGAGCGATGTATTGCAGCAGGTTTTCCCGGTCAATGACCTGATCGCTGTTTGTTGCCTTGTATCCCACAACTTTTGTATTCAGGCGCTGACCGATTTTTTTCTCAATTCCGTCGAAGGCTCCTCCGCAAATGAACAGAATGTTTTTGGTATCCACCGGGATAAACTTTTGTTCCGGATGCTTGCGTCCGCCCTGTGGCGGTACATTGACGATACTTCCTTCAAGCAGTTTCAACAGCCCCTGCTGTACTCCTTCACCTGACACATCCCTTGTAATGGAAGGATTGTCGCTTTTCCGGGCGATCTTGTCAATTTCGTCGATAAATACTATGCCTCTTTCGGCGGCTTTCACATCGTAATCGGCTGCCTGCAATAAGCGGATAAGCAGGCTTTCGATATCTTCGCCCACATATCCGGCTTCTGTGAGTACCGTAGCATCCACAATGGTAAAAGGTACATGCAGCATGCGGGCAATGGTACGCGCCAGCAGGGTTTTTCCTGTGCCGGTTTCTCCCACCAGGATGATATTCGATTTTTCTATCTCAACCTCGTTGTCGTCGTCCTTGCCCTGTATCAGCCTTTTGTAGTGGTTGTACACAGCCACCGAGAGGATCTTTTTTGCCTGTTCCTGTCCAATGACATACTGGTCGAGGAATATTTTTATTTCCCTGGGCTTCAGTAGTTTTACCTGGGATACATCAAAATCGCTTGATTTCTTTGTTTCTTCCTGAACAATATGGTATGCCTGCTCCACACAGTGGTCACATATATGGCCCGAAATTCCTGCGATCAACAGGTTGGTGTCCTTTTTATCCCTCCCGCAAAATGAGCATTTGTCCATGATAAATAATTATAATACAAAAGAACGGTTTAAAACCCTAAGTTAAAACAAATCTTTGGGTTTTTTATCCGCTTTGCTTTTGTATAATACTTCGTCAATCATTCCGTATTTTTTTGCTTCTTCTGCAGTCATCCAGAAGTCGCGGTCGGAATCTTTCTCAATTTTTTTATACGTATTGCCGGTGTGGTCTGCCAGAATGGAATACAGTTCCTTTTTCAGTTTCAGAATTTCCCTTGCCGTGATTTCTATATCCACAGCCTGTCCCTGAACACCTCCCATGGGCTGGTGGATCATAATCCGGGCATGTTTCAGGGCCGAACGTTTTCCTTTGGTTCCAGCAGCCAGCAGAATGGCTCCCATGGAAGCTGCCATGCCTGTGCATGTGGTGGCCACATCGGGGGTGATGATCTGCATGGTGTCATAGATACCCAGACCGGCATGTACTGTTCCGCCGGGACTGTTGAAATAGATCTGTACATCTTTTGCCGGATCGGCCGATTCAAGATAAAGCAACTGTGCCTGAATAATGTTGGCCACATAGTCGTCAATGGGAAGCCCCAGGAAAATGATCCTGTCCATCATCAGCCTGGAAAATACATCCATGGTAGCAATGTTCAGCTGCCGTTCTTCGATGATGGTGGGTGAGATGTAATTGTTATAGAAAGAGGCATACTGATCGAGCCTCAATCCGTTCAGTCCGAGATGCCCCACGGCATATTTACGGAATTCATTGTTTCTGTCCATGTTGTGAATATTAAACCATGATTAATCTATGTTTTCTTCGAACAATTGATTGAATTCCTCTGAAGTGACCTTTTTGCGGTCGAGCTTCACAGTTTCCAGCAGATAGGCAAAAACCTTATCATCCAGTTTACGGTCCATGAATTTTTTCCGGTCGTCTTCTTTTTTCATGATGTCCCTGGCATATGTTTCTATTTCATTGTCAGGAAGATATCCCAACCCGTACTGCTGGAATTGTGACCGGGTATATTGCATGGCCACTTCCAGGATCTCATCGTCGGTTACATGGATATCCTGGTCTTTAACGATCCTGTTCCGTATCAATTGCCATTTCAGGTCTTTTTCAAAACGGCCGAAATCACGTTCTATTTCCTCGGGTGAAAACTTGTCTTTATTAATGGCCAGCAGCCAGCGTTTCAGGAAATCCGACGGCAGATCAATTCCCGCCTTTTCCACCATAACATCCCCGGCATCAATCCGGAACCGGTATTTGCTTTCATGTTCCAGCCGTTTGCTGATTTCTTCTTCCAGTTTTTCCCTGAATTCTTTTTCCGAGCCAACCACATTCTCTCCGTATACCTTGTCAAAAAGCTCCTGATTTACCGGAGCGTGTTCGAATTTATTAATTTCGTCAACGGTGAGCAGGAAATGGGGTTGGAGGTTTTTCACATCGTTCTTGCCGATGTTCAGCATCGAGCTGATATCCGCTTCATTTTCAAAAGCTTTATGAATGTCGATCAGCACGGTGTGCCCTTTCTTTTTTCCTTTCAGATTTCCGGCGGTTTCTTTATCCTTCAGCATTTTTACTGACACCGACACATCACTGGCAGAAATCCCGTTTTCTTCGGCAGATCCCTTTTCGTTGGCCTGCTGCAGGGTCACTTTCAGCATGGATTCGTCGGATACCGATTCTTCCGGAACAAATTGGCCAAAACGACGGGTAATGTCTTCCAGGTAATGATCGGTCATTTTTTTGTCAATCTTTATCTCATAAAAAGGGACCTTGATTTTCGGACCGATATTCAGTTCAAATTCGGGGGCCAGACCCAGATCAAAGGAAAATTCGAAATGATCCTGATGATCCCAGTCAGGTTCGGATTGTTTATCTTCAGAAGGCAGCGGTTCCCCCAGGATCTGTATGTTTTCTTCCATAAGGTACTTGTTGATGGCTTCCGAAACCACCTGGTTAATTTCATCCACCAGTACGGGTTTGCGATACATTTTCCTGATCAGCCCCATGGGCACCATGCCGGGACGGAACCCATCCATCCTGGCTTTTTTCCGGTAATCCCTCAATACCTTTTCCACCCGTTCTTCATAATCTTCCTTTTCCACTCTGACCGTCAGGGTGGCATTCAGAGCATCCTTGTTTTCTTTTGTAATGTTCATCAAGTACCTGTTTTTTTTGTTCCTTTTATTTTGATCGAAAAAACCGCCTAACTTTCCGTACAGGCGGAAAGCCGAAGCGGTTTCCACAACCGTGCGGATGAAGGGACTCGAACCCCCACGCCCGAAGGCACAAGATCCTAAATCTTGCGCGGCTACCAATTACGCCACATCCGCAAATGTGCTGCAAAGATACAAAAAAATAGATCAAGCATTAAAGGAAAAACCCAACAAAGTGCCTGATTATCTGTTGTACTTTGCCGATTGTTTTTTCGGGGAGCCATTCGGAATCGGTGTGTAATTGATGTGAATTTTCTTGATACAGAACACAATTCCCGGCATCTTTGTTTAGGAAAATCAATGCGGCCGATATGGAATATGTTCCGGAAAAATATGGTTGCTGGTTCCCACCTTTTTTAGCAGCCGGGCCATAGCCTGCAGAGTGGATTTGCCTGAATGCCAAATATCAGCGCCTCAATTCAAATTTTTCACCCAGGTATACCTTTCGTACCTGGGGATCTTCTGCCAGGTCTTCGGAAGTGCCTGATTTCATGATCTCTCCCTCGAAAAGCAGGTAGGAACGGTCGGTGATGGAAAGGGTTTCGTGAACGTTGTGATCGGTGATCAGAATGCCGATGTTTTTGTCCTTGAGCTTGGAAACGATGTATTGAATATCTTCCACCGCGATTGGGTCTACTCCGGCAAAAGGTTCATCCAGCAGAATAAAATTCGGCTTGATAGCCAGGGCCCGTGCAATTTCCGTGCGGCGGCGTTCTCCTCCTGATAATTGAATTCCCAGGCTTTTCCTGATCTTTTGCAACCCGAACTCGTCGAGCAGCGATTCCAGCCGTTCTTCATGTTCCTCCTTCGGAACCTGGCTCATTTCCAACACGGCCCGGATGTTGTCTTCCACACTTAATCTTCTGAAAACCGATGCTTCCTGGGAAAGATACCCTATTCCTTTCTGTGCCCTTTTGTAAACGGGCAGGCGTGTGATGTCTTCTTCATCAAGAAAAATCCTGCCGCTGTTGGGGGATATCAGTCCCACAATCATATAAAAGGAAGTGGTTTTTCCGGCTCCGTTGGGTCCCAGCAATCCCACAATTTCTCCTTGCTCCACATCAAGGGAAACATTTTTAACCACGATACGTGAGCGGTACCGTTTTACCAGGTTCTCAGTCCTGAGCTTCATGCATGCGAATATACAACGGAAATTGGTATTGACAAACTACTGTTCTGTTCCATCAGGCTTCTTCATTTTCTTTCATGCGGGCCTCTTCTCTCCTGAGCACCCGCCGGGAGATATTGATACCGATCTCATACAGGAAAATCAGGGGGAAACAGACCAGTATCTGGCTGAATACATCGGGAGGGGTAATGATGGCTGCCAGAACCAGGATCAGAATGATGGCGTGTCTGCGGTATCGTTTCAGAAATTCCGGGGTGACCAGCCCCACTTTGGTAAGGAAAAAGACCAGCACCGGTAATTCGAAAATGAGTCCGCTGGCCAGTGTCACCGAGCTTACCGTGGAAATGTAGGAAATCAGGTTGATCTGATTCTCCACTTCCGCACTTACACTGTATGAACCCAGAAAATGAACGGAAAGGGGAACGATTACATAATACCCGAACAAAACACCCAGAGCAAACAATGTGGAGCTGTAGAATACCGCCCCGCGGGCCACCGATTTCTCCTTCTCGTAAAGGGCCGGCTTGAAAAACATCCAGAATTCATAAAAAATATAGGGAAATGCTGCAATAATTCCGGCAATGACCGATACCATGATGTGGGTGCTGAACTGTCCGGCCATATTGATGTTAATGATTTGGAAAGGACGGGAATTGATACAAAGGGCGGGAACGTTTACCACATGACCCAGTGCACACAGCATGCGGTTGGTAAAAAAATCCGGATTTTTCGGAGCCAGAATGATGACATCGAAAACAATTTCATTGAAAATGAAGGCTACTATGGCAAGAATCAGGATGGCTGCAAACGACCGGATTAAATGCCAGCGCAACTCTTCCAGATGCTCCAGGAATGACATTTCTGCTTTGGAATCCCTTTTGGCCATAAAACGTGGCGGATATGCAGTGGATTTTCAGAATTAGCCGGTAAATTTATGAAAATGTTGATGTTTTTAATATGCAGAAATACAAAAAATGATTATTTTTGGTGTCTTTTTTAAAAAGAGGAAAATAACAGTGGTAATTAGTAGCCCGAATGTTATCATATCAGGAAAATAATTGCTACATTTAAATAGATGATCAACTTACGTGTCATTGGTTTTATTGTCCCCCACCTTTTTTGCAGTTGGATAACAAAACAGTTTGATATCATCAAGAGTTGGAGGGATCAAAGAAATGAGTATCGGCGTTGACATATCGTTAACCAGTTACCTGAAGAAATACTTCGGATTCAGCACTTTTAAGGGAAATCAGGAAACCATTATTCGAAATGTACTGGCAGGAAATGATACTTTCGTGCTAATGCCTACCGGCGGAGGGAAATCGCTGTGTTATCAGCTTCCGTCGATGATTTTACCCGGAACAGCCATTGTTATTTCTCCCCTCATCGCCCTGATGAAAAACCAGGTGGATGCCATGCGCAGTTTTTCCACTGACGACGGGGTGGCACACTTTCTGAATTCTTCTCTTTCGAAAAGCGCTGTTGCCAGAGTAAAAGAGGACATCCTTAACGGGATTACCCGCCTGCTGTATGTGGCTCCTGAATCATTGACCAAGCAGGAGAATATCGATTTCCTGAAGAATGTGACGATTTCTTTTTATGCTGTGGATGAAGCCCATTGCATATCGGAATGGGGGCATGATTTCCGTCCGGAATACCGACGTATACGACCCATTATCAACGAGATTGGGCGAGCCCCCATCATTGCGCTAACAGCCACCGCTACCCCCAAGGTACAACATGATATCCAGAAAAACCTGGGAATTCTCGATGCCAACGTATTTAAATCCTCATTCAACCGGCCAAATCTGTATTATGAAATCAGGCCCAAGAAAAATGCCACCCGCGAGATCATCCGGTTCATCAAGAACAACCCCGGTAAATCGGGGATTATTTATTGCCTGAGCCGTAAAAAGGTGGAGGAAATGGCCGAAACCCTGCAGGTGAACGGCATCAAGGCCCTGCCATACCATGCCGGAATGGATTCGGCCACCCGCACCGAGAACCAGGACAAATTCCTTATGGAAGAAGTGGATGTAATCGTGGCAACCATCGCTTTCGGAATGGGCATCGATAAACCCGATGTACGTTTTGTGATCCACTACGACATTCCGAAAAGCCTGGAAGGGTATTATCAGGAAACCGGCCGGGCTGGCCGGGATGGAGGTGAGGGGCGGTGCCTTACTTTTTACAGCTACAAGGATATTCAGAAACTTGAAAAATTCATGCAGGGCAAGCCCCTGGCCGAACAGGAAATAGGGAAACAATTGCTTCTGGAAACGGCTTCTTATGCCGAATCGTCGGTGTGCCGGCGTAAACTGCTTTTGCATTATTTTGGTGAAGAATACAGGGAAGACAACTGCCAGTCGTGTGACAATTGCTTGCACCCCAAGACGAGCTTTGAAGGACAGGAATATGTGGAGAAGGTGCTGGAAGTGATTCTGGAGGTAAAAGAAAAATTCAAAGCCGAACATATTGCCAATATTCTGGCCGGGAACACCACTTCGGCCATCAAATCATACGGACACCACAGGCTGGAGATGTTCGGGTCGGGAGGCGACAGGGACGTGAAATTCTGGAATGCCGTAATCAGGCAGGCCATGATTGCCCGCTTTATTACCAAGGATATTGAAAATTACGGTTTGCTCAAGATTACCCCCGAAGGACTAAAATTCCTGGATCATCCGCATTCCTTCATGATTACTCAGGATCATGACTACGGGGAAGAGAGTGAAGAGGAAACTGCCGCCACATCAGGCCGTACGGGGGCTGTTGACGAAGAACTGTTCAGCATCCTGAAAGACCTGCGAAAGAAAATTGCCCGTGAAAGGAATTTGCCTCCCTTCGTGATATTCATGGATCCTTCGCTGGAAGATATGGCCATTCAATACCCGGTTAACCTGGAAGAAATGCAGAACATTACAGGTGTGGGCCTGGGGAAAGCCCAGCGCTACGGGCAGGAATTTGTGGATCTGATCAAAAAATACGTGGAAGAGAACGAAATCGAGCGTCCGCAGGATATGGTGGTAAAATCGGTGGTTAATAAATCGGGGCTGAAAGTGTATATTATTCAGAGCATTGACCGTAAAATAAGCCTGGAAGACATTGCCAGTGCAAAAAATCTGGAAATGAGGGAACTTCTGCAGGAAATAGAATCCATCGTTCAATCGGGAACCCGCCTGAATCTGGATTATTATATTAACGAAGTGCTCGACGAAGAACATCAGGAAGATATCTATACATATTTCCGTGAAGAAGCCGAAAGCGAATCGGTGGAGGAAGCGCTGGCGGAACTGGGGGAAGATGAATACACCGAGGAAGATATCCGCCTTATGCGGATCAAGTTCTTCTCGGAAATGGGGAATTAAGACTTTATGGAAGAAATCCTTCGCATTGAGCAACTTACTAAAGATTACGGCCGCCTGCGTGCCGTAGATAATCTGGACCTTCTTGTGGAAAAGGGTAACATTTTTGGTATTCTCGGGCCCAACGGCAGCGGGAAAACCACGACCCTTTCCATGATCATGGGATTGTTGCCTGCGGGAAGCGGCCGGTTTTCCTGGTTTGGCGGTTTCAGGGGCTCTGAAGTGAACCGAAGAATCGGTTCACTGATCGAAATCCCCTATTTCTATCCTTACCTTACCCTGTACCAGAATCTGCAGCTGGTAGCCCGCATAAGGGAAGTGGATGAAGCCGATATTACCCGCGTACTGGGAATTACCAATCTGCTTACCCGCAAACACAGCCGTTTTGATACTCTGTCGCTGGGTATGAAACAAAGAATGGGCCTCGCTTCTGTGTTATTGGGCGATCCGGAAGTTCTGGTCCTGGATGAGCCTACCAACGGACTTGATCCCGAGGGTATTGCGGAAGTGAGGAAAATAATCACGGAAGAGGGGAAACGGGGAAAGACCATTCTCCTGGCAAGCCATATTCTCGATGAGGTGGAAAAAGTGTGTACCCATGTGGCGGTGTTGAAAATGGGGAAACTCATAGCCTCCGGCCGGGTGGAAGAGCTCCTGGGAGGCGAATCACTGGTCATTGTTGAGTGTGCGCGCTGTGATGAACTGAGAGAAGCACTGATCAGGGATGAAATGGTCAGTCATACGGAAATCAGGGCGGGAATGCTTCACCTTATTCTGCGCGCTCCCCATACACCAGCCGACCTGAATGCATTTGCCCATAAAAAAGGTTTCCTGCTGTCCAGACTGGAAACCAGGAAGAAAAGCCTGGAAGATCAGTTCCTGGAACTGGTGAGATAACCTGGAGCATTGAAAAATTTGTGAACCGACCCATGAAAAAACTGTGTAGCATCGAATGGATCAAGATCTGGAATTGGCTATGTACTAATATATGGTGTGCCCATTTTTAATTTTTTCAATTCAGCAAGTGCATTTACAACACTTAATGACAGCCAGAACCATAATTTAACCTTCTCGCTTTCTTTGATTTGATCGC
>DSCJ01000049.1 GCA_011049175.1 Bacteroidota bacterium | reverse complement strand
TATTAGTACCATGCAATACATAGTACTGAAAATTTAAAAAAATATTCATGATAAAGTAATAACAAATTGATAATGAGTTTAATAAAATTTTCATAATCTGTGTAGTTTGTTATATTTTTGGGGGAATCCATGCGTTATTTATGGAATGGAAGGGAATATTGAGAAAAATGCAGGGGGAACTGCTGCGTGACGGAGGCGGCTGTTCGTTGCCTGTGAAGTACCGGCTTCCGGTGGGAGAGTGGCTGCTGGATATGGATGGGTGGCCGGGGCGTGAAATTGAGTTGAAGTATTACGGAGAGATTTATTGCATCCGTTGCGGGAGAAAAACGAAAACCAGCTTTGCCCAGGGGTACTGTTATCCATGTTTTCTGAGTGCTCCTGAAACCGATGCCTGTGTTTTGAAACCTGAGCTTTGCCGGGCCCATGAAGGCATTTCCCGGGACATGGAGTGGTCAAAGGAACACTGCCTGATCGATCATTTTGTTTACCTGGCCCTGGTCAGCGGGGTAAAGGTGGGGGTAACCCGGCATACGCAGATACCCGGCCGCTGGATTGACCAGGGGGCCTGGAAGGCCATCAGGCTGGCACGCACACCCGACCGGTACACAGCCGGACTGATAGAAGTGGAGCTGAAGAGGTATTTTTCCGACAAGACCAACTGGCGGGATATGCTCAGGGATGTCCGTGATGAAACGGTGGATCTGGTCAGAGAAAAAGACCGTGCGGCGCAGTACCTTATTCCCCGTTACGAATCCTTTCTTACCGTGGATGACCGGATCGAGGAAATTCAGTATCCGGTAAACAGGTATCCAGAAAAGGTTAAAAGCCTGAATCTGGACAAAACGCCTGTTTACCGGGGCGTACTGGAAGGTATCCGGGGACAGTACCTGATCTTTTCCGACGGTACGGTGTTCAATATAAGAAAGCATGGAGGGTATCTGGTATCCCTTCACCTGGAGGAATAATTGCGTCAGGTATTCCGTTTTCAAATCAACGAAACGGTATATGGAAATACAGAAGAAGAAATTTCTTTACAGCCTGATCATTCCGGGCCTGTTTGTTCTGCTGATCTGGGTGATCCACCTGGTGAACACCACCCTCGAACTTGATCTGGTATGGCTGGGTATATTCCCCCGCCGGGCAGAAGGATTGCCGGGTATTCTGACTTCCCCCCTGATACATGGCAACTGGAATCATCTGATTAACAATAGCATACCTATTCTTGTGCTGGGGGCCGGGATTTTCTATTTTTATTCTGATCTGGCCGGGAAGGTGCTGGTAATGACTTATTTGTTCACAGGGATCTGGGTGTGGGCTGCGGGTCGTTCTGCCTGGCACATCGGTGCATCGGGCTTGATATACGGCATGGCTTCGTTTCTGTTCTTCAGCGGGATCATTCGCCGGTATGTTCCCCTGATGGCCATCTCACTGCTGGTGATCTTTCTGTACGGCGGGATGGTATGGGGGATCTTTCCCCTGGAAAGTGGAATATCCTGGGAATCGCATTTACTGGGAGCGGTGGCCGGATGGGTCCTGGCCATTTATTTCAGGAAGGAAGGCCCTCAAAGGCCGGTGTACGAATGGGAACTGGAAGAAGAAGAGGAAGAGTTTGATGAAGCATACTGGGATCAGGTACTGGATGAGCAACTGGAAAAGAAGAAGAAAAAAAGAAAAAGAAATTTCTGGAAGGAATTTTTCGGCGATCCGTTTGAACCGAAAAAAGGCGAGTAAAAATTTCCGCCCGGCTATATGAAAAAACGCCGGAAGGTAATGCCGGCGTTTGAATTTGCTCCCCAGGCTGGACTCGAACCAGCGACCCTCTGATTAACAGTCAGATGCTCTAACCAACTGAGCTACTGAGGAATTTTGTGCGTGGCAAAAATAATAGGTTTGCCCAAATAAAGCAACAGTTTTTCCAAAAATTCCTGTTATGTGCCCCCTTTGTCTGCTTTGCTGAGAATGCAGAAGGTCGTCATTTTTTTGGATGGTGTCTATACCCTTCATAAAGGAGTATTCCCCTGAATAAACCCTATATTTGCATTTTTCAGGTTGTTTTTTGAGGTTGCAAGGTGGGAGGAAACAGTAAAAAGCAGAACTTATGAAAAAGATCATTGGTATTGGGAATGCCCTGGTGGATATTTTGATCAGGCTGGAAGATGAATTGTTGCTTGAAGAATTCGGTATTCCAAAAGCGAGCATGCAGCTGGTTGACCGTGAATTATCGGCCAGGATACTCAGGGCGGCCAAGGGGATGGACATAACCATGGCTTCCGGCGGATCGGCGGCCAACACCATTCACGGACTGGCCAGGCTCGGGGTGGAAACCGGGTATATCGGTTGTACGGGTCGCGACACCTATGGTGAATTTTTCAGAAAAGATATGGGGATACACGGTATTCGTACCGTTCTTTTGGAAGGTAGTCAGGAAACAGGCCGTGCCGTAGTGCTGGTTACTCCCGATTCGGAACGGACCTTTGCCACTTTTCTGGGATCGGCAGTCGACTTGAAAGCTGCGGACATCCGGCCAAAATATTTTGAAGGATACGATTTGTTATACCTGGAAGGGTACCTGGTGCAGAATTATGCTCTGGTGGAGGAGGTGGTGCATGTTAGCCGGGAAAAGGGATTGAAGACCTGCATCGATCTGGCCAGTTACAATGTGGTGGAAGCCAACCGGGAGTTTTTGCAGGATTTAATAAACAGCGGGGTGGATATGGTTTTTGCCAACGAAGAAGAAGCCATGGCACTGACCGGAGGAACGGCTGCCGAAACCGCCGAATGGCTGGCGGCCCGCTGTGAGCTGGCGGTTATTAAAATGGGGCCGCATGGTTCGGTGATTCGTTCAGGGAAGGAGAACATCCGGATCGGAATTACCGAAGCCCGGGTGATCGATACTACCGGAGCCGGGGACCTGTATGCTTCCGGTTTCTTGTATGGCCTGGTACAGGGTCTGTCTTTAACCCGTTGTGGTGCCATTGGGGCCATGCTGGCTTCGAAAATCATTGAGCAGGTGGGAACAAAAATGGAGGAAGAGCACTGGGAAGATGTCAGACAAAAGATCCGTTTACCTGCCTGAGAAAGAAAAAGGCGGGGGATGCCCGCCTCTTTCCGGAATCAGAAAAACAACATCCCTGTTCAGGGGTTGAGCTCTATATCGTGCAGAGTGGTTTCCCCGCTGACGACTTCAATGTCCTCTTCCACTTTATTAACACTTACAAATGAATCTTCCTCGTACAGTCCTACTACCAGGTCATAGCTTCCGGGGGCCAGGTAGCTCAGTATAAAATCGCCGGTTTCCTCTGCCTTATAGCTTGTTACAGCTCCCGGGAATCTTGATTCACCTTCTTCCGGGTCGCCGGCTTCTTCTTCGGTGTAGGTATCGCTTTCATAGGCATACACCACAACCGATCCGTTTTCAGGCATGTTCAGTATTTTCCCTTCAATAGCGCCGGCCTGGTTATTCACCGTAATGCGAATGGTGGGTTTGAGGAGGTACAATCCTGACATACCTGCCTTTACCACAGACTTACGGGCATCAAAATCTGCCGTAATATCGACACTTCCGTTGGCAGGTACCGTAAATTGTCCCACCGCTTTGTAGCCGGTTTGTTCTCCACTGGGGACAAACAGAGGGATAGAATCGTTTTCATATTTTAAAAAGCACCCCGGATTATTAACAGGTCCCATTCCCCACTGGGTGGCATCCAGGTGGAAGCGCAGGCCGGTATAATGTCCGGCGGGCACTTCAAAATTTCCCATCAGGGCGGTTTCTCCTCCGGTGAGTTCGAGCAGGTTGAAAATCACCGGTCCGTTGAAATCTTCCATCGATTGCCAGCTTTCACCTTCCACCTGGTAGCTGATTCCCGTAAAGGTGATATATACCCCTTCCAGCCCTTCCATGTCAATGGGGGCATCGGTGAGGTAAAGCCAGAGATTTCCCTGTTCCATTTCGTCCTTTTTACAGCCTGTAAAGATGACGAGGGTCATCAGGGCGAATAGCAATATATGCGTCACATATTTCTTTTTCATAATGGTTCTCCTTTCTTTTCTTTTGGTTCCGGTTTACATCAGATAGACGATAAAATGAAGTGCAGGGTTGGAATGGTGGACTGATTTCTTCATATTTTCAGAATTGGTAACTGAAACCCAGTTGAAACCGGAAAGAAGCCCGGTTGGTTCGCAGAAGATATCCCGGTATGATGTCGTTTCCTCTGAATACATTGGGAATTCCATAATGGATCCTGATCCCGGGGGTCAACCCAATCTTTTGAGACAGGTTGATGGGGTGTTCGTAACCCAGAATGATTCCATAATCAAAATTACGGTAAACGGAATGCAGGTCGGTGGCCGGGTAGCGTTCCACTTCTTCACGGGCTTCATAGAGAAAACTTCCGTACATTCCCATGATCAGACTCCCCCTTCCGGGAAGGACGGTATTTGTGCCGGGCTGGTGTTTCAACAATAAGGTTTGTAAGGTGAAATATTGCAGGTGAATGCTTTTTTTCAAGTAGTGTCCGTGTATATATTGCCTGTACGATTGTCCTCCCTGATCAAGCCATTCCGATTCCACCCTCAGTCCCCACCGGGGATGGATGTCTCTGCTCAAAGTGAACTGAAAAGACATACCGAATTCCGGGAGGGAGGTGGTTAGGTTGTCAGGAGCAAATCCTCCGTAGGTAGTTTCATTCAGCAACCAGTGGTTATTGATGTGGGTGGATATCCCAACTTTCCAGGGGTGGTGTTTTTCTGTGCCAACAGAGGGATCGGGAGTTTCAGCAATGCGGGACATTTCTGCCGGCAGAATATCGGAAGGCGGAAGGTATGCGTGCCGGGGGGTGAGAGGGGCGGGTGCTGAGGATGAGACAGCAGGGACTTCTGCCAGTTGATGGGCAGTGGATTCATTCCTTTCAACAGCAGTTGATTCCTGTGAAAGATCGATAGGAGCCGTGGAAATCTGCCGTATGGTGGCTTTTTGCAGGGCTTGTTCGGAGGTCTCCGTTCCGGATGTTTCTATGTTTTTTTCAGGCTCTTCCATAACCTGTTGATAATCAGGGAAAGTTTTGACTGCTGATTGCTCTGCCATTTGCCGGATCTGTTTTTTTCCCGGCATAAGAAGGAACATTCCAATCAACAGGGCCAGGGAAGCAGCCACCAGGTAATAGACGGGAGGGATTCTTTTTTTTGGTTCTGATTCCAGGGCGGGTTCCAGTTTTTCCCAAACTTCTTCGATATCCAGCCGGTTTTCGATCCGGGTCCATACCTCATCCAGATCCATCTGGAATTCAATGGATTTCCAGGCATCATCGGGAGGCAATGCCCTGAAATGCCGCATTTTATCTCTCCAGAAATCGGTGATGGGTATTTTCATTTTCATTTCAGTTCAGCAGAAATCCATTTTTTCAGCAGGGTTTTCGCCCGGTTAAGCTGCGATTTTGATGTTCCGACAGAAATATTCAGTTTTTCAGATATTTCCTGGTGGTTATAGCCTTCCAGGGTGTGCAGGTTAAAGATGATCCGGGCCCCTTCGGGCAGCCGGCTGACACATTCCAGCAAATGTCCTGCCTGCAGTTGCGAAATAATGTCTTCCTCCACATATCCTTTTTCTGTTTGGGTTTCCTCATCCAGAATGAAGTGGATTTTTTTCTGTGTTTTGAAGTGATCGATGGCCGTATTGGTAATCACCCTTCTGATCCAGCCTTCCAGAGATCCTTTTCCTTCATACTGGTGAAGGTTCCGGAATACCTTGATAAAACCGTTCTGCAGGATATCCTTTGCCTGTTCCCGGTCACCTGCATATTGCAGACATATGCCATACATCACAGGAGCGTATTGGTCATATAACATACGCTGGAATTCACGCTTGTTTTCCAGACACCCCTGAACAAGCTCTTCCGTTGTGTACTTTCTGATTCCCAATTTATTGTCAATGCATCAGTATTCCTTCTGTTGCCTTCTCAAGCCTGTTCATGATCAGAAGGTAAATATTTTCATTTTCCACTCCGGAAATAACAATGCATGGGTTTTCTTCAGTGCCCGAGACATCTGCAGATTCCAGCATAGCCGAATAAATCAGTTGGAACAGGATTCCCGTATGGAGGTGTATCCGGATTTCATTGTGCCGGTCTTTAACGAAAGCGATTTCCCCGGTTTCGGCAGATGGCCGTGGGTTCACTTCTATTTTTTCGGGTAAATCCAGGGTAAAGATCACCGGGATATCCCCTTTGTGGGGGTTGGGGCTGTGATAGACTCCCCGTAGTTCCAGGCTGAAAGGTTGTTTTTCGGCATCCAGTTCCAGGGTGATGTTGATATGGTCATAAATCCCCTGTGGGATATCGAAAACCACCGGAGGTTCGGAAGAAACTGTGGCCAGATCGGCCAGTACGGGTGACTCGAAATCGGAATCAAAAAAAACATTAGGCCCTGTTTCCCGGTATCCTTCAAAGGAAATCTGGCTGATGTTCATTTTTCCTTCATGAAACTCAAGGTAAGTTTGACTCTTTTTACCTGATGTGCTTTCCATTCCATCCATGGAGAAGGAGAATGCCACCTTCACCGGCCTGGTCCATTCTTCCTTGGTGCAGGAAAGAAACAACATGCCGGGAATCAATAATAGCAGGGGCAAATGTATTCTCATAGAAATAACCTTTTTACACGTATTAGACGAAAAAACCAGCAAAAAGGTTGGGACCCCGGTGCAAAATCAGAACAAACCGTGCAGTTCGGCGTTAATTTTATCGATAATGGCTCTGAGATGTTCTGGATTACTGGGAAAGTCGTAATCGTCGGCCGGGATCACCAGCATTTTTCCCAGGTTATACGACTCGGCCCACGCTTCGTATCTTTCGTTCAGCCTTTTCAGGTAATCCAGCCGGATATTGTTTTCGTATTTTCTGCCCCGTTTCTGGATCTGGTTCACCAGGGTGGGTACCGATGCCCTGAGGTATAGAATCAGATCGGGCGGCTGGATGAGAGAACTCATGAGGTTGAACAGGGTGAAATAATTCTCGAAATCGCGGGTGGACATGAGACCCATGGAATGAAGGTTGGGGGCAAAGATGTAGGCATCTTCATAGATGGTCCGGTCCTGGATCACCGCTTTCCCGCTTTTTCTGATCTCAACGATCTGGCTGAACCGGCTGTTAAGAAAATATATCTGCAGGTTGAACGACCATCGTTGCATGTCTTCGTAGAAATCATTCAGGTACGGATTGTCGTCCACATCCTCATAATGGGCTTCCCATCCATAGTGTTTTGAAAGCAAGCCGGCCAGGGTGGTTTTCCCCGAGCCGATGTTTCCTGCAATGGCGATGTGCATATTCAGAAAGTTTTTATTTTCAGGCAATCTGCAAAAAACACCCGGTTGGCGGGGTTCTGTTTCCGGCAGACAATAAATATAACTGATTTATCTTAATTGGCATGAACCGTTCCGGTTCTTTTTTTGATGAGGGGGAAAGCTGAAATCCCTTACCGGTATCAAACCGGACTGGCCGGTTCTCCCTTTTCCGCGATCAGGGAAGAGGAGTATCAGGCCAGTTTCCGGTGAATATCCAGCAGTTCTTCCACATATTTTCTGGAGTTGGAAAGCCGGGGGACTTTGTTTTGTCCGCCCAGCTTGCCCCGTTTATTGAACCATTCATAGAACACCCCATGTTTTACCGAGTGTACCAGGGGCGGGTCGAGGGTAATGTTTTTGTATCGTTTTGCCTCGTAATCGGAGTTAAGCGACATGAGGGCATGGTCGAGCAATTCGGAGAAATAGGCAAGGTTTTCAGGTTCTTTTTCAAATTCGATGACCCATTCGTGCGCTCCTTTGGTATCATTGGTCATATAAATTGGGCAGGCAGAGTATTCCTTTATCATGGCTGCGGCTTTTTCACAGGCGATATGCAGCGCTTTTTCTGCATTATCGATCATGAGTTCTTCTCCGAAGGCATTGATAAAATGTTTGGTACGACCTGAAATTTTTATTTTATGCGGGAACAGGGAAGTAAATACCACAGTGTCGCCGATTATATATCGCCACAGGCCTGAATTGGTGGAGATCACCATGGCGTAATTCCGGCCGGTTTCGACCTCTCCGATGTGTTTTGCAGGAGGATTTTCATCCGACAGGTTTTCCATGGGAATGAATTCATAAAATATTCCATAATCGAGCATCAGCAGCATGGAATTGTCGTTCAGGTCGTCCTGTATGCCAAAGAATCCTTCGGAAGCGTTGTATGTTTCCATATATTTCATATCCGGGGAAGGGATCAGCATTTCAAACTGTTTCCTGTAAGGAATGAAACTTACGCCGCCGTGTGTAAAAAGTTCCAGGTTGGGCCAGATTTCCAGGATATTCTTTTTGCCGCTTTTTTCGAGCATATATTTCAGAAGAACCAGTGTCCACGAAGGCACTCCCGCCAGGTTGGTAACATTTTCATGGAGGGTAGTGTGGTATATTTTTTCAAGTTTTTCTTCCCATTCTTCAAGCAGGGCGATGTCATCACTGGGTGTTTTGATAAAGCTAACCCAGAAAGGGAGGTTCTGGATCAGGATGGCGGAAAGGTCGCCGTAAAATGACTGGTTGCTGAAATTATTGATCCGGCGGCTTCCTCCCAGGGCGAGTGCTTTCCCCTGCATAATAGAAGTTTCGGGATAATTTTGTGCATGAATCGCAATAATGTCCTTTCCTCCGCGGAAATGGCATTCTTCCAGTGCTTCCTTGCTTACCGGAATATATTTGCTTTTATCGTTTGTGGTTCCCGACGAGCGGGCAAACCATTTTATTTCACCGGGCCAGAGCAAATTTTCCTCCCCCTGCCGCAGACGGTCTACCATGGGTTTGATGTCCTCGTAATATTGTAACGGGACCCTCTCACGGTAATCCTCGATGGTTTTGATCGATTCGTATCCGTAAGTTTTACCCCACTCCGTATTTTTTGCCCTTGCCAGGAGCCTGTGTAATACTTCCTTCTGAACATCAAAGGGGTACTTACGGAAGAGTTCGATCTGGTAATGCCTTTTGATGTTCAACCAGGATATAATGGAGTTTATCAGAGGCATAAAAAAACTTTTCTTATCCAGGTTAGTCTTCCGGGCAAAGGTATGGAATATTTGATAATTCGGTTCCTGCCGGCAATAATCTAATCCGACATTTTTGCCGCGGCTTCTATCAGTTGCTCTTCGGGTCGGGCAAAACACAGGCGGAGCAAAAACTGGTTGTAATGGTCATGGTGGAAGACGGAAAGGGGCAGGACCAGAATGCCTTTTTTTTCCAGTAAAATTTCTGCGAATTCGGTATCCTTCTGTTTGGATACCTCTTCAAAATCAAGAAGTATAAAGAAAGTTCCCGACGGTTTGATGATTTTGAAGCCGGTTTTTTTAAGGTGTTCGATAAAAAAATTGCGTTTGTTTTCATAGAACTGCGACACAGTAGCCGGGGAAAATTCTCCGGTCAGATAATCGTTCAGGGCGTACTGGAAGGGAACTGTGGCAGAATGAATCTGAAACTGTTGCTTTCTCCTGAATTTTTCCGTGAGTGAAGAAGGGCCGGCACAATAACCGATTTTCCATCCCGACACATGGAAGCTTTTTCCGAAGGAAGATACAATCAGGCTGTTTTCAGCCAGGGAAGGGAACCGTGCCACGCTCTGGTGTTCAAAGCCTTCGTAGATAAGATGTTCAAAAACCTCATCGCTGATAACCCGGATACGTGTTCCCTGTATGATCTTTTGCAGCCTTTCCATGTCGAAAGAAGAAAGAATGGTTCCGGTGGGATTATGAGGAGTGTTGATTATAATCAGCCGGGTGCGGCTGTTGATCATTTTTTGCACTTCTTCCCAGTCGATACGGAAATGGCACTTTTTCAAGGTAATGTATGCAGGTCTTCCTCCATTGGAAAGGATGGCGGGAACATAAGTTTCATGAGCGGGTTCAAACACAATTACTTCATCGCCTTCTTCCACCAGGGCGGATATGGCGGTATGCATTCCCTGGGTTCCTCCGGCTGTAATGGTAACTTCCGTTTCCGGATTATATGAGTGGGAATACATTTGATTGAGGCGGGAGGCAATGGTTTGCCTTAGGGGAAGGATCCCTTCGCAGGGAGCCCGCAGATTGCTTTTGGTTTGTGTATGTTCCACGGCCTGCCTTACCAGAGCGGCAGGGGGCTCAAAAGCCGGATACTCCCTGGCCAGATCGATAACATGGGATCCGTTGGCCCGGGCATACAACCGGTCAACAAAAGCAGCACCTTTTTCAGCAGGATAAGCAATGTTCATGCAGCAGGTAACCTGAAATAACGGGTAAAATTTACAACGAAGATTGTTTGGAAGCAGTATTTTTTGACGAACCGGTATTTTTCAGGGATTAATGGAAGAGTTCCTGCATTATTTGAGCGGAACGTATTTCCCCCATGCCTTCTATATGTAAGCGGTAATAAGTCAGTAACTGTTCCAGCATGTATTTCCGGAAATGACCGTTCCGACCAGGATCGAACGGTTTGTGCAGGGAAGACAGCAGCAGGTCGTTCAGCAGGCGGCTTTCGTCAGGTTGTAAATGATGGGGATGAGCGGGAGGGGATTCTGTAAAAGAACCTTCTCTCAGGTCGAAGTATGTCCTGGTTCGGGAATAATTGTTATTTGGGAAGAAACCCAGGAAGCGCGTGTAATGCACCAGGAATATCAGGTGGAACCACAGAAACTTTTCCCGGATCAGGTCGAAATAATGAATGCTGTTCTGCAGAAATTCGAACAGGGGAGGGTTGGGTTCTTCTTCCCGCAGGGTGCGGTATAAAATTTCTCCCAGAAATAATGCCACGGCACTTTTTCTGATGTCGTAAGGAATGGACTGGAAGATGATCAGGGGTTTCAGTTCCTTCAGGTGCTGTATTTCACGTGAGGTTTTATGGTATGCCTCCATTTCAATCATGAACAGGGGTTGCAGCAGACCGGTGGTTAAGGATGTTTTTTTCCCGTGGGGATTCCTTATCAGGAACGATTGCCTTCCGTGCAACTCGGTATATATCTGAGCGATAAGACGTGAGTCGCTGTATTTGATATGGTGCAGGACAATGCCTTTTGTTTTAACCAGCATGGTTTTTTCTGAAACTGTATTCAAAGTAAATATCTGACCGGAGAATCTGCAATTCTTTTTGTCTTTCTGCAGAAAAAAATTCTGTGGATAAAAATTTTTACTTTTACGGAAAACGAATATTTATGGATATCCGACAAGACGAGGAACTGATTAAGAGAATAAAGAAACTTGCCAAGCAAAACCAGGAACTGGAGGACGTGATCAAGAAGCTTCAGAAGGAGAATGAAAAACTGAGGCGGCAGAATGAAAAACACAAAGCTTTGCTTGAATCGCTTTCAACAGATGAGATTGCCAGAGGTTTGAGAAGCCTTGAAAAAACCCGCTCCCTGAAGTTTGAAATGGCCACGGTGCTGTTTGCAAGCATTCAGGGATTCAGCAGGATTGCCGGAGCACAGGATTCGGAAGCCATGATGGATGAGTTGGACGAGATATTTTTCCATTTCGATCATATTGTATCCAAATATAACATTGAGAAGATAAAGACCATTGGAGATGCCTACATGTGTGCCGGAGGTATTCCTCAGAAGAATATTACCAACCCCATAGATGTGGTGATGGCTGCCCTGGAGATGCAGCACTATTTACAAATGCACCGGGAAAGGCGATCCAGTAAGGGCAAGAATTACTGGCAGCTGCAGCTGGGAGTGCACACAGGGCCGGTCACGGCTCAGGCTTTAGGCAAATCGAAAATCAGTTATGACATCAAAGGGGATACCGTCAATACTGCCACGCGGCTCCAGTCGGCCGGTGTGCCCGGGGAGGTTCTGATATCGGTATTTACCTATGAGCTGGTTAAGGAGTTCTTTGTGTGTGAATATTACGGAAAAATGCCGGTAAAGTACAAAGGCGATCTGGATATGTTTACAGTTAAGGGGCTGAGGCCGGAATTTTCTGAAAACGAAGACGGAATCACTCCCAACAAGCAGTTCTTTATAAAATTCGGACTGATCCAGTTTACCGATATACAGGAAGTGATACTGGATAAGCTTGAGAAAGAGCTTCCTTCCTATCTGTATTATCATAATGTGAAGCATACCGTAGATGTGGTGACTGAAGTGGAATTGATCGGATGGGCGGAAGGCTGTTCGGATGAAGAGATCCTGTTGCTGAAAACCGCCGCCCTGTTTCATGATGCGGGCCATACCGTACAGTACGACAATCACGAATATTACGGAAAGGTCATGGCAAGGGAAATGCTGCCCTCCTACCATTATACACCCGAGCAGATTGACAGGATATGTGAGATTATCATGGCTACCCAGCTACCTCCCAAACCGAAAAATTTGCTAGAGAAGATCATATGTGATTCCGATCTGGATTATCTCGGACGCAGTGATTTTATTCCTGTCTCCAACACACTGTACAGGGAATTAAAGGAACAGAACAAAATTGGCAGCCTGAATGACTGGAACAAGCTACAGATCAAGTTTATTTCGGGGCACCAGTATTTTACGAAAACGGCAAGGAGCCTGCGGGAGGTGAACAAGCAAAAGCAGATTGAAAGGATCAGGCAGCTGATCGATAATGATCAGTGAATGAACAGGAGCTTGGTCACATGAGTTTGTGATCCGTCCTCATTCGTAAGGAATACCAGGTATACACCGGTACTGACTCTTTCACCACGGAGGTTCTTGCCGTTCCAGATAGCCTGCCCTCCCACCGAGCGTGTTTCATATACCAGTTCTCCGGCAATATCGGTGATCTTAACCCAGGTATCTTCCACCAGTCCCGTAATGGTGACCGGCCCGGCGAAATCTTCCCTTACCGGGTTGGGGAATACGTACACATTTGAGAAATAATCGGCCGGTCCGGTGGCATCGCCCCGGTATGATACAAGGCCTTTTGATGTGGCAAAAAATACTTCCCCGCTACGGTCATCCACCCCAATGCTGAGAATATGATTGGAGAGAAGCGGACTGTTATCTGTCGTAAAATGAACAATCTCCCTGGTTCCTTCGGGTGAAACCAGGTAAGCTCCGCTTTGCAGGGTACCCAGCCATTTTCTGTTGCCACCATCCACAGCAATGGTGGTGATGGTTTCATTGCCCAGTAGATAGTCGGCCTGGCCGGGGGTTTCACCGGGGATTTTGATACGGCTGGCATAAAAATGATCGCCTGAAAATACCTGTTCCGGATTATAATATACCACAGGACCCATGGATGAACCAACCCAGATGTTCCCGTCCCGGTCTTCTGCCATGGAAAACACCTCGCTGGTGATGGTGTTTCCTGTTTCGTCCTGCAGGCTGAATTTGCGGGTCAGATCATCGTCTGTATTTTCCGGGGTATTCATGTCGTTGAAAGCGAACAGGCCGTATCCCCTGGGTAAGAGGACCCATTTGTGTCCCTCGCTGGTTACCAGGATATCGCCCAGGGTAGGGGCGTTGATGGGGTAATCCAGCCCCTTCCATCCGTCGGGGGTTAGTACAGAAACAGGCCGGCTGACACCTGAATTCGTTACCCAGAGATTTCTTTCGCGGTCCAGGGCCATTCCGCCAATCCGGATATATTTTTCGCCGGGGATAACGCTCAGCAGGGTACTGTTTTCATCGTTGTACACATTCAGCAACTGGTTTCCACGGTACTCCAGAACGCCGTAACCCCAGGAAGCGGACCAGAAATGATCGGGGTCGGCCGGATCGATCAGGGTTCGTATGATATCCCGTACAGAATAATTGACCATACTTTCCCACTGTTCCTCATGGAAGGCATAAACCGCCCCGTTGAGAAACACATTGTTCCATGCCGCATCCAGGCCACCTCCCGACACGTATACCTGTCCGGATCGGGCTGCCACATGCCATGCGTCTGATGTCAGGGGACCGTTGGGCACGAACTGCTGCGAGGCACCTCCGGGCAACAGGTGTATCATACCCTGTCTGTTGTCGGCAATCCATAGCGAGAGGTCATCTCCGGGAACCGCATCGGCGGGGTGGATGGTTCCCGTACCATAGTCATCGACCGTTGCTGACAGCTGTCCTGCCTCATCAAAAAACAGGATTCCGTCTGAAGTAACCAGTAGAAACTGTCCGCTGGCGGTCCGTGCCTGTCTGACATTCATACCGCTGGCCAGGATCTCCCAGGAACCTTCCCTTTCAAGGTATACGATATCTTCCAGGCCGTTTTCCCTGACGGTCAACAGGGTTGTGTTCAGGGAAAGAACAAAAGAATAAGATGCATCGGGTTCGGGCAAGCCGGGAAGGGTTTCCCAAACGGCATAATTGATCAGATTGGGATCGTCTTTTGGGGCCCGAAAAACACCTGTTGTGGTGGCTGCATACAGGTAAGTTCCGTCAATGGCCATCTGGAAGACTTCCATGGGAGATCCCATAGGACCTATATAATAGGTATCTTTCATCTCCTTTTTTTCGGGATTCACCACAACGATTCCGAAACCCGTTGAAAGATACAGGTAGGGTGAAACATACAGGGCGTGGTTGATCTGCTTGTTTCCCGTTAAACCGGTATATCGCTTTATATCGGCCAGATTTTGGATTTCGCCGTTAACGATCATGTCAATATTCCCGTTTTGATAACCCACAAACAGGATGTTTTTTTCGGGAATGTATTCGAAACAACTTATATCCATATCGTTCAATCCGTGTACCCGGGAAAGTTTTTCCACAGTATGAAAGGGTTGATGGTAACTGAACAGGGCATCTTTTGTGGCGGCCCAGGTGCGGTTTGGGGTCAGTGCTATTCGAAAGGGGGCACTGTAGGGGAGATGGTCGCGCCACTGACCGGGCGCGATCTGTCCTGGCAGCGACGTGCAGGTGCCCCAAAGGAAGGCTGTATAAACACAGGTTTTAAAAAAAATTTTCAATGAATGGGTTTATTCTTTTGATAGAACTGCCATCAGGCGGGTTTTAGTATCCCATGCAGGCAGATGTTTTTCACGATGTTAGAAATTCCTGTAATTTTCTGAACGCTTCTCCCCGGTGGCTGATCCTGTTTTTTTCCTCCAGGTTCATTTCGGCAAAAGACCTGTTCCTGCCTTCGGGCACGAATATGGGGTCGTAGCCGAATCCTCCTTCTCCCCGGGGTTTTTCGAGGATTGTTCCTTTTATTTGTCCTTCGAAAAAGTATTCCT
The DNA here is from genome assembly GCA_011049175.1 of Bacteroidota bacterium. Lineage (GTDB taxonomy): Bacteria > Bacteroidota > Bacteroidia > Bacteroidales > VadinHA17 > HyVt-105. The sequence continues at coordinate 14,873 of DSCJ01000049.1, read as the reverse complement.
TTCCGTCCAAGATCAGGGCAATGACTGTACGGAAACGTGCCTCGCGACGGGGAATGCCTTCCATCAGGCGAAGCACTTTTTTCATATTGGCCCGGTACGAGGATTCCTGGTTGGGGAAAGGTCCCTCTTCCGCTGCAAACCGGGCGGAAAATACCCCGGGAGCGCCTCCCAGGGCTATGATTTCCAGTCCCGTATCATCGGCAAAACAATTCAGCCCCGTTCTTTTATGTACATACCGGGCTTTGGCCAGGGCATTTTCTTCCAGGGTGGGGTATGGTTCGGGTATCTCCCCGTTAATTCCTGTTTCGCGAAGACCGGCCACTTCATAGCCGGATCCCAGCATGTGTTTTATTTCCCGAAGTTTATGCTCATTGTTGGTAGCAAAAACCAGTGTTATCCCCATATTTTCGTACAATATATCAGCCCGGAGATGGCCGGGGTCCCCTGCACGGGAAGCCCGGTTTCTCTACAGGGCATCTATCCAAACTTTTGATGTTCCAATTCTCTCGGGATCCGGATCTGCATCCCGGTTGGCCCGGGCGAAGTTGGGAATAGCTGTGAGCGGACTTCCGTCGGCCCAGGTACCATGAAGGGTTATTACCCCGTGCAGCAGGGCGGGATTCCAGCGTGTTGTCCATCCGTTTTCTCCCACCGGCTGCTCGATATCGGGCTGGTCGGCTTCTTCCACATTATAGATCAGCGGGCCGTACCGGAAGGCTACCTGCCCGCGTGTAGCTTCAATTTTATCGATGGGGGTGATTTTTTGTATTTCAAGGGGCAGATCGAATGCTATCACATCTCCCGGTTCCCACATTCTTCGTATCTCCGTATAGCCACGCACGGGATCGGCTTCAAAGGCTTTCCCGTTTACGGTAAGTGAAAGGAGGCCTTTCACTTCGGGTTCGGGCTGGTACAGTTCACTGGTGGTACGGTTGGGATTTCTGACAAATACCGAGAATTCCTTGCTTTCCCGGGGATTGACTGTGATACTGACTTTCCCATTCCAGGGATAATCTGTTTTCTGTATCATTTCGACATCCGTGCCGGCCACTTCCTCCACCAGGGTGGTAGAGCCATTGAAAAGATTAACATAAATGCCTTCATTACTTTTCACATAGGTCCAGGTGGGGATCATGAGCAGGGTTCTGGGAATATTTCCCACGCAGCAAGGGCAAACATGCCATGGATAGCGTGCAGTGTTCGTAATGAGGGGATTGGTATAATAAAAATTCTTTCCTTCCAGATCGACAGACCCCAGCAGGGCGTTGTACATGGTTTCCTCATAAAGGTCGGCATATCTGGCGTCGTGATAAGCCAGATTCATCTTGTACTGGAAAAAGATCAGCCCGCAGCTCGAACATGATTCGCAATACGCCCGGTGGCGAAGAGAATAGTTGGGACCGAAACCTTCCGAGGTTTCTCCGCTGCCAATACCCCCGGTTACGTAATATTTTTTGTTCACTATATTATCCCACAGCGACATAACCGCACTCTGGTAATCGATATCTCCTGTTTCTGCAGCCACATCGGCCATAGCTGAATAGCTGTAAGCAGCGCGTACCGCATGACCTACTGCTTCGTACTGTTGTTGTACAGGAACATGGCTCTGACTGTATTCGTTCCCGCCGCCTCGGCAATCAAGCAGAAATTTGGACAGTTCAATGTAGCTGTCGCCCCTGCCGTTGCCTTCCATATCATTTACAAAACGGCCGAATCGTACCAGAGCCTGTTCCATTTCCTGATGTTCATCCCACCATTCCTTTTTATCCGGACCGATATTATTTACCCAGCAATCGGCCAGTTTTTTGGCCGCATCGTATAGGCGCGTATCGGTACCGTTGGTCAGGGTGTAATGATTGATGGCCGACTCGATAAAATAACCGGCCACATAGCCTTCGTGGGCAGTGCGGTTGGCTTCTTCCCAGCGGTTTTTCCAGCGGGATGTGTCCCGGAGGGTATAGGCGGTATGCAGGTATCCGTCGGGTTCCTGGGCTGCCAAAATAATGGGTATCCATTCTTCCAGTTTCCTTTTCATCAGTTCCTGTGCCTGCATTATTTCAGGGTCACCCTGTGGATCGACCATCAGGGCCAGACACATTGACTCGACGGTTTGATGTACCCAGGCATTGGAAAACACATATCCCTTGTGACGGCCATGGGGCTCACCTCTCAGGGCTTTGGCGGCTTCAATAAAATTGTCCAGTCCACCCTGTCCGATTTCCAGGTCGGTTTTTTCAATCTGTGAGATACAATGAGGGATCCAGTTTACGATAATGGCCTTGATCCGGTCGTTCCACAGGGGATTATCCACGGAGTATTTTTTTGTGTAGACCACGTCGAGTCTTTCTTCGGGCGGAGGGTTCACGGCTTTTACCAGAAGTTCGGAGAATCCCTTCTGTTGGTTTTCTCTGGCAGTGAGGCGCAGGATATATTCACCCGGTTCAGAAAAGGTAGCGGTAGTAACCGGGTCACGGGGGTTTTCGAATAGTATTTTTCCCGGGCCGGATACCTTACTCCAGGTAAACTTATCCACCGGGGTAACCGATTTTACGCTGCCCGAAAGATATGTTTTCACGCCGGTAATAACACTGCGGTCAACACCGGCTGAAACGATCGGGGCACAGGGGGGTGAATCTTTCGTTTTAAAAACGATCCATTCCAGCACATTGGTGGGGAAAGAATAGGCGGAATCTGTTTCCACCCGGAGCATGGTTGTTTCCACTTCATCAAAGGTGATGGTGTTGAATGTTTTGTTTTCGACGGTTATTTCCGATGTATTCTTTACAGGAACAAATTCCTCCCCGTTCCAGTATTTGACGGAATATTCCTGCGGGAGGGGGAGTATACTGTCATAATCGAAAAGAAACAGAGAAATTTCATCAGTGGTAACAGGCTGGTTCCAGGTATACTGTATCCACTGGGCCGACGGTGGTCTCCGTCTGCGGGAGCGTCTCATGCGCTGATCTACTTCCATGGGGGTGAGCCCGTCATTCAGCCAGTTCATGTCTCTTCCGTACCGGAAGCTGGTGGAGGGTTCTGCAATAACGGCCAGGTTGATTCTTTCCTCTCCTGTTTCCCGTTGCGTACAGGAGGAGAAAAGAATAACGGAAATAAGAAACAAAGTGGTTTTGTAATATTTCATCATGATTGGTTTGGATGGATAAAGAAAAACTTAGTTCATTTTTTTGCTGAAGCATAGCGGGGCCTGAACTTTCGAAACAAAGAATGTTTACCAGTTGATAAGGGCGAAAGATCCCGGAAGGGTGAATGCCTGATTGGTGGAATATTCCAGAAAAATAATCTAAACAATGGCAACCGGCCCGAATTTTTACCCCCCCATTGCTGAGAAACCTCCGGAAATAAACAGTTCAGGCCTGGGATTAATGCACATAACAGGTATTTTGGCATTGTTGGCAATGATCTTCTGTTCTTCTGCTCCGAGCATGTAATCTGCCAGCCCGATATCACGGGTGGTCATTACCAGGATCAGATCGGCATGGATGTCATGAGCAAACTGGATGGTCTCGGCATAGAATTTTTTCTTTCCCGGGGCAGTGTGAATTTCGTATTCGATGTTTTTGGAATCAAGGTATTTCTTTGTAAAGGTCAGGTTCGACATAACCCGGGTGCGGAATACCTTATCTTTGATGTCCTGTTTGAAAATATAGAACTTGCATTTGTAATACTGTGCAAGATAATTCACCCAGATGTTTTTTTCTTTTGTTTCCTTTCTGAAATCAACAGGAAATACCACTTTTTCAAATTTATTGGTAGTGGGAGGTTCCTGCACAATAACAAAAGGTACTTTGGAACTGACGATCACTTTCAGTGCCCATGAACCGGTTAGTTTTTGCATTCCCCTGATTCCGTGAGTTCCCATAATGACCAGATTTGCATCCACTTCAGAGGCCACTTCTCCTATGGTGGTAAAAATACTGCCCGGCCGGACCATTATATTTGGTTTGATATAATGGTGCTCAAAAGTATCATCGGCAATTTTGTGACACTTTTTTTCAGCCTCCGGTATTTCTTTTTCGTCTTTTACGATGTGCAGGAGGGTAATTTCATTCTTCATGATTTTTGCCACCTTCACAGCATGTTCCAGGGCATAACCCCCGACTACGGTGAAGTCTGTCGGCACCAGGATGGTCTTCTTCTTATCCATATAGATTCAGATTAAGGAAAAATAAAATGATTAGAACCTAATAATTGTGTTATTTTTGATACAAAAGAATGAATTTTCCAATTTATGAATTTTCTCCCTAATACGCATCAACTGAAACGTTTTTTTTTCATACTGGCCTTTGGGTGTATGTTTTTTGAAGTTTTTGGATGGTATGCAGGGATTCCTTCTGCGGTTATTTCAAATGATGCGTTTTTTGCCCAGCTGAACAGGCCGTTTTATGCAACACGCCTGGCTTACGTATTGTATGCTGCTCTGGGTTTATTGCTGTTGTTGGCTTTTTTCAGAGCATGGTCATACCGGTTTGCCCGGGAACGCTTCAGACTGGAAAAAATAATCAATGAACGGACAGAGGAAATGATCAGGGAAAAGGACAAAACGGAAGAACTTCTATCAAATGTGCTGCCAAAGGATACGGCCCATGAACTTAAAATGACCGGCAAGGCTACGAAGAAGAAATACAATATGGTAACGGTTTTGTTCAGTGATATACAGGGATTTACCCGGATAGCCGAACAGATGAATCCTGAAGTACTGATTGATGAGCTCGACCGTATATTTTTCCATTTTGATTCGGTTATGGAAAAATACAATATTGAAAAGATCAAGACCATTGGAGATGCTTACATGTGTGCAGGAGGCATTCCCGAGAAGAATTGCACCAACCCGGTGGATGTGGTGATGGCTGCGATGGAGATGCAGAGATACATAACCGAACTGCAGGAGAAATCTGAAAAACTGGGCCAGAAATTCTGGGATATCCGGATCGGTATTCATACGGGATCGGTTATTGCCGGCGTAGTGGGTCAGAAAAAGCTTTCTTATGATATATGGGGAGATACGGTCAATACGGCCAGCAGGATGGAATCGAGCGGAGAACCCGGGAAAGTGAATATCTCCGGCTCAACCTATGCTTTTGTCAAAGATTTTTTCATCTGTGAGTACAGGGGGAAAATGCCTGTAAAATACAAGGGGGAAATCGACATGTATTTTGTGAAGGGAATCCGTCCGGAACTGGCGCGTGAAGCCGACGGTGGCCCCAACGAAAAATTTCTGGTTCAGTTGCAGATATTGAGATTGAATGACCTGGAAAATGAAATTGCCAGGAGGTTCGAAACGGCAACAGGAATCAAGCTGTATTTTCATACGTTGAAGCATACCTTGCAGGTGTATACCCAGGCTGAACTGCTTGGAAGGGCATACGGGATTGTTCCGAAGGATATGCTGATATTGCGTACAGCCGCCCTGATTCATGATATCGGAATGCTCGAGGATTATTTCCGTTATCCGGAAGCGGGATGTGAAATGGCCCGGGATATCTTATCCCGGTATAAATATGATCCCGCCCAGATAGAAAGCATATGCGGGCTGATCATGTCGTTGCATAATAACAGACCGCCCGCGGAACTGCTGGAACAGATCCTGCATGATGCAGAATATGATTATGTGGGAAGGGTCGATTTCATTGCCCTTTGTCTGGAATTGTACAGAGAGGAGCTTGGATACGGTAAAGCAGGTTCTTTTGAGGAGTGGAAACAACAACAAATTGAATTGCTCAAAACTCATAGGTTCTATACGGACATTGCCGAACGATTAAGGGAAGTGAAAAAGGATAAACAACTGGCTTCTCTTCGTGAGCTGAAATGGCAGGAATGATAGCTGCCTTATGACATTCTTTTTTTCTTGATGGATCATCAGGAATAATTTACCTTCGCAATGGATTTTTTAAAATATCACAAAATATGGAAATCTCCGACTGGAAAAAATTGCCCTTTGGTTACAAAAAAACAAACTACAATGTACGTTGCTACTATCGGAACGGGGAATGGGGAGCCCTGGAATTATCCTCTTCAGAATATGTTCCGATTCACATTGCTGCTACCAGCCTGCATTACGGGCAGGAAGCGTTTGAAGGCATGAAGGCTTACATGGGCAAGGATGGAAAAATCAGGGTGTTCAGGTGGCAGGATAATGCAGCGAGGCTAAAGAGTTCGGCTGAAGGAATACGTATGGCAGTGGTGCCGGAATCGCTATTTCGGGATGCGGTATTTACTGCCATTCGCATGAACCGGGAATTCATCCCACCTCATGGGTCAGGCGCATCTCTGTATATTCGCCCCCTGTTGATTGGTACAGGCCCTGAAGTGGGAGTAAAACCTTCAGGAGAATATCTGTTTATGGTTTTTGTTACGCCGGTAGGTCCTTATTTCAAAGAGGGAATGAAACCGGTAGAAATGATGATTTGCCGGGATTGTGACCGTGCCGCTCCTCTGGGAACGGGGAATATAAAAGTGGGTGGAAACTATGCCGCCAGTCTCAGAGCCATCGAGGCAGCCCATCAGGCCGGATATTCCAATGTAGTTTTCCTGGATGCCAGAGAAAAAAAATATATTGATGAATGCGGCCCTGCTAATTTTTTCGGGATCAGGGAGAATACCTACATAACCCCCGATTCGCCTTCCATACTTCCCTCCATAACAAATAAAAGCCTGATCAGGATAGCTGAAGATATGGGTTTGAAAACGGAAAGAAGGAAAGTTCCGGTGGAAGAACTTGAACTTTTTGAGGAAGCCGGAGCCTGTGGAACAGCTGCTGTTATTTCTCCCATCAAAAAGATTGCAGACCCGGTAATGAACAGGGAATATGTGATCGGAGACGGGAATCCAGGCAAAATAACCCTCCGGTTGTATGAAAAACTGACGGGGATTCAAACAGGTGATGAACCAGATCCTTACGGATGGATTGAATTTGTTGAATGAAAGATTTCCCTGGCTTCCGGTATACCAGGATTAAGTCTGGACTGGCAGGGAAGATTATTTCCTATATTTGCCAGGGTAATCACAGCCAATGAAAGCAAACGATTCAACCATTACAAGAAGAAGGCTGAGAAGCTCTTCCCTTACGGCCATTATCAGTATATCGCTGGTATTGCTACTGATAGGTTTGATCGGGCTTCTTTTGCTTAATTCCAGTAAGCTGGCAGGTTATGTTAAAGAGAACATCAGCCTTTCCCTGATCCTTAGAGAAAGTGCAAGAGAAGTGGATATCATCAGGCTTCAGAAAAATCTGGATGCTTCGGGGTATGTAAAATCAACCGAATATGTCTCTCAAGAAAGAGCAGCCAGAGAGTTACAGCAGGAGCTGGGGGAAGATTTCGTTGATTTTCTGGGTTACAATCCACTGCCTGCCTCCATCGATGTGTACCTGTATGCCCCTTATGCTAACCCCGACAGTATTGCCTGGATTGAAAGGGAACTGGCAGAAGATGAACTGGTACAGGAGGTGTTTTACCAGAAATCACTCATACATCTGGTGCATGAAAATGTGCGGAAGATCAGTTTGATCCTGTTGCTTTTTAGTGCGATGCTTTTTCTCATTGCTCTTACCCTGATCAACAATACCATCAGGATCTCGATCTATGCCAAGCGTTTTCTGATCAATACCATGCAACTGGTGGGGGCGCAGCGATCTTTTATCAGAAGGCCTTTTCTGGTCAGAAGCGCTATTCAGGGGCTGGTGGCGGGATTACTTGCCTGTGGCTTACTTTCTGGAGGGATTTACATGGTACATCAGGAGTTCAGTGAAATGCTGGCTTTTACCGACTACTACATGATCCTGTTTCTTTTTGCAGGTATTTTATTCCTGGGCGTGGTAATTAACTGGATTTCCACTTATTTTGCAGTCAATAAGTATTTGAACATGAAGACCGATAAACTGTATTATTAATAATTTATTCAGATATGGCCAGAAAGCAACCCGAAAAAACCAGAAAAGCTGATTTTGCCTTTAGAAAGGAGAACTATTTTTTACTGGCGGCCGGTTTTGGTATCATTATTATCGGATTCCTGCTGATGATGGGTGGAAAGTCAAATGATCCGAATGTGTTCAGCGAGGAGATATTCAGTTTCAGGCGCATTACACTGGCCCCCCTTGTTGTATTGCTGGGATTTGTCATTGAACTGGTAGCCATTATGTATAAACCGCAACCTCCTGAGGAAAAATAAAGGGATTGCGGATAGCACCTCTGATTTATTGCCTGTTATTCATTTTTACAAATTATGGAGTGGTATGAAGCCCTGATTCTGGGTATTGTACAGGGTTTGACAGAATTTTTGCCTGTGAGCAGCAGCGGGCACCTGGAGCTTGGGAATGTTTTGTTCAGGACAAAGCTGGAACAGAACCTCACCTTCACCATCGTGGTTCATGGTGCTACCGTACTGAGTACCATGGTGGTGTTCCGGAAGGATATTTATCAACTGCTCAATGGTTTTTTCAGGTTTAAATGGAATGATGAAACAAAATATGTGGTATATATTCTTTTGTCGATGATCCCGATAGGTATTACGGGCCTGCTGTTCTGGCGGAAGGTAGAAGGACTTTTCAGCGGAAATACTCTTTTGGTGGGCTTCATGCTGTGGATTACCGCTTTGCTGTTGTTGCTTTCCGCGAAGATCCGTCCGAAACCGGGTAAAATGAATACCTGGCGAGCCCTTCTTTTGGGGATTGCTCAGGCATTTGCGGTGATACCGGGAATTTCTCGTTCCGGAGCTACCATATCAACAGGACTTATAGCCGGGATTTCGCGTGAAGAGGTCACCCGTTTTTCCTTTTTAATGGTGCTGCCCCCGGTAATAGGGATCAATGTGGTGGATATTATTACAAAACTCAGAGGGGTATCTGTTCAGGAAAGTCTTTTAGTACTCGGGATCGGTTTTTTTGGAGCTTTTTTGGCAGGACTCATGGCCTGTGCCTGGATGATTCGGCTGGTGAAAAAAGGAAGACTGATCTATTTTTCTGTGTATTGTTTTGCCATGGGGGCACTGGTTGTAATTTTGTCACTGTTATGAAAGATGCTGGCAGAACTTTTGATTTTGTAAACGGCGAATTCCTGTTGTTTGACAAACCGTATGGATGGACTTCTTTCGATGTGGTTGGTAAGGTAAGAAACCTCATTACCCGGCAACTGGGTATTGGAAAGCTGAAGGTGGGACATGCCGGAACACTTGACCCTCTGGCTACCGGGCTGATGATTGTGTGCACGGGAAAATTGACAAAGAAAATACAGGAATTCCAGGGATTGGACAAAAGATATATCGCGACCCTTGAGCTGGGAAAAACCACGCCTTCTTTTGATCTTGAAACGGAATTTGACGGGGAGTATGACTATTCATTTGTTACCAGACAGGAGATTGAAAAACTGCTGGAACAATTTTGCGGAGAACAGGAACAGATCCCGCCGGTGTATTCTGCCAAATATGTGAACGGAGAAAGAGCCTATGAATATGCACGGAAAGGGAAAAAGGTGGAAATGAAACCATCGGTTATCCGGATTTATCATTTGAAACTGCTGGAATATCATCTTCCCCTGGTAACTCTTGATATTCTGTGCAGCAAAGGCACCTATATCCGGTCACTGGTGAGAGATATCGGGAAAAGCCTAGGTACGGGGGCTTACCTCAAAGAACTTGTCAGAACCGCCATTGGACCGTATGAACTGAAGAATGCCATGAGCATTGATTTATTTAAAAAAGTGTTGCAAAACATATAACCAATAGACTAATTTTGCGTATAAAGGACCACTTATGTATTAGGGAGAAAAAAGTATGAAATTATCACAGTATAAGTATCATTTGCCTGAGGAGCTGATTGCCAAATATCCCGCCAAAAACAGGGACGAATCCCGTTTAATGGTGTTACACAGGGATACGGGGAAAATTGAGCATCGGATATTCAAAGAAATTATTGATTATTTCGAGGAGAAAGATGTTATGGTGTTTAATAATACCAAGGTTTTTCCTGCGCGTTTATTCGGGAACAAAGAAAAAACCGGTGCTGAAATTGAGGTATTCTTGTTACGGGAATTGAACCGCGACCAGCGTTTGTGGGATGTATTGGTGGATCCTGCCCGGAAGATACGGATCGGGAATAAATTATATTTCGGTGAGAATGATGTGCTGGTGGCTGAAGTGATAGACAATACCACCAGCAGGGGAAGAACCCTTCGGTTTCTGTACGATGGGCCCTACGAGGAATTTAAGAAAACCCTTTACTCACTGGGGGAAACCCCTTTACCCAAATTTATCCGCAGGGAAGTGGAATCTTCTGACCAGGAAAGGTACCAAACCGTATACGCCAAACATGAAGGGGCGGTAGCTGCTCCTACCGCCGGTATGCATTTCAGCAGGGAGCTTTTAAAAAGACTGGAGATCAAGGGAATAGAATTTGCTTTTATTACACTGCACGTGGGACTGGGAAATTTTCGTACGGTGGATGTGGAAGACCTGACCAAACATAAAATGGATTCGGAACGGATCCTGATCAGTGAAGAAGCAGCACAAATAGTGAATCGCGCCAAGGAAAGGCAAAATAATGTCTGTGCAGTGGGAACAACTGTTCTTCGTACACTGGAAAGTTCCGTATCGACCACAGGTATGCTGAAACCCTATGACGGATGGACCAACAAGTTCATATTTCCACCTTATGAATTCAGTGTTCCCAACCGGATGGTTTCCAATTTTCATCTCCCGCTTTCAACCCTGTTGATGATGGTATCGGCTTTTGCCGGATATGAATTTCTTTTTGAAGCTTATGAGCTGGCCATTAAAAAGAAATACCGGTTCGGAACCTATGGCGACGCCATGTTGATATTGTGACAACGCAGCGGGATGTAATACTTATTTATACGCCAAAAGATTTATAATTCTCAGCAGTGTGGGGAATGGTGGGATGGGTCTACCAGCTCACGGTATTTGAATACGATTTGTTTGAAATCTTCCCAGGTTTCCCTTTTCAGGTTCGGATTTCTTAAAAGGGCAGCGGGATGGTATACCGGCATCACCAGGCGGTTGTTCCAGGTAATCCACTGACCCCTGACCCGGGTAATCCTTGCTTCCGGATTGATTAATCCGTGGAGGGCCGTTGAACCCAGCAATACAATGATTGGCGGATCGATCAGTTCGATTTGCTTCAGCAGGTAGGGTAAACAGGCAGCCCTTTCCGAGGGTGTCGGTACCCTGTTTTGCGGGGGACGGCATTTAACAATGTTCCCGATAAACACATGATCTTTCCGGTTGAATCCGCAGGCTGCCAGGATTTTATCCAACAATTGCCCCGACCTCCCCACAAAAGGCAATCCCTGCCTGTCTTCATCTGCTCCGGGCCCTTCTCCAATCAGCATAATTCTTGCTTTCGGGTTCCCCATACCGAAAACCGGATTTTTCCGGCTGGCGTGGAGCGGACAACGGGTGCAATGCAACACTTCCTGCCGGAGCCGATCGAATTCTTCTTCCATTACTTTTTACTTTATCCTGTAAAAGTAAAAATTAATAGAGCATCAAAAAAATGGATTGATTGGTCAAATAATCGATTCCTTTTGTCAATTATCTGAACTTTTAAGGAATTTTGTCGTAAAAACAATATATTCAGGCGACTGAATCTATGAGCAGAGTGGCATAATAAATTCTGTAGAGGAAATATTTGGTATGTCAATGTATGTAGTCATGTACAAATGATTATATTGAAAAATTTTATAAATTTTAAAGGCAGCGTAGTAAAGAGTTGATTACAAGAGAAATAATAATTTATACCGACGCCATGACCATGCAACCAAAAGGAATCATTCTATGTCCTTTGAATTACAGACAGGGTGATGGTTGGAGGCGGATATTTTTATAAAGGGGAAATCCCGGCCCCTGAAGGCGGGGGAATATTTTTACCTTCAGGGTAAGTATGGCTCGATGTAAAAAGATATTCTTCTTTTTTCTTGTACTGATTTTGTCGGTAAGTAATGGCTATTCCCAGTGGCTGAGCGGATATTCCCACCGGAAGAAAATTGTGATCGACCATACCCGGGTGGCAGGTGATCTGACAAATTTCCCTGTTCTAGTAAATATTACTGATGGGGAATTAGCCACCGAAGCCAACGGAGGATTTGTAACCAGCAATCAGGGATATGATATACAATTCTCACAGGATCATGTTAACGCCCTGGATCATCAGATTGACCTCTATGAAGGTGTCTCAGGGCAACTGGTTGTTTGGGTACGGATCCCTTCTCTGAGTTCAACCACCGATACAGAATTTTACATTTATTACGGGAATTCCTCCATTACCTCACCCACTTCCACTACCAATACCTGGGATGCCAATTTCATGGCAATATGGCATTTTACCAGTGACGACTTCAGTGATGCAACCGGTAACGGAAATAATGCAACCAACTTTGGAACCAGCGGGATACCTTCTTTTATAGGAACAGCCCGTGATTTTGACGGATCCGCTTCATATTTGTCTGCTGCACATGATGTGTCTCTTGACATGCATGATGAAGACCGGGTGACCTTACAGGCCTGGGTAAGGAAAAGCAGTGCACAGAGCGGATGGATAGCCATTTGCCAGAAATCGGACTATTCATATAATCTGCATTTTAACAACGGGAACAATCCCACATTTACCATTTATGATACCGGTTTCAGAACAGCCTATGCTTCAACAAACCTTTCGAATAATACATGGTATCATCTGGCTGGGACTTTTGATGGGGGTATTGTTCGTATATATATTAATGGTGTAGATGCAGGTAGCACTACTGCAAGTCATATTGCATCAACCAGTTATGATGTGGGGATCGGTGAGAATCTGGAAGAAACCGGAAGGTTTTTCCATGGAATAATGGATGAGCTCAGGATCTCCAACAAAGTCCGTTCTGCCGACTGGCTGCTGACCGAATACAGGAACCAATCCAATCCATCCTCATTTTACCGGATAGAGGAAAGCAATAATAATCCCTGCGATGCCACAGAACTTACAGTAGGTTCTTCCTGCCATTTCAGTTACTTTTCAAACAAGTATGCCGATGATTCGGGAATACCCGATCCCGGTTGCAACTGGACATCAGGCAATAAGGATGTGTGGTTTCATCTTACGGCTCCTTCCTCCGGGCAATTACACATTGATGCGGAATCGGGAACACTGACCAACGGTTCCATGGCCGTTTACAGAGGGACCTGTTCTTCTCTTACGCTCATTACCTGCGATGATGATTATCACGGAGCGGGTTTAATGCCCTACCTGGAATTATCGGGTCTGACACCGGGAGAAGACCTGTGGATCAGATTCTGGGGAAATTCAGGAACTTCAGGCACATTCGGCCTGTGTGCATACAATCCCTGTCCGGAAATTTTCACAGTAACTGGAGGAGGCAGCTTTTGTCCGGATGCGGTGAATGGGTCGGTTACCCTGAACGACTCACATTCAGGATCGGATTTTGAGTACCGTCTGTACAAAAACGGCGTGGTATACGGAACCATGCAAACCGGAACGGGAGGGCCCCTGAACTGGACAGGATTATCTGAGGGAACTTACCGGGTAAGAGCTCTCAATACAAATACCGGATGCCAGCAATGGATGGACGGTAGTGCCGAAGTCAGTCTGAAAGACCAACCTCTGGTTTCCCTGGGCTATGCCTACCGGAAAACCCTGACCATAAATGGTTCTCAAATTGCGGGTAATCACAGCGATTTCCCCGTACTGGTAAAACTGGAAAATGATGCTGACCTGCAAACCCATGTGGAGAATGTCAGCGGATACGATATTGTGTTTTCCGATCAGGACGGGAATCAGTTGTTCCATGACCTGGAAAGCTACGATGAGACAACCGGAACACTGATAGCATGGGTGCGCATTCCTGAGTTACAGGCCTCCACGGATTACTCATTTTATATGTACTATGGGAATCCGCAGGTGAACATTGACCAGTCATCTGTTTTGACCTGGAATCCCGATTACCTTGGAGTATGGCACCTTCACAATGATTTTACCGATGCTACAGCCCATAATCTGGACGGTACGAATTCAGGTTCAACCGATGTTACGGGCATGATTGCCGATGGACAAGCGTTTGCAGGGAACGAGATTATTTCTGTTGATAAGAACGCCTTATTGGAACCGGAGGAAAACATTACTGTTTCTCTTTGGATGAGACGCTCGGGAGACCAGAATAGTTACGCCAAACTTGTTTGGTACGGGAATCCTGATGGAACACCATTTGGGCCGTATGGGTTTCAATTTGATGGTAATAATGAAACAAAGGCTGTATTTCATATAGCTGTTCCTACAGGACCTGTTTGGGCGGCATCCAATAACAATGAAATTCTTGACAATACAAATTATTTACTGACTGGAACATATGATGGTTCGGATGCATGTCTATATATAAATGACTATTTACGACGGACAACATCTTCCGGCGGTATTATTTCTGATTATGATACATTGGGACTTGGTGTTGGGGCAAGTATTACTGAGGTTCAGGGGTACACAGGAATTTTGGATGAAATACGCATACAATCTGCTACCAGGCCTCTGGAATGGATCCAGACCGAATACCGCAATCAGAGTAATCCTTCCACCTTTCTTTCTGCAGGTTCTGAGGAATTCCATTCGGAATATTCTTTTGAAGTGTGTGAGTTTACTCAGCAGGTTTATTCTGTTACCAATCATCCTGATTTCACATATTCCTGGGCAGTAAACGGGGGAATCATTTCCTCAGGTCAGAACACAAACAGTATTATTGTCGAATGGGGAGAAGCAGGTGCCGGTAATATCTCATTATCCATTGCCCATTCAGTTTCCGGTTGTTCTGCAATTTCACCGGCCTATTCGGTAAATATCCATCCAAAACCCGAACCGG
>DSCJ01000022.1 GCA_011049175.1 Bacteroidota bacterium | reverse complement strand
TTTTGTCGGGAACAAAACTCCGGGTAATGGTATGAATGTCCTTGAGAAGGTATTTTTCTGAAAACCCGTTGTAATACAATTCATCAAGACTGGCACGGAGCTTCAGAGAGATCTCTTCTTCCGTTTCGTTTCCGTAGTTTTCACACACCAGCCCTCCGAATTTACTGCCGTTGGATTTGTCGAAAAGCCAGCCGTAAATGATGCCGGCCGTGGCACGTTCTCCTTTTTGGCTGGTACATACCGCCATGATGGATTCCACCACGGAACCGTGCTCAACTTTTTCGGGTTTTTCCACCTTCCTGGCAATACCCGGAAGTATGGAGGAATAGGTCATAATGTTATACTGCTCAATGCCGGCATCTTTCAGAGCCAGGTGGTATGAGCCGGCATGTACCGTGATGTCGCTCTGCCCGATGCCGGTGGTTTCAAAATAATCCATGGGAATGCGGTTCCCGATAACAATGCCCCTGGATTTCCTGCCCCGGGCAATGATATTTTGTTTTTTGACTTTTGTGATCATTATTGTAAGAATTTTGGGGTAATGGATTGAAATAATTTCAGAATCCTGTCTGGAACTGAAAGCTGTATGCAGACAGGATGATGCCGTTATTGGATCGGTCCATCAAATGCGGCGGGGCAGGTAGGTACTCTGAAACGAGTAAAGTACAAAAAGATTGAAAAAGGAAAACAGGTAAAGAACCGGGACTTTACGCTGAAGCAGATATGTATGAAATTTTTTCATGGCATGAAATTTAATGGCAGGTCCATGCGACATATCTGCTCCACGATTCATTACCTAATCAGGCCGGAATCGTGAATTGCGCGGGACCTTGCTGTTGGTAAATCCCATACAGTTTTTCCTTTTTTCGGGTTGCAATATTAGAAAAAAAAATAATTATACAACCTTTTTTTATGAAAAAAAACACTCCTGAAATAATATTTGTAATAGACTGTATATCAAATAGTAATACTGTTGTGTCTCAAATATTTTGCGAAAAGTATCTGCATGGGCGAAATATTTCCCTTTCCGATGCTTTTCGAAGGAGGTAAATTGCTCAGGGATGATATATTTCCAGCAGGGTAGCGGAAGGAGAGGGTACAAGAGTTACTGTTTCAAGGGAGGCAGGAACCAGGACCGTTTGCCCGGAGCTTAAGTTTTCTTTTCCCCCCTGGAAAAGGAACGTCACCTGACCATCGAGGCACATATAAATCAGGAAAGAATCCAGCCTGTGAAAGTCCCTTTCATACGGGCTGGTTAAGGTCAGGCGGGAAACGTGGAAATAGTTATTGGCTGACAGTATCACCGGCACATTGTGAGGTCCCTCCGGATGATGTTTGAATGATGCCGGTTTTTTGAAATCAATGGCATCCAGGGCAAGGTGGGTATGCAGCTCACGGCTTTTCCCCTGTGCATCTACCCGGTCCCAGTCATAGATTCGGTACGTAATATCCGATGTCTGCTGTATTTCAGCCAGCAGAATACCGGCTCCCGTGGCATGTACCCGTCCGGCCGGGATATCGAACACATCGCCGGCCATGGCTTCTTCCCGGTTCAGAATTTCCGTAAGTTTTCCGTTTTTCAGAAACTCAAGAAATGTTTTCCGGTCCAGTTCGCGGTTGAATCCCGTATAGATAACTGCCCCGGGAGCGGCATCGATAATATACCACATTTCTGTTTTCCCCAATGATCCGTGCCTTTCAGCCGCCAGCTTGTCATCCGGGTGAACCTGTACCGACAGGTTCTCGCGGGCATCAATGAACTTGATCAGAAGGGGGAAATGGATTCCGTAATGACGGAATATACGTTCACCCACCAAATCTCCCATGTATACCTCGATCAGTTCCTGTAGATGGTTGCCGGCCAGAAATCCGTTTTCAACAACAGAAAAATTCCCATCAACACCCGAACATTCCCAGCTTTCCCCGACCGATTGTAAACCGTTGAACTGTTTCTTCAGGCGGGTTTGCATAAGATTGCCGCCCCATATCCTTTCCTTCAGAATGGGCTTGAATTTCAGTGGATATAAAGTGTTCATGGGTAAAAATGCCATTTTCCGGACAAATATATTAATTTTAACCTCAAATAATGGTTCAAAAATATGCTGGTAGTTGGCATTGCCGGAGGAACCGGTTCAGGAAAGACCACCGTGGTGAAAAAAATTGTCGAAAATCTGTCGGGAAGATCAGTTTCCGTCATTCCGCAGGATTCATATTATCGCGACAATTCACATATCCCTCCCGGGAAAAGACAGGAAATCAATTTCGATCATCCCGATTCTGTGGAGTTTTCCCTTCTGGTGGAACATATTAAAAAACTGAAAATGGGGCAATCGATTGAGCAGCCCGTGTATTCCTACCTTACCTGCACCCGTTTGCCGGAAACCGTGACAGTTGAACCCCAGCAGGTAATTATTCTGGAAGGGATCCTCATTCTTACCCATCCTCCCCTCAGGGACATGATTGATATTAAAGTGTATGTGGATGCCGATGCTGACGACCGTCTGGGCCGGGTGATCCATCGTGACCTGGAAGAAAGGGGCCGGCAGGTGGGGCAGGTGCTGGAAAGGTATGAAAAAACCGTGAAACCCATGCACCTGCAGTTTATCGAGCCGACCAAAAGATATGCCGACATTATTGTTCCGCAGGGAGGGGAGAACAAGGTAGCCATCGATATACTGACGTCAATCATTGAAAAGAATCTTGACCAATCGGAAAATTCAGCCTGATATGCTTGATACTATTCATTTACAGGACATTCTTTTTCTCGACATCGAAACCGTACCGGCTTCTCCCGATTTTGAAAACCTGGACCCTGATTTCAAGGATTTCTGGGAAAAAAAATCAGTTTTTTTCCGGAAAGAAAATGAAACCCCCGCCGATGTTTACCCACGGGCCGGCATTTACGCAGAATTTGGCAAGATCATATGTATTTCTGCGGGATTTATTTTCTTGCGCGACGGAGATAAATATTTTCGCCTGAAGTCGTTTTACGGGGAAAACGAAAAGGAATTGCTGACAGAATTTATTGACATGCTGAACAGTTCCACAAGCAAGCGGAACCTGTACCTTTGTGCCCATAACGGCAAAGAATTTGATTTTCCTTATCTGGCCCGCCGGATTCTGCTTAACGAACTAAAGCTTCCAGCCGTTCTGGATGTTGCCGGGAAAAAACCCTGGGAAGTAACTTTTCTTGACACACTGGAATTGTGGAAGTTTGGTGATTACAAACACTATACTTCCCTGAACCTGCTGGCCAAACTGTTCCGGATCCCCTCCCCGAAGGATGATATGGATGGTTCGCAGGTATATGAAGTATATTACCGGGAGAAAAACCTTGAAAAAATAGTGGAGTATTGCGAAAAAGATGTTTTGGCCGTTGCCCAGCTTTTCCTGAAATACCGGGGTGAATCCATCATTTTACCGGAACATGTGGAGCATTCATCCGGTTAAACTTCCAGAATGAATTTTTCCACTTTCTGCAGCAACCGTTCGGGTTGTTCGGCATGAATCCAGTGCCCTGCATTCGGAATGCTGAATATTTCGGCATAGGGGAATATGGTGTAAATAATGGGTTCATCTGTTTTTCGGATATAATCGGATTTTTCTCCTTTGATGAAAAGTACGGGAAAGCCCGTAATGCCGTTTCCGTTCTCAAAGCGCCATGCATCCATGCCTTCCAGTATCCTGTCGAGGTTGTTATAGATAACAGGAACATTGAGTTTCCACGAAAAGGTATGGTCTTTGTTTCTGCGCAGGTTTTTCAGAAGAAATTGCCTTACCCGGGGCACCGGGATGTTTCTGGCGAATGCTCTGTCGATTTCGCTTCTTTCGGTGTATTTTTCCGGTTCCAGGGAGAGCATGGCTTTCAGAATGGTGGCATGGTCAACGGATCGCGGGGTGGAATCCAGGTTATCCCGGTAGGAGCGGGGTGACATATCCACAACGATCAACCCGTTCACTCTTTCCGGATAATCAGCTGCAAAATACATGATGGTTTTCCCTCCCATGGAATGACCCAGCAATACCGCCGATTCGATGGCGCAGTCGTCCATAAATTCCCTCAGGTCTTCTTTCATGGAAGGGTAATCATGCTGCTGGCTGTGTGGAGACCGTCCGTGATTCCTCTGGTCGATCAGAAATACCTCGAACCGGTCAGACAGGGCTTTGCCAATGGTTATCCAGTTGTCAGATGATCCGTACAACCCGTGAACAATGATGAGAGCGGGTCCTTCCCCGAATGTTCTGTAAAACAGTTTCATAAGGTTCGGTCATTTGAGGAGCCGGTAAGCTATATCCATTCTTTCTGTAAAGGTTTTTAAATGCGGGTTGTTTATTTGAGTTGTCTCAGATACAGTTGAATGGTATTTTCCAGGCCGAAATACAACGCATCGCTGATCAGGGCATGCCCTATGGATACCTCTTCCAGATAAGGCACACTGCGGCAGAAAAATTTCAGGTTCTCCAGGTTCAGGTCATGGCCCGCATTGACTTCCAGACCGAAGGAATGGGCCAGGTGCGATGCTTCGGCAAAGGGTTTGACCGCTTTGTCGGGATTGTGCCTGTAGGCCGAAGCATAGGGTTCGGTGTAGAGTTCAATCCGGTCGGTTCCGGTCTTTGCGGCGTATTCAATTGTTTCTCTTTTGGTATCTGTGAAAAGCGAGGTACGTATGCCGGCCTTTTTCAATTCGCTGATGACCCCGGCAAGGAAATCCTGGTGCTTGCGGGTATTCCACCCCTGGTTCGAAGTCAGAGCATCGGGGGCATCGGGCACCAGTGTAACCTGGTGTGGTTTTACTTTTATGACCAGATCAAGGAACCGGCGGGAAGGATAACCCTCAATATTGAATTCCGTTTTGATCAGGGGTCTGAGGTCAAGTACATCCTGGTAACGGATGTGCCTCTCATCAGGACGGGGATGAACCGTGATTCCCTGGGCCCCGAAGCGTTCACAGTCAACGGCGGCTTTCAGTACGTCGGGGATATTCCCACCCCGGGCATTCCTCAGAGTGGCTATTTTATTGATGTTAACGCTGAGTCGGGTCATATTATTCAGTTTCGGAGGTTTATCTGTGGCTTAAAATTTGTAACTTAGCTACAAAAATAAACCTTTTCCTTCAATCAACACGATCGTTATGCTGGCGAAGGACTTGATATCAGATGTGGTACCTGCCCTCAGAACTTCCGATACCGGCCTCAGGGCATTGAACTGGATGGAGATTTTCCGTGTATCGCATCTGCCCATTGTGAATAACAAAGATTTTCTTGGACTGATATCTGATACGGATATTTATGATCTGAACATGGCCGATGAAGCCATTGGGAACCACAAACTTTCTTTGTTCAGCCCTTATGTGGTAGCAGACACCCATATTTACGGCGTGATTGAGATAGTTTCCCGGCTGAAGATTACAGTGGTTCCTGTTCTGAATGCCCGGAAGGAGTACCTGGGCCTGGTTACCATGACCGATCTCATGGGACACTTTGCCGAACTGACTGCCATGAAAAATCCCGGTGGCATTCTGGTTCTGGAACTTCATGAGAATGATTACAGCCTATCCCAGATTGCACAGATTGTGGAAGGGAATGATGCCAAGATTTTAAGTCTTTATATCAGCTCTCCCAGTGAATCAATGAAGATGGAATTGACCCTGAAAATTAACCGGACCGATCTGTCATCCATCATTCAAACCTTTGAGCGGTACAATTATATAATCAAAAGCACATTCATGGTGGATGAAGAAATGGATCTCTTCTATAATAACCGGTTTGAAGAGTTCATGAAATACCTTAGCATGTAAGTTTTGAACAAGAGAGTATGAGAATAGCCATTTACGGCAGGCAGTTTGAAACGGCTTTTCTTCCCCATATCCGGGAAATGTTCAGCAGGTTTCATCGAGGGAAAGTGGAATATGCCGTACATGAAAAATTCATGGTGTTGCTTTCCGGCCATCCTGATCTGAAAATACGGCCTGTATCGGTTTTCAGGGAAGAGACAGACCTGTCTGATCATTACGATTTTCTTTTTAGCATAGGCGGTGATGGCACCTTTCTGGAAGCTGTAAGCTATGTATGGCAAAAATCGATTCCCCTGATCGGGATCAACTCGGGAAGGCTGGGCTTCCTGGCGAATATTTCCGGGCCCGAGATCCCGGTGGCCCTCGACGCCCTGTTCAACGGCCAGATAAGCCTGGAGGAAAGGTCTCTTCTGGAACTTAAATCCGATACCTTCCTTCCCCTGGAGAAAAAATATGCCCTGAATGAGATCACTATTCAGAAAAAGGCATCGTCTATGATCACGATTCATACTTATGTGAACGATGAATTTCTGAATGCATACTGGGCCGACGGCCTGATCATTTCCACACCAACCGGATCAACAGCCTATTCCATGAGTGCAGGGGGACCCATACTGGTGCCTGATTGCAGTAATTTCATTATTTCGCCTATCGCTCCCCACAACCTCACAGTCAGACCGCTGGTAATCGGGGATGATTCGGCTCTGAAGATCAGGGTTTCAGGCCGGGATAACCATTTTCTCCTGTCAGCCGATTACCAGTCTGCAGAAGTGCCTGTGGGTCAAACATTCCAGATTAATAAGGCGGGTTTTTCCATAAAAATGGTAAAATTCAACAACCAGAACTTTTATAATACCTTGAGAAATAAATTAATGTGGGGGGTCGATAAACGGAATTAATGTTAAAAAACGTGAATGAATGACAGTTTTATTGATAAGGCCCTTTTCAAACCGATTGAATATTTGTAAATTAGGTGTGAATCATAAACATAACAGGCTGAAGTCAGGATGGTATGAATTTGATTTGTTTCAAGGGCATGGTTTACACAATATTTTATAGTTTTGTACGCACCAAAAAACAACCAGCATGAAAAAGCCGCTGTTCTTTTTGGTTTTTATCAGCCTGATCTCTTCGGTGGATACCATGGGACAGGTTTGGCGCATCAGAAGATGGGAGGCTATGGCAGGATTAGGTACAGCCAATCAATTTGGTGATATCGGAGGGTACAGCCAAGGAGAAAATCTCCTGGGACTAAAGGATATACGATTCCTGCAAACACGTCCATCGTTTCATCTGGGAGCCAGGTATAAAATTGTGGAAAGAGTGGCGGCCAAAATAAATCTGAACTATGCATTCCTCAGTGGAAACGATAACCGGGGATCTAATGTAGGCCGTGATTATTCCTTTGCAACCGGTTTGTTTGAGTTTTCTTTCCAGGGTGAATATGCTTTCTGGCGGGAAGAATATTCCCGAAGCTATTTAATGATGAAGGGCCGGGGGGTAACCGATTTTGTTTCCAGTTTCAGTGCCTATGCCTTTGCCGGGATCGGTATGGCAGTATTTAATCCCATGCAGAATGATAAGTTGATTGACCGGGCTGGAGAGATCCAAACTTCATCGGCCCTGGTATTTCCCGTTGGGGTGGCGCTGAAGTACGGATTATCACCCAAAGCCTCGCTCACACTTGAAGTGGGAGGACGGCTTACCACTTCCGATGTTATTGACGGTTATCCTTCAGAATATTCCCGGGCAAATGACGTTTATTATTTCGGTGTGGTAAGTTATGTCTGGAAATTCCAGACCTCCAGAAAAGGATGGCCGATATTGAGGGAAGAATATTCGGGGTGGTAAAATTGTGTCCATGAAGAAGTATTTTTTATTGTGTGTTTGTCTTATATACGTATACTCCCTCAAAGCCCAGAAAAACGCTGATCTGGGTATTTTTGCGGGAGGTTCCTACTATCTTGGCGAATTAAATCCTTCCGGACATTTCCGTTCTGTAAGTCCCGGGTTCGGATTGATTTACCGGCATAATTTTAATCCCCACCACAGCCTGCGCTGGAATCTGGTTTATGCCGAAATTTCCGCTAAAGCTCCGTCTTTTGATTATCTTTATGATCGTCCGCGTTTCATCTCTTCATTAGTGGATATGGGACTCCAGTTTGAGTTTAACTTTTTCCCTTTTAAGCCCTATACGAGATTTTTACAGCAAACCACTTACGTTGGGGGAGGATTGGGTATGTCGGTGATGCAGAAACCGGGAGGAACCGGTTATGAAATGGTGCTCCCTTTTGGCGTGGGATGGAGGCTGAACCTGAACCGGCAATGGGCCCTGTCTGTAGCATGGGAATTCAGAAAGACATTCTTCGACGATATAGACGGAGTGGTTAATCTTACCGAACCCGGTTCCTGGTCTTTGATTCATAATAATGACTGGTATTCGTTTGCCGGATTGATCATTACCTATAATTTGTTTAACATGAACAGGGATTGTCCGGCATATTGGGATTATTAATTGAACGCATCAAACTGAAATGAGCTCGCTGAAAGAAAAAATATCAAAAGAAAAACTACCCAGGCATGTAGCCATTATTATGGACGGAAACGGGCGCTGGGCAAAATTGCAGGGAAAAAATCGCGTGTACGGGCACCAGAACGGGGTGACATCTGTCAGAGAGGTAACCGAGGCAGCGGCTGAAATCGGTCTGGAGTATCTTACTTTATATGCATGGTCAACCGAGAACTGGAAACGACCCAAAGAGGAGGTGGACGCATTGATGTCTTTGTTGGTCAGTACCCTGAATAATGAAAAAAAAACACTTCTGAAAAATAATGTCCGGTTGCGGGCCATCGGCGACCTGAAAAGTCTGCCCGGGAAACTTTACGAACAGCTGCTTGAAACCATTCATGATACCGCTCATCTTACCGGCTTAACCCTGGTGCTTGCACTGAGTTACAGTGCCAGGTGGGAAATGGTTCATGCGGTCCGGGAAATTGCCCGTCAGGTAAGCGAAGGGAAACTGGCTCCGTCGCACATTGATCAGATTACGATTAGCAATAATCTGGCAACCGCCGGTATGCCCGATCCCGAATTACTGATCAGAACAAGCGGTGAATACAGGATCAGTAATTTCATGCTGTACCAGTTGGCTTATTCCGAGTTGTATTTTTCAGAGAAAATGTGGCCTGATTTCCGCAAGGAAGATTTTTACGAGGCCATTGCCGATTTTCAGTGCCGCGAGCGTCGTTTTGGTAAAATCAGTGAGCAGATCAAACAACATTAAGCACCAGCCAGATGATGATGAAGATGAATATTGTTTTGAGAACCCTGTTGATGGTGATCGCCTGTCTTTTTGTTGTTCCCGCTTTTCCTCAGGAAGAAAAGGATTTCAGCAGCATGCGGGTGGCTGATTACAGTAATCCGCGCGAATATGAAATAGGAGGTATCCGGGTGACGGGTATTCAGTACCTGGATGAGAATATTTTAATTCAGCTTTCAGGTCTTACAGTGGGGCAACGTATAAAAATACCCGGTGAAACACTGACACAGGCAGTGGAAAAACTATGGAAGAACGGCCTGTTTTCTGATGTGAAAATATACGTGTCCGGAATTGAGAATGATTTAGTGTATCTTACCATTCACCTGGGCGAGAGGCCCAGACTTTCCCGAATTCAGTTTTCCGGAGTGAAAAAATCCGAAAGGGACGATATCATCGAAAAAATAAAGCTTCACAGCGGGAATCAGGTAACGGAAAATGTGCTGAACAATACCAGAAAAATCATTCTCGATTTTTTCAGGGATAAAGGTTTTATGGAAACGGAAGTGAGCATTACCCAGGTAGATGATCCGGATGCCCAGAACAGAGTGATATTGAATATTGATGTGGATAAAAACGACCGGGTGAAAATTGCCGATATCATATTCAAAGGCAATGAAGTTTTTTCCGACGGAAGGTTACGGAGGGTGATGAAGAATACGAAAAAGAAAAACCTGAATATTTTTAAGGCTTCCAAGTATATTGCCGATAAATTCAAGGAAGATAAGGAAAGCCTGGTAACGTTTTACAATGAGGAAGGATACAGGGATTTCCGTATACTGAATGACAGCATCTATGATGCGGGAGAAAACCGCATTGCACTTGAGATCACTGTGGAGGAAGGTCCGCGTTACTACCACCGGAACATTGAGTGGGTGGGCAACACAAAATATCCCTCGGAATATCTTTCGGCTGTTCTGGGCATTCAGAAAGGCGACCCTTATAACCAGACTCTGCTGGATGAAAGGCTTTATTCCGATGAAGATGCGGTAAGCTCGGTATACATGGACAACGGGTATCTGTTCTCCAATATCTATCCTGTGGAAGCCAGGGTGGAAAACGATTCGATCGATCTGGAGATGATTGTGGTGGAAGGCGAACAGGCTACTATCAACAAGGTTATTATCAAGGGGAATACAAAAACCAATGAACATGTTATACGCAGGGAACTGCGTACCCGCCCGGGAGACCTCTTCAGCAAGTCGGATATTATGCGATCGGTCAGGGAGCTGGCCGTTCTGGGTCATTTTGATCCGGAAAAGATCGTTCCCAATCCCATCCCAAACCAGGCCGAAGGAACGGTTGATTTGGAGTATAACCTGGAAGAAAAGGCCAATGACCAGTTTGAAATATCCGGCGGGTGGGGAGCCAATATGCTGATCGGTACGATCGGGCTCCGTTTTAATAATTTCTCCATCGGGAGGGTTTTTGAGAAGAATGCCTGGAGGCCTATTCCTACGGGCGACGGACAAACCCTGAGCATCAGGGCACAATCCAATGGAAGTTATTACCAGGCCTACAGCCTGTCTTTTGTGGAGCCATGGTTTGGCGGTAAAAAGCCCAATTCACTTTCTGTGACATTGTACCGTACGATTCAAACAAACGGCCGCCCCAAAGACGATGCCCGCCGGCAATCGATCGATATTAACGGGGCTGCCATCGGATCCATGCGCCGCCTGGGCTGGCCCGACGATTATTTTACCCTGTATAATGAGATCAGTTTACAGAATTATGTGCTTGATAACTGGGCTGGATATTTTCTCTTTTCCAACGGAAAATCGAATAATTTTTCCGTGACCAGTACTTTTGGAAGAAACTCGGTAGACCAGTTGATCTATCCGCGACGTGGTTCTGCGGTTTCCCTGAGCCTGCAAATAACACCACCCTATTCATATATTAACGGGAAAGATTACTCAAATGTATCTGATAATGAGAAATATAATTGGATTGAATACCATAAATGGGTATTTAAATCCGAATTTTACTTAAGATTGGTAGGAGATTTGGTGTTAAGTACAAAAGCAAGGTTCGGTTATCTGGGATATTATAACGAGGATATCGGACCTTCCCCCTTTGAAGGATTCGATCTGGGAGGTGACGGCATGTCGGGTTACAGCCTCTATGGTCGTGAAACAATTGCCCTGAGGGGATATGAGAACGGTTCTTTGACACCTATCGTCAACGGCAATAAAGCCGGGAACGTATATGAAAAATTGACTTTTGAATTGCGGTACCCCATTTCGCTCGATCCGCAGGCTACATTGTATGCACTTGCTTTTCTTGAGGCAGGAAATGCATGGTACAGCATCAGGGATTTTAATCCTTTTGAAATACGCCGTTCTGCCGGTGTTGGAGTTCGGGCTTATTTGCCAATGTTCGGGCTCCTTGGAATTGACTGGGGATACGGATTCGACGAAGTTCCCGGTCGTCCGGATGTGAATGGTAGCCAGTTCCATTTTGTAATTGGTCAGCAATTCTAAACAAAACAAATTCTAAAAACCAATGTCATGAAAAAGTTAACAACCATTACACTTGTGCTTCTCCTGGTTGCAGCAACCGGGTATGCACAAAAATATGCCTTCGTGGATACGGAATATATTCTGAATAATATTCCTGCCTATCTGGCTGCTCAGGATCAGCTGGAACAATATTCCAAAGAATGGGAGCAGGAGATCAAAACCATGTATGAAGAAGTTGACCGGCTCTATAAAAAGTACCAGTCGGAACAGGTCCTGCTTACGGAAGAAATGAAAAGAGCCCGTGAGGATGAGATCATTAACAAAGAAAGAGAGGTAAAGGAACTCCAGAACAAGTATTTCGGACCGGAGGGAGAGTTGTTCAAGAAAAGGCAGGAGTTGATCAAACCCATACAGGACGAGATCTATAATGCCGTGAAGGAAATTGCCGTGGAAGGAGCCTATGCCGTGATTTTCGATACATCTTCCGACGTAAGCATGCTGTACACCGATCCGAAGTATGACCGGAGCGATGAAGTGCTCGAAAAATTAGGTTATAAAGATTAATTCAGTACATTTGCAAACCAATTAAAATTTGAACATCGTGTATATGAAATCATTAACCCGATTGGTGATCTGCAGCCTCTTTCTGGTAGCAGGTACCACCCTCTATGCCCAGACCGGAAAGTATAAATTCGGTCATATCAACAGCCAGGAACTGTTGTCACTCATGCCCGAAAGGGACAGCGCACAACTCCAGCTGGAACGTTATGTAACTCAGCTGCAGGAACAACTGGAAGATATGCAGGTGGAATACCAGAACAAGGTCCGGAAATATCTGGCTGAACAGGAGAATTATACCAACCTGATCAGGCAGAATAAGGAACAGGAATTGG
Source organism: Bacteroidota bacterium (assembly GCA_011049175.1). Taxonomy (GTDB): domain Bacteria; phylum Bacteroidota; class Bacteroidia; order Bacteroidales; family VadinHA17; genus HyVt-105. The sequence continues at coordinate 18,113 of DSCJ01000022.1, read as the reverse complement.
CTGATCTTCAGGAGAGGATACAGAATTTCCAGGTATCTGCCCAGGAAGACATGCAGGAAATGGAAGCCCGTTTGCTTCAGCCCATTGTGAGAAAAGCAGAACAGGCAGTCAGGAACGTGGCCGAGGAAAACGGTTTTACTTATGTTTTCGATATCAGCAGGGGGGCCATTATCTATTTTTCCGAAGACAGCGAGGATATTCTGCCCCTGGTGAAACAGAAACTGGGCCTTGAATAAAAAAAATGATAAAAAGATTATGACCATTCCCTTCCGGGGAGTGGTCATTTTTTTCATTGCCGGTTGTGATGAATCTTGAATCTTGCCAGCCTGTAGGCATTTTTGATTCCGGTGTTGGAGGATTGACCGTTGCTTCGGCCATCCGGTCTTTGCTTCCCAACGAAAGAATGATCTATTTCGGGGATACGGCCCACCTTCCCTACGGTGACAAATCGGCTGCTTCCATACGCCATTATTCGAAAGAAATCACAGGGTTTCTGCTAGAGCAGCATTGCAAGGTGGTGCTGGTAGCCTGCAATACGGCTTCCGCCGCTGCTTTCGATGACCTGCAAAGGGAATATGGAGAACACATTCTCCTGATGAATGTGATCGACCCGGTGGTCAGCCGTATCACTTCATCGGGTGTTACCGGGAAGGTTGGGGTGATCGGTACCAAAGGCACCATACACAGCGGAACCTATGAGAAGAAGCTCCGGGCACTGCAGCCCGGTATGGAAATTGTTTCTTTGCCTACTCCTTTACTGGTTCCTATGATTGAAGAGGGTTTTGTTTATGATGATATCAGTAATGCCATCATCCGGGCATACCTTTCCAGTGAAAAACTGAAAGATATCAGTACTCTGATACTGGGATGCACACACTATCCCATTATCAAGAACCAGATCAGAAAATACTATGACTTCAGGGTGGATATCATCGATTCGGCACAGATTGTAGCACAAGAACTGAAAGAAGTACTATCCCGTGAGGGTCTTCTGGCATCGGATAAAAAAGGTGAACACCAGTTTTTTGTATCCGATCACACCGATTATTTCGGGAAGGTAGCCCGCATGTTCTTCGATGAAGATATTTTCCTGGAACTGAAAGACCTGTGGCGCTGATCATTCCTGCCCGTTGCTGTCACGGTACCAACCCGCATACATCAGATAGTTTTCTGCAATGCGCTCAATCATGTTTTTGGTTTGTACCCGGTCCACATCTTTCACCCGCCGGGCAGGTATGCCTGCGTAAATACTACCGGGTTCCACAACCGTTCCGTCAAGCACAATGGCCCCCGCCGCAATGATTGAATTTTCACCAATAACAGCGTGGTCCATTATAATGGCGCCCATGCCAATCAATACATGGTCATGGACAGTAGCGCCGTGAATGATCACATGGTGACCGATGGAAACATGATTGCCAATGTTTATGGTTGATTTCTTGTAAAGACAGTGTAATATCGATCCGTCCTGAATATTTACCCGGTTCCCTATGCGTATCGAATTCACATCTCCTCTTATCACGGTTTGGAACCAAATGCTGCACTCATCTCCCATGATAACATCGCCGATAATGGTGGCATTGTCGGCCAGATAACAGTTTTTACCAAACGAGGGGGTTTTGCCCCTGACTGCTTTGATTAGCGCCATAATGGAATGCTTTATTCGGGTTCAACGGATCAAAGGTAACCCTTATTCCCATGAAAATAAACAGGAATTATCGCTGTTCCCTAATAGATGATTCCTGCAAATGTGAGATCTGCCAGGATATTTTTTCTATGTTGAAAAATACAAATCTTTTTATCAGAACCATTTCATATTTATTTACCTTTGTTCTGTAAACCGATGTCAATTTACCATACGTAGCTCAGGTAACTCACAACGGGAATAAATGCATATGAAATCAATGGTTTTATATGCATTTACATTTTTTATGAGAATATGTAATCAATAAGGGATAATGGCAACCAAACGAGAAGTTATTGAACGGGAAGAAGTGGTCATCAGGTTCTCTGGAGATTCGGGAGACGGCATGCAGTTAACCGGAACCCTGTTTTCTGATTCGGCAGCCCTGTTTGGCAATGATCTGGTAACTTTCCCCGATTATCCTTCTGAAATAAGGGCTCCTCACGGAACCGTGGGTGGTGTTTCGGGTTTTCAGGTCCATCTGGGACACACAGAAATCAGAACTCCCGGCGATTATGCCGATGTGCTTGTTGCCATGAATCCGGCCGCCCTGAAAGCCAACGCTCGCTGGCTCAAACCCGGAGCCACCGTTATACTTGATAGTGACAGCTTCGATGAAAAAGGTTTGGGGAAGGCCGGGTATACCATTGATCCGATCGAGGAAGAAAAGCTGAACGATTACAATATTATCAGGGTGCCTATCACTACTCTTACCCGGCAGGCTCTGGACGGCCTGGGTCTGGACATGAAAAGTGTCCTGCGGAGTAAGAATATGTTTGCCCTGGGAATGGTATACTGGCTTTTTGCCCGGCCGCTTGATCATACCATTAAATATTTCGAGAACAAGTTTAAGAAGAGGCCGCTGGTGGTGGAAGCCAATCGACGGGTTTTGCAGGCTGGCTATAACTATGCGGAAACCATTGAAGCCCTTACTCCAACCTATATGGTCAGCCCCGCCGAAATTCCGAAGGGAACTTACCGGAATATCAACGGGAATGTGGCTACGGCATGGGGGTTTATTGCTGCTGCCGAAAAAGCAGGGCTCCAGCTGTTTATCGGATCCTACCCCATTACCCCTGCTACAGGAATACTGGAAGAATTGTCTTTGAGGAAGGAATTCGGAGTAAAAAGCTTTCAGGCAGAGGACGAGATTGCCGGAATATGTACCGCACTGGGTGCCAGCTTTGCCGGTTCCCTGGCTGTGACCAGCACTTCGGGACCGGGACTTGCCCTGAAATCGGAAGCCATTGGTCTGGCTGTCATGACCGAACTCCCCATTGTGATTGTGGATGTTCAGCGTGGAGGTCCTTCTACAGGTCTGCCCACAAAAACCGAACAGGCGGATCTTATGCAGGCCCTTTACGGAAGGAACGGGGAGTGCCCGGTAGTGGTAATCGCTGCCAGTACTCCTTCCAATTGTTTTCATTACGCTTTTCAGGCAGCCAAAATTGCCTTGGAGCACATGACACCGGTGCTGCTCATGAGCGACGGATTCCTGGCCAACGGTTCCGAACCCTGGCGCATACCCTCATCGAAAGATTTACCCTCTATCAAGCCTCCCATTGTGAAAGAAGGACATGAGAATTTCCAGCCCTATGCCCGGGATCCGGAATCCCTTGCCCGCCTGTGGGCCATTCCCGGAACAAAAGGACTGGAACACCGTATCGGCGGACTCGAAAAGGATGCCTTGAAAGGCAGCGTGTCACATGATCCCCTGAACCATGAAAAAATGGTCAGGACCAGGGAGGAAAAGGTACAGCGGGTTGCCAATTATATCCCCAAACAGGAAATTGAGGGAGATCAGACAGGCGACCTCCTGGTAATTGGGTGGGGAGGAACCTATGGTCATTTGATTACAGCAGTGAATGAAATGCGAAAAGAAGGATACCGGGTGGGCCTGATGCACCTGCATTATATCAAACCCCTGCCTGAAAATATCGAAACGCTGCTGGGAAGATTTAAAAAGAAAGTGGTCTGTGAATTGAACCTTGGTCAGATGGCCGGTTATCTCAGGATGAAATTTCAGGATCACCATTATCATCAGGTAAATAAAGTACAGGGTTTGCCCTTTACGGTTGTTGAATTAATAGAAGCTTTCAGCAAGATACTTAATGAGGATTAGCCATGGAAGAAACAGTGGCCCATAAGTTGTCTCCAAAAGATTTTAAAAGCGACCAGGAAGTCAGGTGGTGCCCGGGGTGCGGTGATCATGCCATTCTGAATGCTATTCATAAAGCCCTGGCCGAACTGGATTACAACAGGGAAGATTATGCCTTCGTCAGTGGGATCGGTTGTTCATCCCGCTTTCCCTATTATATGAACACCTATGGATTTCATGGGATTCATGGCAGGGCTTCGGCCATTGCTACGGGTACCAAGGTGGCCAATCCACGACTCAGCGTATGGCAGATCACAGGTGACGGGGATGCCCTGGCCATTGGGGGAAATCATTTTATTCATGCAGTACGGCGCAATGTCGATATCAATATTGTACTGTTCAATAACGAGATATACGGACTTACCAAGGGACAGTATTCTCCAACATCCAAAATGGGGGCTGTGACAAAAACCTCTCCCTTTGGCACAGTGGAAAATCCGTTTCATCCGGGAGAACTGGTCATCGGGGCCCAGGGGAAATTTTTTGCCCGCTCAATAGATACCAATATTCAGCTTTCGCAGGAAATATTTGTTGAAGCAGCCAGAAGCGAAGGAACATCGGTGATCGAAATTCTGCAGAATTGCGTTATTTTCAATGACAAAACCCATGCAGAAATTACCGATAAAGCCCATAAAGACGACAGGCAGATTATCCTGAAACATGGCGAACCCATGATATTCGGAAAAAACAGGGATAAGGGACTGGTACTTGATGGCCTCAAATTGAAGGTGGTGAAGATCGGTGAGGGCGGGATCACAGAGAAAGATATTCTGGTGCATAATGCAACAGAAAATAATCCCGGAATCCATCTCATGCTGGCAAATATGAGGTATCCAAATTATCCCGTGGCGCTGGGAGTAATCAGAAATGTCACGGCGCCGACCTATGAAAGGGCTGTGGAAGCTCAGATACAGAAGGTGAAAAAAACCTCTGCCCTGAAATGTTTAGATGATCTTCTGCACAGCGGGAATACCTGGGAAGTTTGACATCCTCTGAGCCGTTCCTGAATCGGGAACGGCATTTTTTTACCTCTTTTTCCAAAAATCCATTACCTTTATCAGGATACACTCCTGTATAATCAAATAATTCTGTTTAGTACTATGAGCGGGCATCCGAACCGGCACGATCCTGAAATGCAAAGCCGCATGGAGCAGGAAATGGCAAAGGTCCTGGCTGAAAAGCAGGAAAGAACCAAGGAACTGGCATGCATCAATCAAACAACCAATATCCTCAAGCAGGGGAAACCCATTGAAGAATCATTGAAACAGATTGTTCTGATCATTCCGTTGGCCTGGCAATACCCTGATTTTGCAGGAGCACGTATCACCTTCAATAAACAGGTGTTTCTTTCACCCAATTTTTCTGAAACCCGTTGGATACAGTCGCAAAAATTCAGTTCCATCGGGGATGAGGAAGGAGAAATTGAGGTGTGTTATACCCGTGAATTCCCTGAAATGGACGAGGGACCCTTCCTGAAAGAAGAACGAGACCTGATCAATACCCTGGCCAATATCATTGCCGGGTATATCAACAGTTACAGAGCCAGGGAAATTATCCAGCAAACCAGGCCGCAACCATTCGATAAGGAAGAGTTATTGAAAGAGGAACAGGAACCTACCAGCAGCCGGCAGCTTTTACAGCAATTTCTCGATAAACATAATGCTTCCCGGGATATTTTTCATGATCTGATGCCCTTCAAGGTGCATGAGATACTGCTTGTTGCCACATTATACGATGCATACAGCATTGAAGGAGAGGGAAGATTCTCCGATCATATCCTGGGTGAGTATCATCAGCTAAACCTTACGTCCATGCCACGGGTAATCGGAGTCTCCTCTCAGGATGAAGCCTTCGAACGGCTGAAATACAAACACTTTGACCTCATCATTGTGATGATGGGAATGGACAAGAAAACCCCGCTGAAAACGGCCTGCCGAATCAAGGAAATATATCCGTATATCCCGGTTTTCCTGTTACTCAATAACAACAGGGATTATGAGTACCTGGAAAACAAAACTGAATACCTGAAAGCGGTAGATCATGTATATGTGTGGAACGGCGATTCAAAGGTTTTCTTTGCCATGGTCAAATTGCTGGAAGATAAGGTAAACGCCGATAATGATACCCGCATAGGTCTTACCAGGGTTATCCTGCTGGTGGAAGACAGTCCCATGTACTATTCCCGCTACCTGCCCCTGCTATATTCGGTTGTGCTTGAGCAAACCCAGCGGATTATTGAGGATGTGAGCACGGACGATCTGTATAAGGTGTTGAAACTCAGGGCGCGACCCAAGATACTGCTTGCATCGACCTATGAAGAAGCCCTGAGGATTTTTACCAAATATAAGGAGTACCTGTTGTGTGTTATTTCCGACGTACGCTTTCCCCGAAACGGAAAACTGGATGAAATGGCCGGGGTTGACTTTATCCGTTTCGTGAAAAACGAAATAAGCAATCTTCCGGCAGTCCTGCAATCGTCCGATCCGGAAAATGCAGAGCTTGCCCACCGGTTGAAGGCAGTATTTATTGATAAAAATTCGGAAAGCCTGATACAGGAACTGAAAAGTTTTATCAATTACCACCTCGGTTTTGGACATTTCGTATACAGAGACCAGCAGGGGAAACAGATTGCTGTGGCCAAAAGCATGCGTGAGTTTGAGCAATACCTCCGTACGGTTCCCGAAGAGTCCCTGGTCTATCACGGGGTGAAGAACCACTTTTCGCTCTGGCTGATGGCACGCGGTGAGATACAGATTGCCAAGATTATCAACCCTCTGAAAATAACTGATTTCAACAGTCCGGAGGAACTTCGAGAATTTCTGATCAAAATCATACACAAATACCGTAATGAGAAAGAAAAAGGCAAAATCGTCAATTTTGATGAAACAGCTGTGCTCGATGAAAGCAATATCGTAAATTTTGCAGGAGGTTCCCTGGGAGGAAAAGGACGGGGACTGGCATTTATCAATACCCTGATATATCATTTTGGCTTTTCACGTCTGACCCCCAACATCAGGATCCGTACACCCCGCACCTCCATCATCGGGACCGATGAGTTCGATATTTTCATGGAAAGGAACCACCTCTATGATGTGGTATATCATGAAACAGATTATGACCGGATCAGACAGGCATTTTTGAATGCGGATATTTCCTATAACCTGGAGAAAAAACTGAAAATATTTCTGAAACTGATTACCCATCCACTGGCTATCCGTTCTTCATCCCTGTTTGAAGACTCTCTGATGCAACCTTTTTCAGGAGTATTTGAAACCTACCTGCTGCCGAACAATCATCCTGATTTTGAAGAAAGATACCGGCAGGCGGTTCATGCCATCAAACTGGTGTATGCATCCATTTATTCGAACGATGCAAGGACCTACTTTAAGGCCATCAACCACAAGATCGAAGAGGAAAAAATGGCCATTGTAATGCAGGAAGTGGTGGGAAATCAGTACGGGGAAGCTTACTATCCGCATATCAGCGGAACCGCTCAGTCATATAATTATTACCCCATTGCCCATATGAAGCCTGAAGAAGGGCTTGCGATAGCGGCTGTGGGACTTGGACAGTATGTAGTGGAGGGAGAAAGAGCTTATCGTTTCTCTCCTTCCTACCCCCGTTTGGATATTCTTACTCCGGAAGAACTTCACAAAAATACCCAGGTGAGGTTTTATGCAGTGAATATGGGGAAAAAGAAAATTGACCCGCTGGAAGGGGAAGATGCCGGTCTGGTGTGTCTGGATATCTCCGAAGCCGAAAAACAAGGAACCCTGAAGCACGTAGCTTCGGTGTACGATCCGGTGAACGACCGTCTTGAACCGGGCCTTGATGCAAACGGTCCTCGCGTCATCAATTTTGCCAATATCCTGAAATATGACTATGTCCCCCTGGCCAATACCATTAAAGTAATCCTGGATGTGGTGCAGGAAGCTCTGGGGTCGCCGGTGGAGATTGAATATGCGGTAGACCTGGAAAAGGATGAAGATGGACTGGCTTCGTTCTACCTTCTTCAGATCAAACCCATGGTGGGTAGCCGGACAGATTATGCGGTGGATATCGACCAGATTCCCAGGAAAGATATTCTGTTGTTCTCACAGCAGAGCATGGGGAACGGACTGATAAACAATATTCAGGATGTGATTTATGTGGAACCGGGTATGTTCGACAAAACAAAAACCCGTGAAATGACCCATGAAATTGAAAAAATAAATGCCGCTATGCTCGATCAGGGGCGGAAATATATTCTGATAGGTCCCGGCCGTTGGGGCACACGCGATCCCTTTATCGGAATACCCGTGGTATGGTCGCAGATTTCGAACGCAGGAGTGATCGTGGAAATGAGCATGGAAGAATTTCCTCTTGACGCTTCCCTGGGATCGCATTTCTTTCATAACGTAACTTCAATGAACGTAGGATACCTCAGTGTGAACCATAAGTCGCCGGGCGATTTCATCAATTGGGATATCATCGGCGAACAGGAACTGATTGAAAAAAAGAAATATTTCAGGCATGTTCGTTTTGCCCGCCCCCTTCAGGTGAAAATGGACGGGAAGAAAAGCATTGCGGTGATTACCCTGAATCATGTGGATAACAGAAAAAATGATTGAAGAATGAATATACCAATGGATTATCCGTCCATATATGCTGACATGCAGAAGTACGATTTCAGCGAGACTTCTTTCAATCTGCTGATGCAGAACCGTATTCATAAAGTGCTATTGCTGTGCAGTAATTACGATGCCTTTATGCTGGAAGAGGACGGCCGGATTGATGAACAGATCTTCAATGAATACGTCTCTCTGAACCTTCGCTACCCGCCGGTTTTTATCCAGGCCAATACGGCGCGTGAAGCATTCCGGATCCTGGAGGAGGAAAGCATTGATCTGGTTATTTCCATGCTGAGTGTGGCTGATATGGATCCTTTTCAGCTGGCCCATAAGATCAAAGAAAAATATTCCCGTATACCCATTGTGGTGCTGACCTATTTTTCGCGCGAGGTGAGCATGAAGCTCGAAAAAGAAGACCTCCGGGCTATCGATTATGTGTTCTGCTGGCTGGGAAATGCCGACCTTCTGGTAGCCATTATCAAGTTGATAGAAGACCGTATGAATGCCGATTATGACATTGACCAGGTTGGCGTTCAGGCAATTCTGCTTGTTGAGGATTCCATCAGGTATATTTCCTCTTACCTTCCGGTATTGTACAAAATTGTACTGAAACAGTCGAAGGAATTCCAGCGCGAGGCACTGAACGAACACCAGAAGATGCTTCGCATGAGGGGGCGCCCGAAAATACTCCTGGCTACCAATTATGAGGAAGCCGTACATCTGTATGAGAAATATAAGTATAATCTTCTGGGAGTGATTTCAGATATCAGTTTTAAAAGAAAAGGGACAAAAGACCCCGAGGCCGGAATCAGGCTGTGTCGCAAGATCAGAGAAGATGATGACCACATGCCCTTCCTTCTGCAGTCGTCCGACCTGAAAAATGCTGCCGTGGCTACTGAACTGGGAGTGGGCTTTGTGCACAAATACTCCAAAACCATTACACTGGAACTGCAGAACTATTTTATCACCCAGCTGGCTTTCGGGCCGTTCATTTTCCGCGATCCGGCCAACATGAAGGAAATCGGCAGGGCTACCGATCTGCAGTCGTTCCAGCATATGTTGTACTCCATTCCCGATGCTACCCTGGAATACCATACCAGCCGGAACCATTTTTCAAAATGGCTGAATGCCAGGGCATTATTCCCTATAGCCCAGATGTTCAAGTTCCTTCGCCTGGAAGATTTCCATAATCTCGACGAGGTGAGGAAGTTTGTGTATCAGGCCATTTCCAGTTTCCGGATGGGGAAAGGCCGGGGGGTAATCGCAAAATTTGACAAGAACAGCTTCGACGAATACCTTATTTTCAGCCGGATAGGGGAGGGGTCCATCGGAGGGAAAGCCCGGGGGCTGGCCTTTGTTAATTCCATTATCAAAAGGAACAACATTTTTGCCAAACATGCCGATGTGCTGATAACTATTCCCCGCACAGTGGTGCTTAGCACAGACATATTCGACGAGTTCATGGAAATGAATGAGCTCTACAAAATTGCGCTGTCTGACCTGCCCGATGAAGAAATACTGCAGCGTTTCGTGAACGCACAGTTTCCGGGAAGGATCTACCAGGATCTCTATGCATTTCTGGGAGTGGTGCAGAATCCTATTGCCATCCGGTCTTCCAGTAAACTGGAAGACAGTCATTACCAGCCTTTTGCTGGAATATACTCCACCTACATGATCCCGCAGGTAAAGGATAATACGGTGATGATCAAATACCTGGCCGATGCCATCAAGGAAGTGTATGCCTCGGTGTATTATAAGAGCAGCAAGGCTTATATGATGGCTACGTCCAATGTGATTGATGAGGAAAAAATGGGGATAATTCTGCAGGAAGTTTGCGGCAGGCAGTACGGGAACCGGTTTTATCCTACTCTAAGCGGAGTGGCCCGTTCCATCAACTTTTATCCCATTGGGCCGGAGAAGCCTGAAGACGGAATAGCCAGCATAGCTTATGGATTGGGGAAACTTATTGTGGACGGTGGAGCTTCCCTCAGGTTCTCCCCAAAATATCCACAGAAAGTCCTTCAGCTTTCCGATCCTGACCTGGCCCTGCGTGACACCCAGAAAAGGTTCTATGCCCTCGATATGTCGCTGGATAGTTTTGTTCCCTCCACCGACGACGGGGTGAACATTCTGAAGCTTCCTGTCAAAGAAGCGGAAAACGATCCCCTGTTCAGAAAATACGTGGTATCAACCTATGATTATCACAGCCATATGATCCGCGACGGGTACCAGGAAGGTGGGAAAAGCATTGTTTCGTTTGCCGGAATATTGCTGCACAACCAGTTTCCCCTGCCCGAAATACTGGGATCACTCCTGGAAATGGGGCAAAGGGAAATGAACAATCCTATTGAGATAGAATTTGCCGTGAATATGGATGTTCCGAAAGGGTATCCGCGAATATTCAATTTCCTCCAGATACGTCCCATTGTAGACAATGATCAAAGCAATGAGTTTAAATTGCAGGAGATTCCTCCGGGAAAAGCCATCATCATTTCCGATTCGGCCCTGGGGAACGGCATTATTGCCGGTATAGCCGATTTGATCTATGTAAAACCCGAAAATTTCGACAGTTCGAAAAGCGACCGGATTGCTCTGTCAATTGAGAAGTTGAATGATCAGTTTCAGAAAGAAAACCGCAATTACGTGCTGGTGGGTCCCGGGCGGTGGGGATCTAACGACCCCTGGCTGGGCATTCCCACTAAATGGGCCCAGATTTCCATGGCCAGGGTTATTGTTGAATCAGGGCTGAAAGACTACCGGATCGATCCCAGTCAGGGAACCCATTTCTTCCATAACCTCACTTCCTTCAGGGTTGGATATTTTACCATCAATCCCTATATCAACGAAGGATATTATGACCTGGACTTTCTGAAAAAACAGAAAGCTGCCTACGAAGACGATTATGTAAGGCACATACGCTTCGATCAGCCCATCAAAGTGCAGATCGACGGGAAACACCGCCGAGGAGTGATCATGAAACCGGGGGATATATCCCGCTCGGAAAATATGACTGTTTAGATGGCAGCACTTTCAGACGGTATATCCCGGTTTATCTTTTTCAGAAGCCCCTGAAGCACATTGCCCGGGCCTACTTCCGTGAAAGAGGTGGCCCCGTCGCCGATCATGTTTTCAATGGTTTGTGTCCACCTAACAGGCGAAGTAAGCTGGGCTACCAGATTTTTTCTGATGATTTCCGGATCGGTGGAGGGAAGAGCATTCACATTTTGATAAACCGGACATACCGGTGCCCGGAAACCGGTTTTGTTGATGGCTTTTTCCAGTTCAGCCCGGGCCGGTTCCATCAGCGGCGAATGGAAGGCTCCTCCCACTTTCAGAGAAATGGCCCGCCTGGCCCCCAGTTCGGTGAGTTTCTCAATGGCCTTCTTTACTCCTTCTATTGATCCGGAAATGACCACTTGCCCGGGGCTGTTGAAATTGGCCGGCACCACCACGCCGGATATCTCCCGGCAGGTTTTTTCCACCAGGGCATCTTCCAGCCCCATGATAGCTGCCATTGTGGAAGGAGCAGCTTCGCAGGCCTTTTGCATGGCCATGGCACGCTGGCTTACCAGCTGCAAACCATCTTCAAAATTCAGGGCTCCGGCGGCTACCAGGGCTGAGAATTCTCCCAGCGAATGTCCCGCCACCATGTCGGGCTGGAAACGGTCCTTCAGCCCTCTGGCCAGGATCACCGAGTGCAGAAAAACCGCTGGCTGGGTTACCTGTGTTTGACGTAGATCCTCGTCCGTTCCTTCAAACATCAGATCGGTGATACGGAATCCAAGGATGCGGTTGGCTGACTCAAATAGTTCGCGGGCTTCCGGCAGGGAATCGTAAAGATCTTTTCCCATACCTGGATATTGGGCACCCTGCCCGGGAAACAAATAAGCTTTCATGTTTCTGTTTTTTGGGTTACAAAAATATGAATTGCTTCGGCACGAATCCGGTCATAGTCCGGGAATGCCGTTTAGTGCAGTTTGGAGCCGATCAGATGGATAAATTCCTGCCGTGTTGGCTCCTTCAGGAATTCACCGGTAAAAGCCGAGGTAGTGGTTACCGAATTCTGTTTTTGTATTCCCCGCATCATCATGCACAGGTGGTGCGCTTCAATAACCACTGCCACACCGAGGGGTTGAAGTGTTTCATGAATGCAGTCTCGTATCTGGGTAGTCATCCTCTCCTGTACCTGCAGCCTTCTGGCATAGGCATCCACCACCCGGGCAATTTTACTTAAACCGGTAATATAGCCGTTGGGAATATAGGCAACATGAGCTTTCCCGAAAAAAGGGATCATATGATGCTCGCAAATGGAATACACTTCAATATCCTTCACTATGACCATTTGCTTGTATTCTTCCTTGTACCGGGCCTTCGAAAGAATATCGGTCGGATTGATATCGTATCCGCTGGTGAGGAATTGAATGGCTTTGGCTACCCGCACGGGGGTGTCCAGCAGGCCTTCCCGCTCAGGATCCTCACCGAGCAGTTTCAGGATGTTTCTATAATTTTCAGCGAGCTGGCGCGTTGATTCGGCATCGTACCTTTCGATTTTGGAATAACCAAAATCATCACGTGTTTCTATACCGTCGTTAATAATTTCCATGATTTATTTCTCCGTAATATTCCACAATGTTATTTTCTGTCTCTTCAATTCTGATACAGTGTAATTTTACCCCCAGCACTTGTACTTCCTTTTCAAGCACTTCCCAGATAGCCATGGCCAGGTTCTCTGTGGAGGCGATTTTTCCTTCCATGAAATCCACCTCCAGATTCATGTTCCGGTGATCCAGTGGCTCGACCACCTTTTCCCTGATCACCCGGCTCAGTTCCTTCAGATTGACCACCAGGCTGGTTTCCGGATGAGGCTCCCCTTTGACAGTGACAAACAGATTATAGTTATGCCCGTGCCAGTTGGGATTGGAACATTTTCCGAATACCTCCAGGTTTTTGTCGTCCGTCCATTCCGGATGATACATCCGGTGCGCGGCATTGAACCTTTCCCTGCGTGTCAGATAAAGCATGCTCAGATGATTGGGGCCTTTGAACCTGGCAAAGATAGAAAATCTTTCACAGATAAATGGTTGTTTAGGAAATCATTCATAATGAGCGCATTCGTTAACATGGCCCGAAATGATTATTTTCGCAGTATAATTTACATACTATGATCATTGTTACTGGTGCGGCCGGATTCATCGGAAGCAACCTGGTGGCCCGGCTTAACGCGGAAGGATACCGCGATGTGGTGGCTGTAGACGATTTTAGCCGCGAAGATAAAAACCGGAATCTTGCCGGAAAGGAATTGACAGAAAAAGTTCACAGGGATAAGTTTTTTACCTGGCTTTCTGAAAACCACCGTTTTGTGCAGTTCATATTTCACCTGGGAGCCAGAACCGATACTGCAGAGTTCGACCGGAACGTGTTCCGTGTGCTGAATGTTGACTATTCCCGACAGGTGTGGAAGGACTGTATAAGGTATGGACTGCCGCTGATCTATGCTTCCTCTGCAGCTACTTACGGTATGGGAGAAAAGGGGTATGATGACGACCACCGGCTGATTCCCGGCCTGAAACCATTGAATCCTTATGGTGAATCGAAACAGGTATTCGACAGGTGGGTACTGGAACAGGAGAAAAAACCGTATTTCTGGGCAGGCCTGAAATTTTTCAATGTATATGGTCCGAATGAATACCATAAGGGCAGAATGGCATCGGTAGTGTTGCATGCCTGGCACCAGATCAGCAAAACAGGTGAAATGAAGCTGTTCCGGTCACATCGCCCGGATGTGAATGACGGTGAACAAAAACGTGATTTTATTTATGTTAAGGATGTGACCGGTGTAATGGTGTGGATGATGCAGCAACGGAAACACAGCGGAATATTTAACCTGGGAACCGGAAGGGCCCGCACTTTTCTCGATCTGGCCCGAAGTGTGTTTGCCGCTTCCGGAAAATCAGAAAAAATTCGTTTTATCGATACTCCTGAGGATATCAGGGACAAGTACCAGTATTTTACTGAAGCAACGATGGGAAAGCTGCACCGGGCAGGATACAAAAAATCATTTACTCCCCTTGAGGAGGGGATCAGGCACTATGTGAAGGAATACCTGATGGAGGGAAGCTATGAGTGAAGGAGGCCGGTCAGAGATCTTTCAGCTTTTTCACACGAACAGAAGGATCCTGCTTTTCTTCTCGGGGAGATAATGCCAGCTCATTCAGCTCCCTCACAAAGCGGTCGATGGTGTCATCGTCAAATCCCTTGTCACGGGCTGCCTCTTCCAGCGTACCCCAGATGGGTTCTCCACAGGCTATACACCGGATACCTTCTTTCATAAGGTATGACACCGAGGCCGGGATTTTTTCCACCAGTACTTCAATGCTTGTATCGCGTGAAATAACCGTCATAATTATTTTCTTATTATGGTCCATATCTTAAACAAAGATATGAATTTATCTACATTCATTGATGATTTATGGCTGTTGATTAGCGGTTGATCAAAATAGTTATCAGACAATTAGTAAATTGACTGATAAAATGTAAATTTGCATTGTTAATTTATGTTTTGAGATACAGTGCGAAAGAACGGGAAAAAGCATCCCATGTTTGGAAGAACAACGGATTACCGGGGAAGCGTCCCTTCCCTCGACCGGAAGTGGCATGTGAAACTGTATGATGTAAGGATTTACCTTTTCGGAATCCGGATCGCTTCTTTTGTTGAAGAAAAAATGGAAAAAGGCCCTGTTTCGGCCTCGCAGTCCTGATCTATTATTTCCCGAAAACTGATTTTGCTGATAGAACCGTCTGCACCAGCCCCCGGCTGGCCATAAACAACATCATGGCCAGCCACAATCCGTGATTTCCCAGTATGGGGGTCAGGAAATAATAACCCGGCAGAAAGACAAGTGTCAGAGAGATCAGCATGCTGTTCCGCATGCCGGCCGAGGCGGTTACTCCGATATAAATTCCATCCCATAGAAAAGCCGGAAAAGTGATAAGAGGAATTATCACTGTCCAGAACATGTATGGCTGAACACCGGTAATCACTTCCCGATTGCTCGTCAGTATCCGGATCAGGAATTCTCCGCCTGCCAGATAGGAAAGAGCAAAAGGAATACTCAGGGCAAAACCCCAGGCAAACAAATACCGTACTGTTTTTTTCAACATGGGCAGGTTGCCTCCTCCTTTGTATCTTCCGGTGAGCGCCTCGGCAGCATAGGCAAAACCATCAATCAGGTAAGAGAAGACCATAAAAAACTGAAGCAACAATGTATTAACGGCCAGGATAATATCGCCGCGACTGGCTGATTTGGCTGTAAAAAAGGTGAAAACGAAGATGAGGCACAGGGTGCGGATCAGAATATCCTTGTTGACCAGGAAAAACTTTTTTAATGCGTCTTTATCCCAGGCTTTGAGGATGCTGGTTTTTGTGCCGGCCTTCCGGTAATATTTCAGGTAAAGCCAGATAGCTATGCCCAGACCGCTGTATTGAGCCAGCACAGTGCCGAGGGCTACCCCGTCTGAACGCATGCCCGCTCCCAGTACCAGCAGAGTATTGAAGCCTATATTCAGCAGGTTGACTGCCAGGGTTATGATCATGGGGAACCGGGCATTCTGCATGCCGATAAACCAACCGGTAAAGGCATAGAGTGTAATGGTGGCCGGGGCAGCCCATATCCTGATGTAAAAATACCTGGCCGCCCAGTATTCCACTTCTTCGCTTCCTCCGAACAATGTAAAACTGACCCATCCAATGGAACGTTGCAGTAACAAAACCAGCATGGCGCCGGCCAGTCCTGCCCCGAGCGCCCTTACCAGCCATAAAGTTGCTTCCATAAAATCTCCTTTTCCGTATGCCTGGGCGGTAAAACCGCTGGTTCCCATACGCAGGAAGCTGAATCCCCAGTATATGAAATTGAAAATGGTCCCTCCCAGGGCTATGGCTCCTATATGAACTGCAGAATCCAGATGCCCCACCAGTGCCAGGTCGACCATTCCCAGCAGGGGTACCGTAATGTTGCTGATGATGTTCGGCACGGCCAGATTCAGAATCTTCCGGTTCATGGGTCAGTGTAGAGAAAAGAAGGGTTGAAGATAGCAAAATATCACAGCCAGTTTGAAAATGTGAACAAATGGTCCGTTTGATTGTTTTCTTATTAAGAATGAACACAAATAGTAAAACCCATAAAACGAAGATACCATGGCTTTTAAATTACCCGATTTACCTTATGATTATGATGCCCTGGAACCGTATATCGATATCAGGACAATGGAGATACACCATACCAAACATCACGGGGCTTATACATCCAAGTTAAATGATGCCATACAGGGGACCCCTGCGGAATCACTCAGCATTGAGGAAATCATGGCCAGTATGTCGGAATACCCGGTTGCGGTGAGAAATAATGGAGGAGGTTATTTTAACCATAACCTGTTCTGGACCATACTCTCGCCCGATGGAGGAGGAGTGCCCGAAGGTGAATTGCTGGATGCCATAAACCGGAAATTCGGTTCTTTCGGGAATTTTAAATCTGAATTTTCGCAGGCTGCAGCCAACCGGTTCGGATCGGGCTGGGCCTGGCTGATCAGAAAGGAGGACGGATCACTGGCTGTTACCTCCACACCCAATCAGGACAACCCTTTGATGGATTTTGTGGAAGTTAAGGGAATCCCTCTTCTGGGGCTAGATGTGTGGGAGCATGCCTACTATCTGAAATATCAGAACCGCCGTCCCGACTATATCGAAGCATTCTGGAACCTGGTAAACTGGGATGAAGTGGCACGCAGGTTCAGTAAGTAATGACTCAATACCTTTTCAATAGAATACCGTCACACATTTTTCGTGACGGTATTTTTTTTATAAACCTGTATAGTAGATAGTGAAAAGTGATTTCCCATTAAGTATGGATTACAGGGAAAAATTTTGTATCTTCTGCATACAATTAAACAACAAAAAACTATCAACCATGGCCTTTTCCTTACCTGAATTACCGTATGCACTGGATTCCCTGGAACCGCATATTAGCCGGAGGACTCTTGAATTCCATCACGGCAAACACCACCAGGCATATGTAAACAACCTGAACAAGCTTATCGAAGGCACTCCATTTGCTCAGGCTGACCTGGAGAAAATCATCAGGGAAGCTGAAGGCGGCATATTCAACAATGGCGCCCAGGTGTGGAATCATACCTTTTATTTTACCGGGTTGAATCCGAAACCGAAAGAGAAACCGGAAGGAGAATTAAAACGTGCCATTGAGGGAGCTTTTGGCAGTCTGGATGCCCTGATGGAGGAATTTTCGAAAGCTTCTGCTACACTTTTCGGATCGGGCTGGGCCTGGCTGGTCAAAACAAAAGATGGCAACCTGGACATTGTACAGGAACCAAATGCCGGGAACCCCCTGAGGAGGGGTCTGCAGCCCCTGCTGACCTGTGATGTGTGGGAGCATGCTTATTATCTTGATTACCAGAACCGGCGACCCGATTACATCGAGTCGTTCTGGAAAATGGTCGACTGGTCGGTGGTGGAGAAACGTTTTAATGGATAGGGAAGGTCTTTAAAGTCCGGGCGCGACTTCAAGTCGCACCCGGACTATACTTACCATCCCCACCCTTCCCAAGGCCAAATCCCCTCTTTTGCAAGGAGGGGTGGCTTCCCCCGCCG
>DSCJ01000020.1 GCA_011049175.1 Bacteroidota bacterium | reverse complement strand
TGGCCCTATTTACTAAAGATATGGGGGGAGGTCAATTTGAAAAATGAAAAACCAATGCCCTGTTTATGGGCATTACAAAAGAAAAAATACCGACTTTACAATTTAGTCGGATAACAGTGATTTATAATAAAGAAGATTTCCAGTCCGGGAAATAAATAAGTATTGGATAATCAATAGGAACCACCGATCTCCTGCACGCTTTTCTTTATCTTACTTGTATGGAAATTGTATATTCTTTTCAGCCGGCTGATACGTTGCCCCGCCTTTGATAAAGGAACGCATAGTTTTTCACACAGGCCGGAGACCGGAACGTCAAATTGTCCGGCAACCTGCTCCAGGGTCATGTATCCGTATATTTCCATTTCATGAAGGGCAGACTCATGTTCCGGTGCACGATCCGGTGTTTGAACAGAAAACGGATATGTTTCCGCTATCTCTGAGGATTTCTGCTCTTCAGGGTCCGGCGGCCGATTCTCTGATGCCGAGGGTGGTAAGGATTCTCTGAAGCGCATGTGAAGTCCTTTACGTGGCAGTTCGTCAACTTCCGGTCTGACCAGGAAGGGAGAGACTGCCAGGAAAATGGATATGGCCAGAAGCACGCAGGCTATGGCTGTGCGGACTTTTTTTGAGGCGAACATCTGCCTGAAAATGCATCCGATCATTTTCCAGTGCAGTATGATATGAAGCAGGATAAGAACCAGAAAGGAAATACTTGCCCACAGATGGATTTTTCCCCAGTCGTGGCGGGTAAGTTCCAGAAAGTACAATTCCACATCGCGTCCGTACAACAGGTTTCGTTCCTCTCCCGGAACCAGAATGTACTTGATCAGAAATCCTATTCCGGCCATAGCCATAAGCTGAATCAGCAGCAATGCATCGATGATCAGATTGAGTTTTGCCCGGTTATTGCACCATTTCGCCAGTTTCATATGTGACAGAACTTTTCATTGGTTGAAAATAATTTATGTATGCCGCGAAAAATCATCCGGCTTTTTTGATCTCGAACATATTGTGACTCTTATCCCGGATGAAATAGGTGGTATGTTCTCCTTTTTCACGCAGGATGGTGGCGTATCCTTTTCCCGCTGCTCTTTCATATACATGCTGAGGATCCGGATACGCCAGGCACAAATGTGAAAACACCTTTTTTTCTTTTTCACCGGTAATAAAAATTTCCAGTGTTATCCCCCGGCGCTTCATCAGATATACGTCAGTGTTGCTTTCTACATCGAATACCTGCCGGGTCACTTCTCCGGGCAGAATAAATTTTTTCTCCAGCCGGAACATCAGTACTTCTTCGAAAAAGTTTTCAATTTCTTCCGAATCATTTACTGCCAGGGCTACATGTTCTAACATACCAATTGGTTTTTATGGAATTTCGGGAAGACTTTCCGGCAAAATTAAATGAACTTTTGTTCATTTCGAAGGAATAATCGTTAAATTTCGGAAGCAACCTTTTGTCGTGAGTGCAGGTCCTGAAATAAACCGCTTTTAATTTTCAACAGGTTCGCCTAATTTTGATTCCGTTATGATTTTTATGACCCGGATACAGCTTGTTATTCTTTCGGTAATGGTCGACATGATCATGGTGCTCGTGTCATTCATACTGGTACTCTGGCTGAAGCCCGGGACGGGAATGTCGTATTTTTCGGATTACCTGCCTGCCCTCGGCATTTTCATCCTGATCTGGACAGGATTGTCGGCAATCCTGGGGAAGTACCGCCGGACACAAAGCAACGAACTGAAAGACATGCTGGTGCCCGTGATAATGAGCAGTGTGGCTTCTCTTGGCACCGTTGCCATACTGATGTACCTGTTTCGAACCGCAGGTTATTCCCGCTTCATTGTATTCGGGACCATTGCGGTGGCCACCCTGTTGGATCTGATCCTGGCCAATATGGTATATTATGTGCGAAGGTCGGTTGTTATCGGCGAATCGGTTGAACGGGAATACCGTGGTCTGGGCCGTACCGAAGATGCGGCCCGCCTGCACG
Source organism: Bacteroidota bacterium (assembly GCA_011049175.1). Lineage (GTDB taxonomy): Bacteria > Bacteroidota > Bacteroidia > Bacteroidales > VadinHA17 > HyVt-105. Next base: position 28,725 of record DSCJ01000020.1, on the reverse strand, counting down.
TGCTGCCGGAAATGGAAACCGGGCTGGAAGAGCCCGAGGTAAAAGAATACATCCGGAATACCATTCTGGAGGAATCCGGAGAGGAGGCTTTTCATTTCCTGAACCGGCATACCCTGCTGAACGACCGGAAAACTCTTATCCTGGCTACTACCAGTTTGTTTAATGTAGAATCGAAAAAACCCGGAACGTACCGCACCATTATTAACCTGCGCCGCATCAATGATATCCGGAGGGTGAACAAATTTTTCGAAGCCATCAACCGGCAGCTTCCGTCAGGCGGCATCTTTATCGGTTGTGCCGAAACCAAGGATATGCGTAAGCAAAGGATTTTCAAAAAATTTATCAAACCCTTCAATTACCTGTTTTATTATTTTATCGATTTCCCGGTGAAACGTGTGTTTCCGAAATTCGGGATTACCAAGAGCATTTATTTTTTCCTTACCAAAGGAAATAACCGGGTCATTACCCGGGCCGAAACACTGGGAAGGCTTGTTTCATGCGGGTTCAGAATAAGAGAGGAAGCCTTTGTGGGTCCCCTGTTTTATTTTGTTTGCCAGAAAAACGGTCAGCCAGTATACGATATGCATCCGTCCTACGGACCGTTTGTCAGGCTGAGGCGTATCGGCCGGGACGGAAAGATAATCAAAGTGCTGAAAATGCGAACCATGCATCCCTATGCCGAATACCTTCAGGAATACATATATGAAAAACATAACCTGGAAAATGGAGGCAAATTCCGGAACGATTTCAGAATATCGACCCAGGGCCGTATTATGCGTAAGCTCTGGATCGATGAACTGCCCATGCTGTACAACTGGGTCAGGGGAGAATTGAAACTGGTGGGTGTGAGGCCGATCAGCGAGCAGTATTTCAGTTTATACCGTCCCGAAGTGCAGGAAAAAAGAATCAGGTATAAACCCGGACTAATCCCTCCCTTTTATGCCGATCTTCCCGAAACACTGGATGAAATACAGGACAGTGAAATACGTTACCTGGAAGCCTACGACCGGCATCCCCTGATAACCGACTGGAAATATTTCTGGAAGGCTTTCTTTAACATCCTCTTTAGAAAAGCAAGAAGCCGGTAATCCTGCCCATCCGGGCCCGGTTTTTTCTCCCTTGCATTTTCCCGTCCAACCCTCTATCTTTGTGCACTTATTTTTTTGAACTTATTTGAATTATCCCGGATGAAAAAGAAATTCCCGGAACATAAAACACTGGATCTGGCAAAGATCAACCAGGAGGTACTGCAAACCTGGGACAGGGAGAAGACGTTTGAACAAAGTCTGGAACTCCGCAGAAACAACGATGCCTTTGTATTTTATGAAGGTCCTCCTTCAGCCAATGGAATTCCGGGGATTCACCATGTGATATCGCGTACCATCAAGGATATTTTCTGCCGGTACAAAACCATGCGTGGTTACCTTGTAGAACGAAAGGCCGGCTGGGATACCCACGGTCTGCCGGTCGAGCTGAGCGTAGAGAAAAGCATGGGGATCACCAAGGAAGATATTGGGAAGGAAGGGAAGATTTCCGTTGAAGATTTTAACAGGGCCTGCCGTACCGATGTAATGAAATACACCCGGGAATGGGAGGATCTGACCCGGAAAATGGGATACTGGATCAATATGGATGATCCTTATATTACCTATGATAACCGGTATATCGAAACATTGTGGTTCCTTCTGAAAAAGCTGTACGAAAAAGGCCTGCTCTACAAGGGATATTCCATACAACCTTATTCCCCCGCCGCCGGTACCGGTCTCAGTACCCACGAGCTGAACCAGCCGGGGTGCTACCGCGATGTGAAAGATACCACCATCGTGGCGCAGTTTCGGGTGATTCGGGATGAAAAATCGGAATTCCTGTTCCGGGATGTGGATACTGATGTCTTTGTGCTTGCCTGGACCACTACCCCGTGGACCCTTCCCTCCAATACCGCCCTTACGGTAGGTGAAGATATCCTTTACCGGAAAGTCCGTACATTTAACCCCTACACGGGTGAACCCATCACCGTAATCCTCGCTTCCGAACTGGTTTCAAAATATTTCTCTGATAAGGACCGGGACAAAGAGCCCGATGCATACCAGCCGGGGGATAAACACCTTCCTTTCCGGGAATTGGAGGAGTTTACCGGCCGGGAAATGAAAGGTATCCGGTATGAACAATTGTTGCCCTGGGTAGATCCGGGTGACCAGGCTTTCCGAATCATTACGGGCGATTTCGTTACCACCGAGGAAGGAACCGGCGTGGTGCATACGGCTCCAACCTTCGGGGCCGACGACTACCGTGCCGGACTGGAAAACAACATACCGCCTCTTACCGTAACCGACAAGCAGGGGCAGGTCATGCCCCTGGTCGACAGGAAAGGACGGTTCGTGCCCCTGGAAGATATCGACCCCGGTTTCATTGACAGCAAAGTGAACCGGGAGGAATATGCTCCGTTTGCCGGCAGGTATGTTAAAGTGGAGTACGATGAAAAGGCAGCCGCCGATGACGATGGAGTGGACGTGGATATTGCCGTACACCTGAAAAAACGGGGCCGGGCATTCCGTATAGAGAAACATATACACAATTATCCTCATTGCTGGCGTACCGATAAGCCGGTGCTGTATTACCCGCTTGATTCGTGGTTTATTAAAACCACTGCCCTGAAAGAGCGCATGATCGAGCTGAACAATACCATTTACTGGAAACCTGCGGCAACAGGGCAGGGCCGGTTCGGAAAATGGCTGGAGAACCTGGTCGACTGGAACCTTTCACGGACCCGCTACTGGGGAACCCCTCTTCCGGTATGGGTTTCTGAAGACAGGAAAGAACAGAAATGCATCGGTTCCGTGGCTGAGCTGAAAGAAGAAATTGAACACTCGGTGAAAGCGGGTTTTATGAAGTCGAATCCCCTGAAGGATTTCAGAGAGGGGGATTATTCCGGCGAAAATTATGCCCTTTTTGATCTGCACCGGCCCATGGTGGACGAAATCATTCTGGTTTCTCCTTCCGGTAAACGCATGTTCCGTGAACCCGACCTGATCGATGTATGGTTCGATTCGGGAGCCATGCCCTATGCCCAGTTCCACTATCCTTTTGCCATGAAAGAAGAAGAATTCGAAAAGGTTTTTCCTGCCGATTTCATTGCCGAGGGAGTTGACCAGACCCGCGGATGGTTTTTTACCCTGCATGCTCTTGCCGTTATGCTGTTCGATTCGGTTGCCTTCAGGAATATCGTGTCGAACGGACTGGTGCTCGACAAGAATGGCAACAAAATGTCGAAACGCCTGGGAAATGCAGTGGATCCGTTCGAGGCCATCAGCAGGCACGGATCCGATCCGCTGCGCTGGTACATGATCACCAATGCTCAACCCTGGGATAACCTGAAATTTGATATGGCCGGCCTGGAAGAGGTCAAAAGAAAATTCTTCGGAACCCTCTTCAACACCTATTCATTCTTCGCCCTGTATGCCAATATTGACGGCTTCCGGTACGAAGAGGAAGAGATTCCCGTGAGCCGGCGGCCTGAAATCGACCGCTGGATCATTTCCCTGCTGAACAGCCTGGTGAAAGAAGTGGAAACCAACTATGATCATTATGAACCCACCCGTGCCGGCCGGGCTATCCAGGAATTTGTGATCGAGAATTTGAGCAACTGGTATGTGCGTCTCAACAGAAAACGTTTTTGGGGAGGGGAATGGAATGAGGATAAACTGTCGGCCTACCAGACCCTCTGTACCTGCCTGGAAACGGTGACCCTGCTGGCAGCCCCCATGGCTCCTTTTTATTCCGACAGGATATTCCGTGATCTGAACCAGGTGACAGGGCGCTACCGCGTTTCTTCTGTCCATCTGGCCGATTTCCCGAAAGCCGATAAAAAACTGATCAACCGCGAACTGGAAAAACGCATGCAACTGGCCCAGAAGGTATCGTCTATGGTCCTGGGTCTGAGAAGAAAGGTGAATATCAAGGTGCGGCAGCCACTGAACAAAATCATGATACCCGTGCCCGACAACCGGTTTATTGAGCGTTTCGAGGCAGTGAAACCATTGATCCTGAATGAGGTAAACGTGAAAGAGGTGGAATACCTGACCGGTTCGGCCGGTATTTTGGTTAAAAAAGTCAAGCCAAACTACAAGGTGCTGGGACCGAGGTTCGGAAAGCAAATGAAAGAAGTGACTCAGGCTGTTCAGCAAATGACCCAGAAGGAAATACAACAATTTGAACAGGAAGGACGTTTTGAACTGAAGCTGAACCAGGAAAGGGCCGAATTGAAACTTGAGGAGGTGGAAATTCTCTCGGAAGATATCCCCGGTTGGCTGGTTGCCAATGAAGGGAACCTCACGGTGGCGCTGGATATCAAGGTGAGTCCCGAACTGCGGAACGAAGGCATGGCCCGCGAATTCGTGAACCGCATCCAGCATATCCGGAAAGAAAGCGGATTCAATGTAACCGACAAGATCCGGGTGGAAATCGGATACCATGAAGCCGTGGCCGGGGCCGTGGAAGAACACCGGGATTACATTGCCGCCCAAACCCTGGCGGAAAGCATTGAAATGCCCGACCACCTCGACGGAAACGGAACACGGGAAGTGGAAATTGATGAGGGAGTGGTAGTCAATATACGTGTTGTAAAGTTGGTTTAAAGTATACCCTTCAACAGGTTTTTTTATTATATTTAGCTTTCTTTAAAAATTTGAAGCTATGGCAGAAAAGACAAGGTATTCTGATGCGGAGCTTGATGAGTTCAAACAAATCATTCTGCAGAAGCTTGAAAAGGCTAAAAAGGATTATGAACTTCTGAAAAGTGCCATTACACAGAGCGACAGCAATGATACGGAAGATACTTCACCCACCTTTAAGGTGCTTGAAGAAGGAGCCGCCACTCTGTCAAAGGAAGAAGCCGGCAAACTGGCCCAGAGGCAGATGAAGTTCATTCAGCATCTCCAGGCAGCCCTGGTGCGGATTGAAAACAAAACCTACGGAATATGCCGGGAAACCGGGAAGCTGATTCCCAAGGAAAGATTGCGTGCCGTACCCCACGCTACCCTGAGCATTGATGCCAAGGAAAAACAACGGTAATCAGGATTGTTGACGTACCGAAAATGATCGGAACACTATCCCGGTCATTTTTTTTATTTCCTGTTTTTCGTTTCTTTGGGCATTCATTGATCCACTTACTGAACATGTCAAGGTACGCCAAATCGCTGGTTCTCATTACCGGTATACTGATTGTCGACCAGGTATCCAAATACTTTGTAAAAACCGGTATGACCCTGGGGGAAGAAATCCGGGTATTCGGGAACTGGTTCATCATCCATTTTATAGAAAACAACGGAATGGCATTCGGCATGGAAATGGGTGGTGAGTCGGGGAAAATCATTCTGAGTTTGTTCCGCCTGGTTGCCATTGCTGCCATTACCTGGTATCTGGTCAAGCTGATCAGGGGAAAGGCGCCCAACGGACTGATCATGGCCATTTCCCTGGTTCTGGCCGGCGCCATAGGGAATATGATTGACAGCGCTTTTTACGGATTGATATTCAGTGAAAGTACCCCGTTCGAAACGGCGGTTCTTTTCCCCGAAGGAGGCGGATACAGCAGTTTTTTGCACGGGAAAGTGGTCGACATGTTGTATTTTCCCGTTATCAGGGGGGTATATCCCGAATGGTTTCCCTTCTGGGGGGGCGAATCCTTTATTTTCTTCCGGCCCGTGTTTAACCTGTCCGATGCCTGTATCACCACGGGGGTTCTGATGATCCTGGTGTTTCAGAAAAGATACTTCAAATAGTACACTTCGGAAAGGTGGAAAGCATTCATATTGTCGGCACATACGGTATTCCCAACCGGTATGGCGGATTTGAAAGATTTGCCGGGGAAATATCCACCAAGCTGGCAAAACGGGGGTATGCCGTTACGGTATACAATCCTTCCTCTCACCCTTATCGTAATCCCGTCCTGGGGGAAGTCCGGGTGATCAGGAAACCTTTTCCACGTTTTCTGGGGCCTGCCGCTCCTCTGTTTTTCGATCTTTTCTGCCTTCGTCAAGCCCTCCGTTCAAAGGCGCATGTGATCCTGCAGTGCGGATACACTTCCTCTGTGTGGCTGCCCTTTCTGCCGAGAAGAAAACGGGCGTTGATCATTACGCACATGGACGGCATGGAATGGAAACGCGGCAAGTGGGGATGGATGGCCGGACAATTTATCCGTTGGTGCGAAAAATTGGCTGTGAAGTATTCCGATCGGTTGTTGACCGATCACCGGGAAGTGCAGAAGTACTACTCCGGGAAATACAGAATAAACACCTTCCATGTGGGGTACGGGGTAGATGAAAAAGAATACGGGAAGGGGGAAAACGTATCATGGCTGTCTTTTGCGGGGGCAGACCTGAAGCCTGAGGGGTACTGCCTGTCGATAGCCCGGCTTGAGCCGGAAAACCAGGGAGAGATGATCATCCGTGGATTTCTGCAGGCGAATATTCCGGCTACCCTGGTGATGGTAGGGGATACGGGCACACGCTATGGAAAAAAACTTATGCGCAGGTTCGGTCATCATCAGAATATCTGTTTTGCCGGAGCTTTGTATGATACGGAAAAATTGCGGCACCTGAGGCAATATTGCCGGGTATACCTGCACGGTCATTCTGTGGGTGGTACCAATCCCTCTCTACTGGAGGCCATGGCCGACGGGTGCCTGATCATGGCACACGATAATCCTTTCAACAGGGAAGTGTTAATGCATTTCGGAAAATATTTCCGCACGTCAGGCGAACTGGCTGCTCTCTTAAGGGAACCGGCCGGGCCAGCCGGCAGAAAACCACAGATTGAATACACCCGTGAGAATTACCGCTGGGAAAAAACAGTGGATGAACTGGAAAATGTCATGGGCACACGGGCAAACTGACCGGCCCATATAATCGGCTGAGGGGCCCGACTATTCCTGTGTCAGACGGATGATCAGCTGAATGATCTTTTCGTGCTCCGGTTCGGGGATCACTCCGTTGTATATGGCCCTGACTATCCGGTTTTTATCAACAATTACCACACTGTAGGAATCTTCCGGCATTCCCCAGATGTCATGAAGCAATCCGTCGTAATCAAACAGAATGGTGGTATCGTATTTTTTTGCTTTATTTCCTGCAATCCACCGGATCAGCCGGTCGGGTTTCCAGGTGGACTTGCAGTCGACAATCCCGAAACCCTTGAAATAATCCTTGTTGATCCGTTTGTCCACATCCGTTGCCTTGTCAATGGCATCGTTGAAAGGATCGTTCAGATCCGACTCGTCGGGATCCACATAATTGATCTGTAGTACTTTTCCTTTCCAGGAATCCATGGTGAACAGGTTCTTGTCGGCATCGGGCAGGCTCCATTCGGGAGCTTTTTTGCCTACCTCGAGCTTGCCCTGCCCGGCTGCCTGAAAGCCGGCGAAAAGCAGGATGAATGTGAAGAAAGCCAGTTTTTTCATATACCTGTAAGTTTAAGGTGATCGCATGTGTTAACAGGAAGTAAATATAAAGATATTCGCGAAATTACAAACAGGTGGTTGCGGCCGGTTTTCTTATTGTTTCACGATCCCGTAGAAAAGAATGTTAAGAATCTCTTCCGTGGCAATGTCCACATCTTCGTTCACATGAGTCCAGAACAGTGGAATTTCCAGTCCTTTCAGTGCCCTGACAATGGCAATGGCCACCAGGTCGGGATCTTCGGGTTTGAACTGGCCGGTTTTTATTCCTTCCAGGAAAATGGAACGGATGGTCAGGATTTCCTGTTTGTCATACCTTTCGCGGATGCGTTCAATAAAATCGAAATGACTCAGCCCCTCGTCGAAAATAGCCCGGTAAAAATTGGATAACTGGTGGAAAGTCTTCATTCTTACCAGAATGTAATTCCGCAACTTTTCCAGGGGATCGGGGGAGCCGGCAATAACCTTCGAAAGTTCTTTTTTCAGGGTGCGGGCTTCTTTCACCACAACGGCCTCAAAAATTTCCTCCTTGCTGCTGAAATAATAATAAATGGAACTTTTTCCTTTTCCTGCCGCACGTGCAATTTCTTCCATGGTGGTCTTCCGGAAACCAAATTTGCTGAATATGGTTCCTGCCGCCCGGATAATGTTGTTACGAACCTGGTCTTTGTCTACCATCCGGCATGAAACTTAGACTTTACGAATATAATGGTCGAATTCCGAAAAACCAATATCCGTCAGCATATTTCCCGGATTTTTTTTCGACCTGAACGGATCAATCTTCTGCCAGGCGGAAATCGAGCTGCCGCTTGAGCAGGTTGGTGCGGTAGACTTCTACTTTCAGCGGGTCGCCCAGCTGGTAGCACTTCTTGCTGTGGCGTCCCCGCAGGCAGTACTGGTCTTCATCGTATTCATAAAAATCGTCGCCCAGTTCCCTGATGGGGATCAATCCCTCGCATTTGTTTTCCACGATTTCCACATACAGTCCCCATTCGGCCACTCCGGAAATAATTCCTTCATAAACCCGACCGATCTTGTCCTGCATGAATTCCACCTGTTTGTATTTGATGGAAGCCCATTCGGCATCGTTGGCCCGCTGTTCCATTTCGGAAGAATGCTGGCAGCGGGATTCGTACCTGTCGCGGTTTTTTGACGGAGCTCCCTGGGCATAGGCTTCCAGTAACCGGTGTACCATCATATCGGGGTAACGCCTGATGGGTGAGGTAAAGTGAGTATAATATGGGAACGACAGTCCGTAATGCCCTATATTTTCGGTGGAATATTTGGCTTTGGCCATGGTTCGGATGGCCAGGGTTTCTATCAGGTCCTGTTCTTTCTTTCCTTTCACCCTGTCGAGAAGCCGGTTGAAGGATTCTGACACACCCTGTCCCGCGGTATTTAGTTTGTATCCGAAACGTGTAACCAGCAATGAGAGTTTTTCCAGCTTCTCCTGATTGGGTTTGTCGTGAATGCGGTACACGAAGGTTTTCGCTTTTTTCCCCTTGCCGGGTTTCCCCACCTTTTCGGCCACTTTCCTGTTGGCCAGTAACATAAATTCTTCGATCAGCTGGTTCGATTCCTTGTTTTCCTTGAAATGTACACGCAGGGGGCGCCCTTTCTCATCCAGGTCGAATTTCACTTCCGTACGTTCGAAATCGATCGATCCGGCGCCAAACCGGGCTTTCCTGAGTATTTGTGCCAGCCGGTGCAATACCAGAATTTCCCGGCTCATATCTCCCTTCCCGGTCTCGATCACATTCTGGGCTTCTTCGTAACTGAACCTTCGGCTGGATCGAATCACCGTTTTGCCAAACCACTCGCTCAGCACCCGTGCCTGTTCATCTATTTCGAATATGGCGCTGAAACACAGTTTATCTTCATCCGGCCTGAGGGAACAAACACCGTTTGAAAGTTTCTCAGGTAGCATGGGCACCACCCTGTCGACCAGGTAAACCGAGGTGGCCCGGTTACTCGCTTCCTCTTCCAGCAGGGTTTTAGGGCGAACATAATGGGTTACATCGGCAATGTGAACGCCTACTTCCCACCGGCCGTTTTTTGTTTCCCGCAACGAAAGAGCGTCGTCAAAATCTTTGGCATCGGCCGGGTCAATGGTAAAGGTGGGCACATTTCTGAAATCGCGCCTTTTTCTGATCTCTTCTTCCGGCAGTTCATCGGGTAGGGTGTCCGCTTCCTTTTCCACCTCTGGAGGAAAGCGGTAGGGAAGGCCGAACTCGGCCAGGATGGCGTGCATTTCTGCCTCATTTTCCCCTGGCCGGCCGAGTACTTCTACAATCTCGCCGGTGGGGTTTTTCATGTTCCTCGGCCATTCGGTAATGCGGGCAATGGCTTTGTCGCCGTTTTTTGCCCCGTTCAGATGGGCAGTGGGGATGAACAGATCGTAGGGCATAGACCGGTTGTTCGTGACCAGAAAAGCAAAGTTTTTCGATACTTCCACCGTTCCCACGAAAGTGTTTTTTGCCCGTTCCAGCACTTCCACCACCTCGCCTTCCAGCCGGCGTGTTTTCCTGCGCGCATACATATACACCTTCACTGTATCACCCTGCAAGGCATGGTTCAGATTACGTTCGGAAATGTAAATTTTCTCAGTGAGCTCATCGGTATGGATAAAGGCCGAACCGTTGGCATTCATATCCACTTTTCCTACCACATGACCTCCCCTCGACCTGAGTTTGTATTTTCCGGTGTATACCTCCCTGATGAGTCCTGCCTCGGCCAGCTCGGCCATCACGGTGCTTACCATTTGCTTCTCCTGCAGGTTGAGCAGCTTCGACATTTGCTTATAATTATAGGTCTTGTTGGGACTATTGCTGAATATTCCCAGTATCTTGTTAGTGAGTGCATTCTTATCCATGCTGCTTTTTTTCTGTTTTTTTCTGGCCATTTGCCCCGGTATAATGGTTTCTGTGTATTTTTATACTGGCAAAGTAAGGGATTTCCTGATGAAATTTTGCTGTAAATCATGAAAAAACAAATCCATGACAATGAAAAAGTTGCGGTTGGAATAGCCCTCAGCGGAGGTAGCGCCCGGGGATTTGCCCATCTTGGAGTACTGAAAGCCCTGGAAGAAGCCGGATTCCCTCCCGGCGTGATCTCAGGGGTCAGTGCGGGTGCCATTGTGGGGGCCTTTTACGCCGACGGGTATACCCCGGAAGAGATCCTTGAAATGTTCATTGAAAAAAACCTTTTCCAGATCCTGCACCTGAACGTAAACCGCAAGGGTTTTCTGAAACCTTCGGGTATCGATTCCCTGATCAAAAAATGCCTCCGGGCAAAAACTTTCGATCAGCTGAAAATCCCACTTTATATTACCGCTTCCGATATGAACCGCGGCGTGGCGGTGTATTTCCACCAGGGGTCCCTGCCCGATAAGATCATGGCTTCCTCTGCCATCCCGGTACTTTTCCAGCCCGTGGTGATTGACGGGATTACATACGTGGACGGCGGACTGATTGACAACCTGCCGGTGCAGCCCGTGCGTGGCAGGTGCCGGGTACTGGTCGGGGTGAGTGTGAACCCGAATTATGAAGAAAACGATCTGAACGGCTTCTGGAAACTCACCGAGCGAACCATTTATCTGAATCTGGTAACCCGTATTCAGGAACATAAATTGTATTGCGATGTATTCATTGAACCCCCCGCACTGAAAGATTACGGATTATTCGAAATCAGCAAGGCCCGCGAAATATTTGCCTGCGGTTATGACGAGGCAAAAAAGATATTGAATGAACATTCTCAATTATGGAAGGGAGTGACCTGAATTGTTGGCCGGAACGGTGAAAGATCCTAAAAAACCGCCTGAACGATCTTCCGGATATTGTCGGAGCGTCCCATAGTGAAAAAGTGAATGACGGGAACCCCGTGTTCCTTTAACTCCCTGCATTGCTGAACAGCCCATTCCACTCCCACCTGTTTTACCTGTTCGTTGCTGCGGCATTTTTCCACCGCTTTCACCAGATCCCCGGGCAGGTCAACTCCGAATGCTCTGGGAAGATAGCTCAGGTGTTTTTTCGTTGCCACAGGTTTCAGGCCCGGAATGATGGGAACCTGTATGCCGGCTTCCCGGCATTCGTCCACAAACCTGAAGTATTTACGGTTGTCGAAAAACATCTGTGTGATGATGAATTCGGCTCCGGCATCAATTTTTTCCTTCAGGTACTGCATGTCTGACTGGCGGTTGGGAGCTTCCGGGTGTTTTTCCGGGTAACCGGCCACCCCCACGGAGAAGCGGGTAGGAGTGGCGTTTTTCAGTTCCTCGTCAAGATAGACGCCACGGTTCATGTTCATGATCTGCCTTACCAGGTCTACAGCATGGGCATGTCCTCCCGGTTCGGGAATAAATACCCGGGTCGATATTTCAGGATCACCCCGCAGGGCCAGTATGTTATGGATACCCAGAAAATTCAGGTCGATCAGGGCATTTTCGGTCTCTTCCCGGGTAAATCCTCCGCAGATCATATGCGGTATCACCATGACCCGGTATTTGTATTTAATGGCGGCGGAAATAGCTACCGTGCCGGGTCTTTTCCAGATGGTTTTCCTCTCCATCAGGTGATCGCTGACATTCCGGTACACCACTTCTTCCCGGTGATAGGTTACGTTGATGTACGGCGGATCGAATTCCATCAGCGGATCGAGGTTTTTGTAAAGCGATTCGATAGTGTCTCCCTTGAGAGGCGGGAGCAGTTCAAAGGAAACCCTTGTCCTCTCAGGTGATTTTAATATATCAACCAGTAGTTCTCCCATAATAATTTGATGTATAATTTAATACAGATGCCAGCCACTTTTCGGTCTCTGTAATACTCTGCCCTTTACGCCGGGCATAATCCGTTACCTGGTCTTTTCCTATACGGCCCACATCAAGGTAAACCGACTGGGGGTGGGAAAAAACCAGGGCGCATACCGAAGCGGCAGGAATCATCGAGAAATTTTCAGTCAATCGGATCCCGGCATGCCGGGTAATTTCAAGCACATCGAATATCTTTTGTTTTTCCGTATGGTCGGGACAGGCCGGATAGCCATAGGCAGGCCTCACTCCCTGGTAGCGTGATGCAAAAAGGTCTTCAGGGCTCAGATCCTCATCCGGAGCATAGCCCCAGAATTCTTTCCGGATCCGCTCATGCATCCGTTCGGCGAAAGCTTCCGCCAGCCGGTCGGCCAGGGCTTTCAGCATAATGAGGCGGTAATCGTCATGGTCCTTTCGGAACGATTCGGCCAGTTTTTCCAGCCCTATGCCGGCGGTTACGGCCATGATCCCAATATAATCGGTTTTGCCCGTTTTTTCGGGAGCAATGAAATCGGCCAGCGACTGGTGATACCCTGTGAGGGTTTTTTCCGTTTGTTGCCTCAGCATATTCAGGGTTACCAGCTCACGATGCGGATCATCCGGGTCGAAGACCACAATATCATCACCCCGGCTCAGGGCAGGGAAAAGGCCTGCAACTGCGTTTGCCTGCAGAGCTCCTTCGGAAAGGATCCGGTCAAGCAATTCCTGTGCGTCTTCGTACAGCTTTCCGGCTTCTTCCCCTTTCTCAGGATGATCGAGCAACTGGGGAAACCGGCCCTTCAGTTCCCATACATGGTAGAAGAAGGTCCAGTCAATATATTTTCTGAGCTCTTTCAGGCGGTAGCCCCGGAATATCATCATGCCTGTGTCCCCGGGAACAGGGGGTTCATACTGCTCCCAGTTAACGGGGGTAGGATTTTTCCGGGCTTCCTCCAGGGGAATGTAATTTCGCGGCAAACCGGCATGCATCTGACGCAATGATTCATATTTTTCACCGGTTTCACTCAAAAAGGCCTTTTTCTTTTCCTTCGACAGCAATTGCCTTGCTATCTGTACCGCCCGGGAAGCATCTTTTACATGGATCACTCCCGACGGGTATTCCGGATCGATCTTTACGGCCGTATGCATCACCGAAGTGGTGGCTCCGCCCACCAGAAGGGGTATCTGAAAGCCCTTGCGTTTCATTTCTTTTGCCACGTGCACCATTTCTTCCAGCGAAGGGGTGATCAGCCCGCTCACACCAATCAGGTCGACCTGCTCCCTGCGGGCGGTTTCCAGAATCTTGTCTGCCGGGACCATCACCCCCAGGTCTATCACCTGATAATGATTGCATCCCAGTACTATGCCCACAATGTTTTTGCCTATGTCGTGCACGTCCCCCTTCACGGTGGCCAGCAGGATCTTTCCGGCAGAGGAGGGAACTCCGGTACCGGCCTGGTCCTTTTCCACCCAGGGCTGAAGAAAGGCCACGGCCTTTTTCATCACACGCGCGCTCTTGATCACCTGGGGCAGGAACATTTTCCCGCTTCCGAACAGATCGCCCACCACATCCATCCCTTTCATCAGCGGTCCCTCAATGATATCCAGTGCCCGGGGATAATGCGTCAGGGCCTCCTGCATATCCGATTCTATGTGCTCGGCTATTCCTTTCACAAGGGAATGGGCGATGCGGTCTTCCAGGGGCAGCGATCTCCATTCGTCTGTTTCCCTTTCCGTTTTTTCCTCTTTCTGCATATGGGAAGCAAACGTGATCAGCCTTTCGGTGGCATCCGGACGCCGGTTAAGGATCAGGTCTTCCACGTGGGTCAGCAGATCGGGAGGGATCTCATCATATACCGGCAAAGCGCCCGCGTTGACAATGCCCATATCCAGGCCAGCCTCGATGGCATGATACAGGAAAGCGGCATGCATGGCCTCCCGTACCCGGTTATTTCCCCGGAAAGCGAACGAAAGGTTGCTGATACCCCCGCTCACGCGGGCGTGCGGCAGGTTTTCCCTGATCCAGCGTACTGCCCGGATGAAATCCACCGCATACGCATTGTGTTCATCCATTCCCGTTCCAATGGTCAGAATGTTGGGGTCGAACACCAGATCGTGGGGCGGGAAACCCGCCTTTTCGGTAAGAAGCCGGTAAGAACGTTCACACACACGGATTTTACTTTCAAAATCCACTGCCTGCCCGTTTTCATCAAACGCCATCACCACGGCTGCCGCCCCTAGATCGCGGAGGGCGGTTGCCTGTTCCAGAAACACCTTTTCCCCTTCCTTCAGGCTGATGGAATTGACCAGGCTTTTTCCCTGCAGGCATTTCAGTGCTGCTACGATCACCGGCCATCGCGAGGAATCGATCATCACCGGCACCCGGGCAATATCGGGATCAGACGCCAGCAGGTTCAGGAACCGCACCATGGCTTTTTCGGCGTCGAGCAGGGCATCGTCCATGTTTACATCGAGTATCTGGGCGCCGTTTTCTACCTGCTGGCGTGCTACCGAGAGGGCTTCCTCGAATTTTTCTTCCCTGATCAGGCGGGCAAACCTGAGGGAACCGGCTACATTGGTCCGTTCGCCGATATTGATAAAATTACTTCCGGGATAAACGGTCAGGGGTTCCAGTCCGCTCAGGCGGAGAGTGGGTTCCGCCGGAGCCGGTCTTCGTACAGGAAATTCCCCTGCTACCGAGGCGAACAGGCGAATGTGGTCAGGGGTGGTACCGCAGCACCCTCCGATGATGTTCACATACCCTCCTTCGAGAAATTCCCTTACATAAGCGGCCATTTCTTCCGGCCCCTGGTGGTATTCCCCGAACTGGTCGGGCATGCCGGCATTGGGATACACGGTTACGGGCCGGGAAGCGATGCGGGAGAGGGTCTCAACAAAGGGACCCAGTTCTTTTGCCCCCAGGGAACAATTCAGCCCGATGCTGAAAAGGGGAAAATGCGACAGGGAGATGACAAAAGCCTCGAGGGTCTGGCCCGAAAGGGTTCTGCCGCTGGCATCGCTCAGGGTACCCGAGACGATAACCGGCAATTCCTTTCCTGTGGCTCTGAACTGTTCCCGAACGGCCGTCAGGGCTGCCTTGGCATTCAGGGTATCAAATACGGTTTCCACAATCAGCAGATCGGCGCCGCCGTCTATCAGCCCGGCCACCTGTTCGGCATATATTTTATGCAGGTCGTCAAAACCCACCGCACGGTAGCCGGGATCTTCCACGCGGGGTGAGATGGAGGCGGTTTTGCTGGTGGGACCGACAGACCCTGCCACGAAACGGGGTTTTCCGGGATCCTTTGCTGTCCATTCCCGGGCTGCTTTGGCGGCAAGGAAAGCCGACGCCCGGTTCATCTCATACACCTTTTCTTCCATGCCGTAATCGGCCATGCTGATCCGGTTGGCATTGAACGTGTTGGTTTCGATGATATCGGCCCCGGCTTTCAGGTATTGATGGTGTATTTCACGGATAATCCCCGGCCGGGTTAGGGAAAGTATATCATTGCAGCCTTTCAGCGAACGGGGGTGGTTCCTGAACAGATCTCCCCTGAAATCCTCCTCCTTCAGCCGGTAGTTCTGGATCATGGTTCCCATGGCCCCGTCCAGCACCAGGATGCGTTTGCCGGCTTCTTCCCGTATATCTTTTCTTTTCATGGTACGAAAGTTAGGCAAAGATTCCGAACCGGAGTTTTCCGGCAATTCCCAGTTTTTCTCCCCTGATGGCAATGACCGATAGAATTTCCGGTACTTTCCCCGCCATCTGTGCGGTTTTTTCCACATCTTTTTCCCGGCTGATGCGGTTGCACCAGGCGGTGGCCAGGGCATCGGCCAGGGAACAGTTGCGGCATGCGATCATCACTGCATCGGCCCTGCCGTAGCTGAATGAATGCCCGAAAGTCCCCGAGGAGGTGCAGATGCCCAGGGGGGTATATTCAGGGTCCACTTCCAGGCCTGTTTTCCCTGTAAAGGGAGAATTGCCTGCCTCCACAGATACGGTCAGGGGTGTTTCGATTTGCAGCCAGATATCTCCTCCGTTTTCCACGATCAGTTCCCGTACGGAAAATTCCCTTTTCAGCCTTTCTCCTACCATGGCCGAGAAAGTACCTGCCACAGCGGCCATGGGCCCGACTCCTGCTTTTGCCGAAGCGGAACACATGCGCCGAACCACCTCGGGGGCTCCGGGGCCGGCCGGCACAGAGGTGTGGGAATGAAGAAACCCCGGGTGCGACAGGGCATATCCCACCAGGTCTTTCCGGATGTCTTTCAGAACCTGTTCAACAAATCCTTCCATCTTCGAATCGCTGGAACCATGGTCCACCCCTATCCACAGATCGGTTTCTTCCAGCACACTCCGGAAATAACTGAACCTCAAATGATCGGTTTTCCGTCGGTAGGTTCGTTCCTGGTATTCCATGATCATACGGCAAATTCAAGTGTAAACAGCCTAAGCGGGCAGGCGCTGGGACACAGCCCGCAGGCTATGCATTTTTCAGGGGTGAATACCAGCTCGCGGGTGAGGCGGTCCATTTCCAGGGCTCCGGAAAAACATACGGCGGTACAACTTCCGCAATGAATGCACGGGTCCTGATGGAAATGGATCTTTTCGGCCACCGGCTCCCAGGTAATCATCCTACTTTCCAGGTATCCCAGCCCTTTGTCCAGGTTTTCTTTTGTGCTGCTGATCTCGAGCAGCAACTTTCCTTCCTGGCCGGCATTGATCTCGGCCCTCAGAATATTGATATCAAGACCAAAATCCCTGATCAGCCGGCAGGTTACCGGCTCATTGGTCGACTCCGGCGGAAAGGTCAGTACAAATTTCTTTTTCATGGTGTTTGTCTTTTCTAAGATGAATAACAGGGATGGATCAGGCCAGTGCTTCCACAGGCTGTGTCAGGAAAAATTTCCCCTGCCTGATCTCTTCGGCCAGTACGCCGGCAATGCGTCGGGCTACCGGCAGGCTCGACATGGGAGCTGTTCTCACCTTTTTCCCTTTCAGGCGCAGGGATCCCGACTGTAACTGCCGGTAATTCACCCTTCCCAGTTCCTCATGGGCGGGCGAGGCATAGTCGGCAATGGAGGTCTCGATCTGTTCGTTCCTGATGGAAACGCGGGCAGCCATATCTTCATCCAGTACCGGCACAGGAATTCCGATCCCGACAAACAGGCTCACCCCGTATTTTTCGAAATAAGCTGCCCGGATATAAGCCGTGTCCATTTCCTTTGCATTACCCGTTACCGCCAGGGTGGCGGCATTTTTCAGGGGAATGCTGTGGTCATTCCTCTCCACGTCGGTGCGGAACTGGGTTCCCCTGCCAGTAACAAAGCCCTGGGCTCCCCCAAGGAATATCCGGGTTCCCACCCCGATGGTTCTGAGCCAGGGGTCATTCAGCAGGGGGCTGAGTTCTCCCGAGGTGGAATAGGTAAGATTCCCCAGCCTGGGCAGAAGCATTCCCATATACGTGTAGAGTGTCCTGTCGGAAGTGTTTACGGCCGCCGCATAATTCTGGTAGGCATTCCTGGGATTGAACAGGATCATTTCGTTGACCGTATGTTTGCTTATCTTTCCGTTAAACGATTTCCGGGGATAACAATCGGTGCCTTTTGCCAGGGAATCGATCTCCACCTCTTTACCGGCTATCAGTTCTTCAATAACATGTGCTCCGCCATAGCCGGGCCGGTTTTCCGATTCGGAAGTGGCGCCGATGTAGGCGTCAACGGCGGCAATGCCGCCATAAACCGGCACCTGGTTCAGCAGGATCTGTTCCATACGCATGGGCGGCCGGGTATGTCCCACATTGATAAACATCCCCGAGGAACACATGGGCCCGAACGTGGCGGTGGTCACCACATCTACTTTTCGGAATATTTCGGTCGGCGACAGCGTTTTCGACAGTTCCGACACTTCTGAAGCCGTCAGGACCACCGCCCTGCCGCTGCTGATCTTCTGATTGATTTCTTCGTATGTTCTTCTGTTCTGCATGATGCCTGCATAATGATGAATGGTGTAAAAACCGGTTATGTTGCGCCCTTTTCAGGAGCGTATGATCCTGAAACATTCCCTTCCTGAAAATGCGGGAAGGGATCAGCGCATGCACATAGGCATCAGCGGCATGATAAAATTCCGGAAGCGTAAATGGATACGCGAAGGGAGGTAAATAGCGGTTTGCTGGTGTTGTTCAGGTTTCATTCCCTTGACATTTAATTTATTATCTCCCGACCTTTCCGGGATTAGGTATTAGCACCTTTTCTGCCCGGGGCAGATGGTTGCTAGAGGTTCACAGAGCCTAATCTCTCCCCTCTTCTGAATAAATCAAATGCCCGAAACCGAACATTTGAATATCAAAAGCCAAAACTAAGCCATTCCTTTCATTTCTCCAAATAAAATTAACAGGTATGAAGGGTGTGCCGTAAGTTTCAGAACCCGGGGCCGTTTCCTTTCCCATCCGTTGCGGAATTATTATTACTTTTACAGGAATAAAATCAAGGCTGGTTATGGCAGATTCCCTGAGGATATATAATACCCTGACGCGGAAAAAAGAAGTTTTCGAACCGCTTCATCCCGGGCATGTGGGACTGTATGTTTGCGGGCCCACGGTTTATGGCGATGCACACCTGGGTCATGCCCGCCCCGCCATCAGTTTTGATGTACTGTACCGGTATCTTACCCACCTGGGATATAAAGTAAGGTATGTGCGGAACATAACCGATGTGGGACACCTGGAGCAGGATGCCGATGAAGGGGAGGACAAGGTGGCCCGGAAGGCCCGGCTGGAGAAAATGGAGCCCATGGAAGTGGTGCAGTATTATATGAACCGCTACCATGAAAACATGCGTCAGCTGAATGTTTTACCACCCAGCATCGAGCCGATGGCATCGGGCCATATCATTGAACAGCAGCAAATGGTGAACCGGATTCTGCAGAACGGGTATGCCTATGAAAAAAACGGCTCTGTGTACTTCGACCTGAAAAAATACAGCGAAACGTTTCCTTACGGGAAACTTTCGGGGAGGGTGATGGACGACCTGATGACCTATACACGTGAGCTGGAGGGACAGGAAGAGAAAAAACATCCTTTTGATTTTGCCCTCTGGAAAAAAGCAGGGCCTGCACACCTGATGAAATGGCCCTCTCCCTGGGGGGAAGGATTCCCCGGATGGCACCTGGAATGCTCGGTGATGAGTACCAGATACCTGGGAGAAACGTTTGATATTCACGGAGGCGGCATGGACCTGGTATTCCCCCATCATGAATGTGAAATTGCCCAGTCTACCGCCGCCCTGGGGAAATCTTCCGTACGTTACTGGATGCACAACAACATGGTTACCCTGAACGGGCAGAAAATGGGTAAATCGCTGGGGAATGCCGTTTCCCTGGAAGAATTTTTCTCCGGCAATCATTCCCTGATCGAAAAAGCCTATAGCCCCATGACCATCCGGTTCTTTATTCTTCAGGCACACTACCGGAGTACGGTCGATTTTTCCAATCCGGCCCTTCAGGCGGCGGAAAAAGGACTGGAACGCCTGTTTAACGGCATGCGCACACTGGAGAAACTGAAACCCGCAGCTCAGACCACCGGCTGGAGCAATTCGGAATTCCGGGATGCCTGCTATGCTGCCATGAATGACGACCTGCAAACACCCCTGGTAATATCGCAGTTGTTTGAAGCGGTGCGTTATGCTCATTCCGTGCAGGCGGGTACCGAAAGCATAACCGCCTTCGACCTGGAGGAGTTGATGCGCCTGTTCAAAACCTTTGCCATTGAGATACTGGGCCTGCATCCGGAAGAAAGCGGCTTCAGCAGCCGTTTGCCCGCGGCTCTGATGGACCTGATCATTCGGTTGAGATCGGAAGCCAGGAAAAGAAAAGATTTCACCACGGCCGATGAAATACGAAATGAGCTGGAGAAGCTTGGGATTATACTGAAAGACAGCAAGGAAGGTACCGAATGGGAAATGAAGGAATAAAAACCGGCCTGCCGGATGTGATCGGCAACTGGAAATCCGGCGAGGTGCAGGTCGGATCGCTGACCATCGGGGGCACTTCCCCGCTCAGGATCCAGTCGATGACCAGTACCGACACACGCCAGACGGAGGAAACCCTGCAGCAGATACGCCGCCTGGCAGAAGCCGGCTGCGAGCTGGTACGATGCACCACCCAGGGGAAAAGGGAACTCAGAGCTCTGGCTTCTGTGCGGAAAAAACTCCGGAAAGAAGGGGTGCCTGTTCCCCTGGCTGCCGATGTGCATTACCTTCCACACCTGGCTCTTGAGGCTGCCGGTGTGGTGGATAAAGTCAGGATAAATCCCGGGAACTACGGGATCGGGCCGCGACAACAGGCCCTTGCCCCCGAAGAAGCCAGAAAGCTGCAAAAAGAATATTTTACGCGGCTGATCCATCGGTGCAGGGAAACGGGAACCGCCATCCGTGTGGGGGTTAATCACGGATCACTGTCGGAACATATCATGCAGGAATACGGGGATACACCCGAAGGAATGGCAGAATCGGCCATGGAGTTTTTACGGGTATGCCGGAACAGGCAGTTCCCCAATGTGATTGTGTCCTTGAAATCGAGCAACACACGTGTCATGGTACAGGCTACCCGTTTGCTGGTGTGGAAAATGTGGAGGGAGGATATGCATTATCCCCTGCATCTGGGTGTGACCGAAGCAGGTGAGGGAGAAGATGGCCGTATCAAATCGGCCGTGGGGATCGCCGGTTTGCTGATCGACGGCATTGGCGATACCATCCGGGTTTCCCTTACGGAAGATCCGGTGAAGGAAATTCCTGTGGCAAAAAAAATCGCCCGGTATTCATTGCGCATGCCGGCCCAGGGCAGCCGGAAACGTCCCGTTTCCTTTCTGGAATGGGAGAGAAGAAAAACCTTTCCTGTGCTGAATGCAGGCGGAGATCACCCCCCTGTACTGATCACCGGCCTGAACGAAGAAAAAATTCCGGCCGGTGGGAAGAATACGGGCCCCTCTGCCGATTTCTTTTTTGCTTCTTCTGAAAAACAGCTTGCCCTGATCCCCCCGGGAAAGGCTGGGATCGTTCCTTATGTATGCTGGCAATCCCTGGCAAAGAAGCCTTCCCGCGTTTATCCCCTGCTTGACAGCCGGCATTATGCTGACATGGCTTCGTGGAAGGGAAAACCTTTCTTTGCAGAAGTCACCGCCACCGCAGATATTCCCCGCCTGGCGGATATCCTGAAAAGTGACCTGCCGGCGATCCTGGTGATACGTCTTCCCGATCAGCATGCGGTGGAAATGCTGGAAGAATGCTTTTATCTGATTCATGAGCATGGACTGGGGAATCCGGTTATACTGAGAAAGAAATACAGTGAACCCGACCCGGAAGACCTGCTCATCCGTGCTTCCTGCGAAACGGGCCCGTTCTGCCTCGACGGACTGGTTGACGGGTTGTGGCTTGAAGGAGAAAAACCATTCGGTCCGGACGATGCCGCTTCCCTGGGAGCGGGCATTCTGCAGGCAACCAGGCTGAGGATGTACCACAACGAATACATTTCCTGCCCTTCCTGCGGAAGAACTCTGTTCAACATTCAGAAAGTCACGGCCCGGGTCAGGGAAAAAACACGCCACCTGAACGGGCTCCGCATTGCCGTGATGGGCTGCATGGTGAACGGACCCGGGGAAATGGCCGATGCCGATTACGGATACGTGGGGGCAGGTCCCGGGAAAGTTCATCTGTACAGAAAAAAACAACCCGTTCTGAAAAACATTCCCGAAGAAGAAGCCCTGAAAGCGCTGGAGGAATTGATGAGGAAAGAAGGCCACTGGGTGGACCCTGCATGAAAAAATATACCTGTATTCACTGAAAGATCATATCTTTGATCTATCAGGAGCGAAAAGATAATCCGGATAACCCCTCAGAAACATTCTGCAACATAGATCGCGATGAAAAAAATTCTGTTTCCCCTGCTGCCTGCCTTGGCCCTGTGTATCATGACTCTTTCCTTCTGCAAAAAGAACGATCCGTTCCATGACAGCTTCGAACCCAATAACAGCCGCCACGATGCAGTTAACCTGGCCCTGGGCAATCCTGTAGAAGCAGGTATCGGTGAGGACGATCACGACTGGTACCGGGTATCAGTCGATAACGACGATATAATTGATATTACGGAAATTGCCCTCACCGGTGTTTCAGCCAACCTGGATGCCGCCTGTAACCTGTATGATGCCCAGGGAGTGCATTTCCATGGGGTTCATGCGGCTCAGGGTTTGGATTTTACCATTAACCTGATCACACGGGGAGGCATTTATTTTATCGAAATATACAGTTATTCAGGTCGTAACAAGGGGTATTACACCCTCACGGTTACCGATACCGATTCCAACGACGATTATGAACCCGATGAAAGCTTCGGTGATGCCCGCCTGATCAACTCATTTCCAACCGGAGAATTAACAGGCAATATTATCTGTGCAGCTGATACATCAGAATTTGGCGACTGGGAATTTTTCAAAGTGATGGTTGGGGCCGAAAAGAAGATCAGTTTTCAGGTGGCGCCCCATGAGGAGGATATGATACTGCAGTATGAACTGTTTGGAAGCGATCAGCTTTCCCTGCAGGATGAGCCGGTGATCGGTCAGGCAGGTCAAGCGCTTTCGGGGTATTATAACAATTATACTGCAGAAGAAACCTGGTTTTTTATCAAACTGGGTGGTAAGCCCAGCAACCGCCTGAACGGGGATTATACCATTTCCTTCACCGAATCGGGAGTGGATCCCGGAAAGTAGAGATCATTCATTCAACAACTGCCGAACACGGGTTTCAATTTCATTTTTCACTTCATCCCAGCTCAGATGAGGATGTCTGATCAGTATGGGCCAATCAGCCAGATACACCTCATCAAAATAGATGAGACTCTTTAAAACGTGACTGTCATTGGTTTGCCTGTATTTTTTCCGGTAAAATCCCAGCATTTCCTCCAAAGAGTATTTTTCCAGTAGAAAGTATATGTCTATAAAATCTTTTGATCGCTGTCCGCTGACAGAAATCGCATTCAGTTTCATGGCAGCAATGTCTTTTTCCGACATGAGGAAATAGGGTGCATACACCGGGGTATCAATGGCCGGATAGCGATGGGCCAGGATATCCACATTGACTCCGGAAATGATCCCTTTCAGGGTATTTTTATCCGTAAATAACAGGTCGATTTCAAAATCCTGTTGAAGGTTTTCAAGCAGGCGTGCCACGTCGAAATTCCGGTTTGAAAACAGGTCTATATCTTCTGATTTCCTGTGCCCCAAATACATGGCAAGTCCTGTGCCACCGGCAAGAGGAAATCCCTGTAAATAAGGTTTTTCCTGAAGTTGCTTTAATAATCCCAGTGTGGTGGGGTTGACTGCTTCCGTATTGTACATTTGAATTTTTCCTTGGGAACATGCAACAATGTGGCAGCAAAATTCAGGGTTTTTTTATCCAGGTAATTCAGGTTCGTCAAAATGTGAATAATTTCTTCTTTTCCATAAAATTTTAATACCCGGCGGATTTCATCTGTATTGCCCAGCGAAAAAACACGTTCGATAACCAGCCTTCTCGACCGGAATGCATCCAGTCTGGAAATATCCACATCCCAGAAAAGATGAGGATTGATAGATCGTATGAAATGGCTGCCTTTATGCATGGTTGTTTAAAAATACGAAAAAAATGTATGAAATGCAATGAAAAGATTTCCTCCTTTTGCCCGTCTGGTCCTGAACACATAGCATTCCGGTTACTCCGGTTCATGCCATGACATAGGTTGTCAGCACCTCTTCCACCTTTTCGCCTTCTTTCAGCTGATGAACCCGGAAACCAAGCTCCCTGGCCGCATCGGTGTTTTCTTTCAGGTCGTCGATGAAAAGTGTTTCCGCCGGGTCAATACCGCTGTCGCGGATCACATGCTCATAAATTTCGCGGTCGGGCTTGCGCATGCGCAGCAGATGGGAATAGTACACTTTGTCGAAAAGCTGATGCATGCCGGGAATACCGCTCTGTTCTTTTAGCAGGCGCTCAAAAACCGGTACATGCAGGGCATTGGTGTTACTCAGAAGCAACAGTCGGTACCGGTCTTTCAGCTTCCTGATGAATTGGATGGCATCCATGTCGAATCCGGTAAAAATCGATCCCCATGCCTGTTCAAACTGGCCGGCGGTGAAGGGCTTGGTTGAGAAGCCCGAAAGTGTATCCAGGAAATCCCGGGCTTCCATCCGGCCGGTTTCCAGATCCATTAGCAGGGACATGAACTCTACCTGTCCGGCTTCCCCGTCCATCCGTATTCCCAGCGCCTCCAGTTCCTTGACCGTTCTTGACACATCCAGGCCGATCAGCACCCCGCCCAGATCGAACATGACATTCCGAATGATTTTCCGGTTCATATATCCGGTGTTTATGATTAACTTTGGATATCCCAACTGCAAACTTACCATTTTACGGGCACATGGCATGAAAATAGGGGATAAACATTACCGGTCGCTCTGGCTCGGGGAAGGAGAAACTCCACAGATCCGGTATATCGACCAGGCGGTTCTTCCCTTCCGGTTTGAGACCGGAACCATGAACACTCCTAAAGATGCCCTGGTGGCTATTACGGAAATGAAGGTCAGGGGAGCTCCCCTCATTGGGGCGGTGGCTGCCGGGGGGATTTTCCTTGCCGCATACCGGTCTGCAGGGGAAAATCATCAGGAGGAAACCGTCAGGGAGTGGGCCGGGAAACTGAAACAGGCCAGGCCCACGGCCGTCAATCTCAGGGTGATGGTAAACCGGATGATGGATCGTTTTCTGGATGCCTCTTCCCCGGAAGAACCTGAGGAGAGGGCCCGAAAGGAATTCATGAACATACTGGAAGAGGAGACGGAAGCCTGCCGGTTGATCGGTCTGAACGGACTGGAAATTCTGAAGGATATCCACCGGAAAACAGGCCGCACGGTAAATATCCTCACCCATTGCAATGCCGGCTGGCTGGCGTGTATCGATTACGGAACCGCCACGGCTCCCATATACCTGGCTCATGAACGGCATATTCCCGTTCATGTGTGGGTGGATGAAACGCGGCCGAGAAACCAGGGAGCACGGCTTACTGCCTGGGAACTGCAGCAGGCCGGCATTCCCCATACGGTGATCACCGATAATGCCGGGGGATACCTTATGCAGAAGGGGCGGGTGGATGTGGTGCTGGTGGGAAGCGACCGTACCACCCGCAACGGGGATGTGGCCAACAAGATCGGCACCTACCTGAAAGCCCTGGCTGCCCGCGACAACGGAATCCCTTTTTATGTGGCCCTGCCGGTTTCTTCCATCGACCGGGAAATGGGAAACGGGGTGAGAAATATTCCGGTGGAAGAACGCAGCGGGGAAGAGGTGAGGCTGGTGGAAGGCCTGGATGGAGAAAAACGTGTCCGGGTAAGGATCCTTCCCGAAGAACATCTGGTGGCAAATCCCGGTTTTGATGTAACCCCGGCCAGGCTGGTGACTGCCCTGATCACTGAACGGGGAGTGTGTATGGCAACAGAAGAAGGCATTGCTTCCTTATTCCATGATACGTAATGAATTCGGAAAAAGAAGGATACATCCGTTTTCATTGTCACTGGCGGCCTTCCGGTCCACTGATACCGGCCGGTATGGTCCTGGAAATAAACCGGTGGCGGTCGGTGCTGTATTCGATGGAAATGCTCGGGTGCCTGGAAGATGGGACCGGCTTTGGCAATATCAGCCTTCGTGCCCCTACCGCCGGAAAATTCTTTATTACCGGGACGGCCACCGGAAAATTCAAAAAACTGCATGCCGGGCATTTTTCCCTGGTGGAAAAATACGGGATCGATCGGAATGAAATCGTCTGTACCGGCCCGGTAAGGGCTTCATCGGAATCGCTCAGCCATGCAGCTGTGTATGAAACCCTGTCACGTGTAAATGCGGTGGTCCATATTCACCATGCCGGCTTATGGAAACAGTGGAAAAACCGGGTGCCCACCACCCATGAAACGGCAGAATACGGAACACCGGAAATGGCCCGTGAGATAATCCGGCTGCTGCGTGAAAGTAAAAATGCCGAGAAACGGATGGTGGTAATGGGCGGACATCCGGAAGGGATCATTATTTTTGGAAAGGACCTGGAGGAGGCCATGGCATCCCTCCTCGCTTATATCAATACGGCTGAACCATGAAAAAAATAGGCATTATCGGGGGTTCGGGACTGGAGGATCCCGATATCCTGAAAAATACGGAGATCATTGAAAAAGACACTCCTTACGGGAAGCCCAGTTCTACCCTGCTGTCGGGGTCGATCGAAGGAACGGAAGTGGTCTTGCTGTCCCGGCACGGAAGGCAGCATACCATTCCTCCCACCGCCGTAAATAACCGGGCCAATATCCATGTACTGAAAGAACTGGGTTGCACCCATATCCTTGCCAGCACGGCATGCGGCAGCCTCAGGGAGGAGATCGGCCGGGGACACCTGCTGATCCCTGATCAGTTCATCGATTTTACCCGGCACCGGATCGTGACCTTTCATGAAGAATTCGAACCCGGCGACCTGAAGCATACTCCCATGGCCGATCCCTTTGATGAGAACCTGCGACAGGTGCTGATTGCCGCTGCCCGGGAGGAAGGGATCACAGTCCATCCCCGGGGAACGGTGATTACCATTGAGGGCCCGAGGTTTTCCACCCGGGCTGAATCGAGAATGTTCCGCACCTGGGGGGCCGATGTGATCAACATGTCCATTGCCCCCGAAGTGATCCTGGCTAACGAGGCCGGAATACCTTATGCCGCTGTGGCCATGAGCACCGACTATGATTCATGGAACACAGAAGAAGAACCGGTAACCTGGGAGGAGGTACTGAAAGTGTTCGGCAGGAACGTACAACACGTAATCCGTCTGCTGAGCAGAGCCATTCCCCTGATCTGAGTATTTTATCTTACATGCCGTGCCGGGATTACCGGCTAAGGGTTCCGGGAGCGCATCAGGGATTTTGTCCGGAAATATTTCACCTGGTTTTTCATACCCTGCCATACCAGTTCCTTCAGCCAGGGCAGGGAACGGTCGGTCCACCGCTGGGGATGAAAGGTGAGCATAACACGCTGGGGCAGAAGGCCTGACTGAACAGCCTGCACAATGTCGCGGGTGCTATGGAACCGGTACCGGGTGCTGAGAGGTTCCACGTTTGTTGTGTGGGGTAAACCGGCCACCGTATCACGCACATTGAACCGGTCACCGTCCCACCGCCTTCCTGTATCCGTCAGGTAAAGTATGTTTGAAAAATCGGTGTCGAAATAGGGTTCTCCGGCAATGCCATAATCCCGGTAATCGTATTCCTTCCAGAGTAGTTTGTTGTCGATGGGCGAGAGGGGACTTCCGTGCATGCAGATGGTGGCAACGGGGGCAATTTCACGAAGGAGGGAAAGATGCTGCGCGAAAAGCTTTATTCCCGTTTGAATGAGATAAGGTATATCTGATTTGCTGCCTCCAGGATGTTTTTTAAGGTACTTCCGGGCCAGGTCCAGGTCTTCGTAATGATACCCGATCTCATGTCCCATGCCGGCAATCTCCCGGATGATACCCGGATCGAAACTTTCTCCTACTATCCTGAAATAATAGGTGCCCCGGATTCCCCTTTCGTGTTGTATCCGTGCAAACCTCAGGGAATTTTCCGGCATCCGGTCCACATCGTGCCGCAGAATGATGCTGCGGGGCTGGGGGTTGTTCAGGAAATCCTGAAATGTTTGAAAGGCAAATCCTTTCTCCTGAAGCACCTCCAGCAGTTCAATGTAACGGCGAATGGTGAAATCGGGCATACCGTGGGTATTTCATATGGCGGATCGGGCGCTATGGATACATAAACTGAATATCATTTCTGCCTTATTCTCCGCTGCTTCCCACAAAAATAGACAAATTCTCTCCCCGCACAAGGGATTCAACCATAGCCTTCCCCTAACCAGATCCTTCCCCTGGCAGGGGAAGGTGGATCCCCCGCCTTGTTTTTCTCATAAAACCCTCAGAGGCCTATCCTTTTGATGAAATTCATGGAAATCCAGGAACTTTGCTCTGCTGAAGATGCCTGTTTTTAGAAGAGAAGAATCAGCCGGTTTATCAGGTCGGGTTAGCAGGGGATTGTATGCAGAAACTGGATATATTAATCCCACCGGCCGGTGTTTCGCTCCGTTCCCGAAACGGAGCGACATGCTTTTTTGAGGGCAAAAAAGCATGCAAAAAACCCTTTGGCTGCTGATGCTTTTATGGAAAAACTACGGCGGGGGGAGACGGAAGAGTATTGAGTCAAGGAAAATCCTTAACCTTTAATGAAAATGATGAGATGGGTGGTTCCCAACCAACCACCCCGCCTCCCCCGCCAGCGGCGGGGGGCATCCCTCCTTGCAAAGGAGGGAGTAAAGAAAAGGAAAACCGGGATTGGAAATCCCACCAGCTATCCTGAAAATGTGGAGTGGGTTGATTCCCAACCAACCACCCCGCCTCCCCCGCCAGCGGCGG